>NZ_FTMT01000002.1:0-352648 GCF_900156015.1 Chryseobacterium sp. RU33C | reverse complement strand
GGGCCGTTGGGTGTTTATCCTAACACCTATGGGAATGAAAAGATCTATTCTGAAAAAGTGCTGGAAAACTCTCCTCTGGACAGGATTCTGGAACAGAAACAGGTGGGCAATGAGTGGAACGGAAAACCTGTGAAGTTCAGCTATGACGCCAACGGATTGAATGAAGTCTATCAGTTTACCACCACCACAAGCTGGGTAGATGGGGCTACTAAAAGTGTACTGAGCTTATCGCCTGCCACAGTGTATGCCTCTAACCAGCTTTATAAAAACGCTGTAAAAGATGAAGATGACAATGAAACCATAGAATTTAAAAATGGTAAAGGTCAGGTTGTATTAGTTCGAAAAGTAAAGAGTTCTTCAGAACATATCGATACCTATTATGTGTATAATGAGTATGATCAGCTGGCTTTTGTCATACCTCCTATGGCTGTTCATAAGCCTATTACGGATGATCTTCTCAATACATTGTGCTATCAGTACCGCTATGACGGGAGAAACCGATTAGTAGAAAAGAAGCTTCCCGGCAAAGGCTGGGAGTATATGGTATATGATAAAGCCGACAGGCTGATGCTCACTCAGGATGCCAATATGAGAGCCACAGGTAAATGGCTGATGACCAAATACGATCAGTTCGGAAGAGCCGCTTATACCGGAACATTTAGTTCAAATGAGACCAGAAATGCTATTCAGAGCCAGATCAAGGATTTGGTTATTTATGATGCGCGCCATTCTACAGGTTTTGTAAGAAATGGAATGACTATTTTTTACACAACTGTCTATTTTACCCCTGAAAGTATTTTATCTGTTAATTATTACGACTCTTATCCTGCCTACAGCTTTAATCCTGCCTTTCCTTCAACGATTCAGGGAGAATCTACATTGACTGAAACGCCCACGGCTGACGGAAGAAGCACCAAAGGACTTCCTGTGATGAGTTTGGTAAAGAACATTGAGGATGATAACTGGACAAAGAACTATACCTATTATGACAGGAAGGGAAGAGCGATTGGAACTCATTCCATCAATCATTTGGGAGGCTATACCCATACAGAATCCAGACTGGATTTTGCAGGATTATCACAACAGACCATTACAAAGCATAAAAGACTTACTTCTGATACCGAAAGAATCATTACAGAAACCTTTGAGTATGATCATCAGAACAGGCTGCTGGCACATAAGCATCAGGTGGATAGTAATCCGGTAGAAATTCTTGCCCAGAATAAATACAATGAACTTTCTCAGCTGGAATCTAAGAAAGTAGGAGGAGTTACGGCTTCTTCCCCGCTTCAGCAGATTGATTACAAGTATAATATCCGGGGCTGGATGACGCAGATTAATGATCCTGCCAACTTAGGAAGTGACCTTTTTGGATATAAGATCAATTATAATAAAGTAGAAGGGTTGGAAATTCCTAATGCAGATTATCCAAATCAAAAAGTAAAGCCGAGATACAACGGAAATATAGCTGAAGTATCCTGGAAAACCCTTACAGAAGATAATGAACCCTTAAAAAGATATGGCTACGCATATGATGGTTTAAACAGACTTACAGGTGGTTTTTATCAGAAAGATACAAACCCTTATGCAAAAGAATACAATGAGCTTCTGGCTTATGACATGAATGGAAATATCCTGAATCTGGTTAGAACTCAAGGGTTGCTTCCAGGAAGTAACACCACTTTAATGATTGATAATCTGAAGTACGATTATACAGGAAATAAATTGGTTAAAGTTACAGATCAGCAGCAGAATTCCTCGGGATATCCTTATTCCTTAACTCCCAATATTATAGGTTATGATAATGATACCGTAGATGGAAATGGAAATATGATCAGCCATCCTGATAAAGGTATTTCATCAATTCAATATAATTACCTAAATTTACCTAAACAGATTACCCAAAGCTCAAAAGTGACCCAATACACTTACAGAGCAGATGGAGTAAAAGTAAAGAAGCTCTTTGGAGATCTGGAGACCCATTATCTGGATGGATTTCAATATAAATCTACGAAACAATCAGAATCATCAGATAGTGGAATAGGTGTTATTGATGATCCTGATGCACCAGCTGAAATAAAGTTAAGGATAATTCCTAACTCAGAAGGATATTATGATGCATTGCTGAATCAGTATATTTATAATTACACAGATCATTTAGGAAATGTAAGATTAAGTTATACCGATACCAATAAAGATGGAGTGATACAGCCAAGGCAATATTTCCAGAGTCAATGTGAAGATATTCCATGGGATCCTTTTAATCCACCCAGCTGTATCAGCATTTGGAAACCAGGAGAAATTGTAGAAGTAAATAATTATTATCCTTTCGGATTATTGCATAATTATACAGCCACAACGCAGAATGCTTATCAGTATAAGTACCAAGAACAAGAATTGCAGGAGACTGGTTTTTATAGTTTTAAGTGGCGTCAATATATGCCCGATGTGGGAAGATTTTTCAACATAGATCCTTTGGCTGAAACGTATCCAACTTGGGGTCCTTATGTTTTCAGCGGCAACAGAGTAATTGATGCAAGAGAACTTGAAGGATTAGAACCTTACGTTTTATTTAATACTAGAGAGAATGCTGCTATAAATTTTGGGCAACAATATAATGGAAAATCAATTAAACAATATAGAGAATATGCCGCAATTATTTATTCTGTAAAAAAATCTGACGGTAAAACTTATTATGCATATAACAAACCCGTAAAAGGAGGCAATGCTGGGGCTACGCCAAATCATAAATTACCTAATGGTACTAGAGCTGCTGGAATTATCCATTCTCACGGAGGTTATGAAGTTAATTATGACAACAATAATTTTTCTGGATCAACAGGAGATAAAGGTTATGCCGAATATTATGATTTAGATATTTTTGTTTCTACTCCAAATGGTTCACTCAAATATTACGATGTTAGCTCAAATACCGAAAGAACGGTTACTAATAAACTACCAAGTGATCCTAATGATCCTACTAGACAAAATAAAAACCCACCAGTAGAAAATCCAAATCCTTCGACTGGCGATTATAAACCTAAACCTATTAAAATATTTCCAGATGCAGATCCTTCAACTGACAGATCGAAATCTATATTAGATGGAGGGTTAAAATCAATAGAAGATAAAAGAAGAGAACAGACACCATTAATAGATAGATCAGGACCTCCAAAAATTAATTAATTATGAGACATTACTTTTTTATAATATCCACGATTTTACTATCCTGTTGTAAAAATGGAAAGTTAAACCAAAAGGAAAATCAGAGTTCAGACTCAAATGTTGCAATTTCACTTGCGGAAAAAAAATGGATAGAGATTTATGGTAAATCAGTAAAGGAACAAAAACCATTTGTTGCAGAAAAGAAAAATGATAGTCTTTGGATTGTTCAGGGAACCCTGCCAAAGAATAGATTAGGAGGTGTTGCTTATGCAGAAGTAAATATTAAAACTAAGAAAGTAATTAAATATACTCACGGAAAATAAGAGTTATTTTAATAAACAAGACACTATCCCACGAAGTGTGTAAGTTAAAAAGTTAGGGCTTGGATTTTATAATCTGAGCCTTTCTTCAAAAATAAGCATAAATTGGTTGAGAACAATGCCCCAATTCTGAATCGGCATCGACCATTTTTTTGTGGCTTTATATTAATAATTAAGTAAACTTTCTTTGGAGAGGATAGTATTACTTTAGAATGGGTATAAAGGTTTTTTTAACCACACGAAAGGTTGGGGGAGTTTGTCGATATCTTTGATACGCTTCATTACTTCTTTATCGTAAGAATAAACCAAGAGTGAATGCCTTTCCTTGTTGGTTTTCTCTCATAATAATTCTTTCTGCGTTATAGCTTATCACAACCAATGAGGTTGTATGAAGAAGTATATAAAATTCCTTACCCTGTAACAAAATAAGACGTTAAAACACTAATTTTACCAGAAACCAACAATGTGATGAAATTGAAATTAACCTTAATAGCAGCATTGCTCTTTCAATCTGCTTTTGCTCAGAAAAACTGTAATGTACTTTATTCTCAGAAATTTACCAAGCAGCAGCTGGAAGAGGATATAGACTTTATTAGGACAAAAATAACCCATGCGCACGTTAATCCCTATACAGAAATTTCAAAATCAGAGTTTGAAAAAAAATATACAGATATTCGTAATTCTCTGAAAGATGGGATGACACAGAAGGATTTTTATTACCTTGCAAAGCCTTTGATTGTCACTTTAAACGACGAACATAGTTCAATGTCAGATTTTTGCGTTACTGACAGCATTAGAAAAAACATGAAAGTTTTACCGTTGAAATTCAAATATGAAAATGGCAAAATGCTTCTTACGGAAAACTATTCAGACCGCAAACTTACTATTGGTGACGAAGTGCTCTCGTTGAATAATATACCAATTGATCAGGTCTTGGAAAACTGCGCCCAGACTATTCCGGGAACTATAGAAGAACGAATCCCAATAGCTGTTGACAAGTTTTGGATAGTGATTAATAAATACTGTTACTTTATCACAGATGACTACAATCTGAAGTTTAAAAGCGGACTGCAAACAGTGGTTAAAAGTATTTCTCTGGAACAGCTGAAAGCCAATGCTTCAAAGTCTCAGCCTAAGAAAAAAGAAGATTTTAAACCTATTGATTATAAAAAGATAAAGGATTATGCTTATGTAACAGTAAATACTTTTGACGATAGAAATACATTCACTCTGGAAGAATGGAAAACAAAATTTGACAGTATTTTCAGCCAGATCAAAAAAGACAATGCCCAAAAGCTAGTCATTGATGTTCGTAACAACTCCGGAGGAAATTCTGCAGTAGGAAGCTTACTTATCAATTATTTTTCAGATAAAACGTACCATACATATCAGGGTAAATTTAAAAAAAGTAAAGAGTATGCTGATTATTTAAAGGCAAACAATAAAGAATCTGCAGAATATAACAAAATAAAAGACGGTGATTATTATCCGATCTCTTCCCGCTCTGTAACAGCAGATCATAACCCGTTACGATTCAATGGGAAGACTTATGTTATTGTTGGGAAAAATACATTTTCCAGTGCTATGATTTTCAGTGTGATGGTTTTGGATAATAAATTGGCAGAAGTAGCAGGTGAAATTCCTGAAAAAGGACATCCCAATCATTTTGGTGAACTGATAAAATTTCAGACTCCCAATACAAAACTGGATTTCCTTTTTGGGGTGAAAGAATGGATAAGACCAGCAGGGAATTTACAGCCAAATAAACTGATTCCGGCAAAAATTATTAGTGTAAAGGATAAAACAAGTGAACAGATTGTTGAAGAGCTTTAAAATATCTACTTTATAAAAACAGAGCAGAAAAAAGAAATTCTGCTCTGTTTTTTTATCTGTGTGAAATGCTATTTATCTTTCGATCATAATATTCTTTACAAGTGTCTCTTCGCCCACTTTCAAAACTCCAATATAGACTCCGTTCTGAAGACCGGAAACATTAATCTGCCTTTCATTATTTACTTTCAAAAGTGATCTTCCCATAGAATTGCTGATTTCAAAACTGAAGTTGGTTTCCTTAGAATCAGGTAATTCAATATTCAGGATATTATTAGCAGGGTTAGGATAGATTTTTACAGCTTCCAGTAAATTTTTAGAGGCAGGTTTGCTCATGGTAGCAGAAGCTGCTGCAAAATGCTGTAATGCTCCCACAGTTGCCTTTCCGATCTTGTATACATAAACAGGATCCATATTAGTGAAAGTATCTTTAGAGCTGTGAGGATAGGTGCTTCTGATTCTTTCAAAAAAGCCAGTGATCACTTCACCTTTCTGTTCGAAAGGAATGTAATCTGTATCCGCAGCAGGATCTACGGCAGTCAGAAGAGGAGAGTAGAGTGCTGTACAATTTCTCAGCTGTTGGGTAACTGCTGCAGAAGCGGCATTATTACTGGAAACACCTCCCTGATCTTCATCACAATATACCGTAGTGTTATTTTTTCCTTTTACACCGCCTACCTGATCCAGATTGAAGACCAGTTTAATATCCAGTTTGCGGACACCTCCCTGATATACCACATTGTTTACATAATGGCTGCTTCCTTTTAATCCTTGTTCCTCACCGGAAAAATGAATGAATTTTATAGAATATTCAGTAGGAACATTTCTCAGAATCCTTGCAGCTTCAAGGATAATAGACGTTCCACTGCCGTTATCATTTACTCCCGGGCCATAAATGGTATCAAAATGCCCGCAGATAATGACATACTTGTTAGGATACAGTGTTCCGGTTTTGGTAATAATTAAATTTTTGGAGCTGGTACTTCCAAAAGTAAAAGGGCTTTCTTCTATCTGGCTGGCAGTATAGCCGTAAGAAAGATACTTGTTTTTGATCCAGTTCAGTGTATTGGTATTCGCTACTGAGCCTGTAGTCTTTACACCTAAATTACTGAATTCCTGAAGATTGTTGATGATATTGGTCTGGGTTACCATATCTGCTCTGTCTTTGTAAGCCTGAATAAAAGTTTGAGCTGCAATGCTCTGCATCATCAATGCGGAGCATAAAAGTGTTGTGAATTTTTTCATATAAATAATATTATTTTGGTAACACGAATGTAGTAAATAAATCACAATAAAGTGTTTAATGATTCAAATTAATAGTATATTTATTATGAATGTCATATTGTTTTTTGTAAACCTTTTGTGAATCTTGCAATTTGGTTAAAAATAAAAACCTTTGAATTCTTTCAAAGGTTTTATGTATTAGAGGGTTTTCTAAATCGTATTATCTCTCAATCATAACTTTTCTTACAACCTTTTGATCTCCAGTATTTAAAATTCCTATGTAAGCTCCGTTTTCCAGCTCTGAAGCATTAATTTTTGTTTCATTGTTTCTCTTGAAAATAGAACGTCCCTGAAAGTCTGTAATTTCAAAAGTGAAGTTTTTAATCCCGGAGTCCGGAAGTTCAATATTGATAATATCTTTTGCTGGATTTGGATAGATTTTTACACTTTCTAAAGTGTTTTTTCCAGATGCTTCATGTGTTCCCAATGTGCCGGTAGCAACAGCAAAATGCTGCAATGCTCCCACAGATGCTTTTCCTATCTTGTAAATGTAAACAGGATCTGTATTGGCAAAAGTATCATTCACTGTATGCGGATAGGTACTTCTGATTCTTTCAAAAAAACCAGTGATCACTTCTCCTTTCTGTTCAAAAGGAATATAATCCGTATCGGCAGCCGGATCTACAGCGGTTAAAAGAGGAGAGTAGAGTGCTGTGCAGTTTCTAAGTTCCTGGGTAACAGCAGCAGAAGCGGCATTATTTGTTGACAGCCCGCCCTGATCTTCATCACAGTAAACCGTATTGTTATTATTTCCCATCACACCGCCTACCTGATCCAGATTAAATACAAGCTTAATATCCAGAACACGGATGCCGCTCTGATAGACTACATTGTTGACATAATGTTTGCTTCCCAGAAGTCCTTGCTCTTCCCCTGAAAAATGAATGAATTTTACAGAATATTCAGTAGGGACATCTTTCAGAATCCTTGCGGCTTCAAGAATAATAGACGTTCCGCTTCCATTGTCATTAATTCCTAAGCCGTTAATACTGTCGAAATGTCCACAGATAATGACATATTTATTAGGATATACTGTACCCGTTTTAGTAATCACAAGGTTTTTAGAATTATAACTCCCTGCCATGAATGGGTCTTCTGCTATCTGGCTGGCTGTATATCCGTAAGAAAGATACTTGTTTTTAAGCCATGTCAGTGCATTGGCGTTAGCAGTTGAGCCTGTCGTTTTTACGCCTAAGTTAGCAAATTCCTGAAGGTAGGTTGTAATATTGGTCTGAGTTACCATATCTGCTCTGTCCTGATAAGCCTGAATGAAACTTTGGGCTTCAACACTTTGAATAGCGATAGAAACCAATAAAAAAGTAGCAATTTTCTTCATTTTGTGGGAGTAATGCTGAATATTCCTGAATGTAAACCAGATTCAGAATATTCTATCTGATATTATTTATTAATGATTATTTTTTTTGTGATACTTCCTTTATCGGTTGTAATAGTAAAAGTATACAGCCCGTTTGTTAATCCTGAAGTATTTATTTTCTCCTGATTTTCAAGCGTTAAAACAGTATTGCCTGCCATGTCATTGACTTCAACTTTAAATTGTTTTACTTTTTCCTGAAATTCCACAGTTACAAGATCTTTAGCCGGATTAGGATAAACCCTGATTGTTTCACCAGATTTTTGAACAGATGCTTCGTTGGTATTTAGCAGGTTACTGGCTGTGGATGCAACAGCAAAATGCTGTAAAGCTCCTACAGCTGCTTTTCCTACATTGAAAACATAGACAGGATCCAGATTGGCAAAAGTATCATTTACTGTATGTTCATTTTCACTTCTCAGATACTCGTAGTAACCTGTAATGGTGTATCCTTTTGCTTCAAAAGGCATATAATCAGAACTGTAAGCGTAAGAAAGATTCGTCTGAAGAGGAGAGTAAAGGCTAGTGCAGTTCATCAGTTCCTGTGTTACAGCTGTAGAAGCTGCATTATTGGAAGATACGCCTCCGGTATCTCTTTCACAGGTAATGGTATTGTTGTTATTTCCAATGAGTCCGCCAACCTGATCAATATTTAAAACCAGTTTTATATCCAGAGCCTGACTGCCATTCTGATAAGCGACGTTATTGACATAATGGTTGCTGCCCACAAGACCTTGTTCTTCTCCGGAAAAATGAATAAACTTGATTGAGTATTCTGTAGGAACATTTTTCAATATTCTTGCTGCTTCCAGGATAATGGAGGTTCCACTGCCGTTGTCACTTACTCCGGGACCTGTAATTGTATCATAATGCCCGCAGATAATAACATATTTATTAGGATATACAGTTCCTGTCTTGGTAATAATTAAATTTTTTGAAGTGCTGCTTCCGTAAGTAAAAGAATCTTCAGACATGTTACTTACGGTATATCCGTAGGACAAATATTTGTTTTTAAGCCAGTCCAGAGCATTGTTATTGGCTGCTGTGCCTGTTTTCTTAATCCCAAATCCTGCAAATTCCTGAAGGTTTGTACTGATATTGGTTTGAGTAACCATATCTGCTCTGTCCTTGTAAGCCTGAATAAAACTTTGTGCACTTATATTTTGCAGTGCAATGGAAGTGAGCAAAAAAGCGGCAACTTTTTTCATTTTTGATACTTTCTTTAGAGATTGCTAATATAGCAATAAATCATTATTTATTGCTAATTTTCAACTGGAATAGTGCTTATTTGATTTATTTATCAATAATAATATATCTTTTTGTTAAATTTATTACTTTTTTAGATTAAAATTCGCTAAATGAATAAAATATAGGTAATTTTTTCTTTATTATGGGTGGTATTTAATGATAAATTCATGTTTTATCAGTTCTGTCTAATAAGGTTTGCTGTTAATATGGCAATTACACCAGGATTTGAAAAATAATAAAGATGAGAAGTATATAACGAAAAAATCCCGGGAAACCCCGGGACTTATATTGATAACAAAATCTATTCTACATTATTTTACTTGATCTACAACAGCTTTGAAAGCTTCAGGATGATTCATTGCTAAATCTGCTAAAACTTTTCTGTTAAGTTCGATGTTGTTCTTTTTAAGAGCTCCCATAAATTGAGAGTAAGACATTCCGTGCTCTCTGGTTCCCGCGTTGATACGAGTGATCCAAAGTGCTCTGAAATTTCTCTTTTTCTCTTTTCTACCACGGTAAGCATATTGCATTGCTTTTTCTACCGCGTTTTTAGCTACAGTCCAAACGTTCTTTCTTCTTCCGAAATAACCTTTAGCGTGCTTAAAAATTTTCTTTCTGCGAGCTCTTGAAGCTACGGCATTTACTGATCTTGGCATAATTTAAATTGTTTTTTTGAAAAGGGCGGCAAATGATATTGCTCTTATTGGCACCGTTCCAGGGTTAAATTGTTGAATTTGTTTTGAATTCTTATAAACCGAATATAGATTTATAAAAACTACTTAATTGCTAATTGACGTTGAACGCTTTTCTCATCCACTTTAGCTACGTAAGAAGTAGTAGTAAGATTTCTCTTCTGCTTAGTTTCTTTCTTCGTTAAGATGTGGCTTTTGTAAGCATTTTTTCTTTTGATCTTACCAGAACCAGTAAGAGCAAAACGCTTTTTAGCACCTGATTTCGTTTTTAATTTTGGCATTGTTTTGCTTTTTTATTGTTTTTGTTATCAATATCTGTTTGAGATACCCCTAAGGACATTAGGAATAATAGTTTGCAAAAGTACAGAAAAAAAGTGATACATGAAAGTTTTTTTAATTAGCATGAACAGAGGTAATAATAACACTAAAAAGAAAAAGGCAAACCTGCATACAAACAGGCCTGCCTTTTATCAGTGATTTTTTAATAGAATTGATCTGATATCTGTAAATTTAGGATTTGAAAAACTCCAGAAGATCTCTGTTGATTGTTTCTGCTTCTGTTGTTGGCATTCCGTGAGGGAATCCGGGATAGGAAATCAATTTTCCGTTTTTAAGAAGAGTAGCAGCTACTTTACCTGTGGTTTCAAAAGGGACAATCTGATCATCTTCACCATGCATTACCAATACCGGTACTTCTACGCTCTTAAGGTCTTCTGTAAAATCGGTCTCAGAAAATGCTTTTACACAATCATAATGTGCTTTAATAGAACCGCTCATTCCCTGTCTCCACCAGTTTCTCTGAATTCCTTCAGAAACTTTGGCTCCTTCTCTGTTGTATCCGTAGAAAGGGAAAGTAATATCAATGAAGAATTGTTGTCTGTGTTTTGCCGTATTGTTTCGGATATCATCAAAAACAGAAATTGGAACTCCGTTAGGATTATTTTCATTCTGAACCATAATAGGAGTTACCGCGCTTACAAGAACAGCTTTTGCAACTCTTCCGTTACCATGTTTCGCTACATATCGGATAACTTCACCACCTCCTGTAGAATGTCCTACATGGATCACATCTTTTAAGTCTAAAGCCTCTACAATTTCTGCTACGTCAGAAGCATATGTATCCATATCATGTCCGTAAGGAGTCTGTTCAGACCTTCCATGCCCTCTTCTGTCATGAGCAATTACTCTGTATCCCTGTTCTAAGAAGAAGAACATTTGTGCATCCCAGTCATCACTGGATAATGGCCATCCGTGATGAAAGAAGACCGGCTGTCCTTTTCCCCAGTCTTTGTAATAAATTTCTGTTCCGTCTTTTAATGTAAGTGTGCTCATTGTTTCTTTTTTTAATAATTAATAAAAGTGTATTTGATTTTTTATAATCACAAATGTAGACAGAAAATAATCACAATATCTTGATCTAAGATAATAATTCATTAAAAATTTATAAACAATAATAATATATAGATACTGTTTTTAAAACTAAAATATGCTGGAAATCTTTATATTATGAAGAACTCACATAAAAAAGATCAAAATAAGTTTTAAATGATCTTTGAAAAAATTCTGTATGTTGTCAAATATAGCTGATAATCGGGATTGCTGTATTTTCAGATTCTCTCTACTATTGAAGATTAATGTAATAGATACAATTCAGTTATGCCTGACGATTTCTTCAGCTGCCAGACTTCCGAATTTATTTCAACCTATAAATTTAAATCATTATGCTTTCATCTGCAGATTTACACCTTGAAAGAACCTTATTCCTTGCTGTCTTAATTATATTTTTGGGAGCAGGATTTTTATGTACATTGATTACTTCTATTATCAATTTTCTACAAAAAAAGGATAAGAATGGTACGTATTATCTTCTTACATTTATTATTTCGGGTCTTGTCGGAGTAGTCTTAACCGCATTCTATTGTTACATGATCCTGTTTGAACAGGCTGAAGTCTATATGCCTTGAAAGAACATATGATGCTGTATATCCTAAAAAAGAGAGGTACCTGAAAACCCCTGTTATCAGGGATGTTTTTGTACCAGGTCTATTTTTATCTTTGACTCAAAATTCACTAAAGATAAAACGATTAAAATCTTTCATTTATAACTTTTATAGCTTTCTTTTTCACACCCGATTTAACGATAAATCCTTATTTCGAATAAACACTAAAAAACTATGGGTAAAAACACTAGCCAAATAAAATGGAGTGGGGAAGAAGCTGTAAAAGTAATATTACTGCGTATCTTTAGAATTTTACATTTAATCTGAAAGTAACCTTAGGTAACGGAAAATGCTGTAATGCATTCCAATATGATAAAATTTGACGAATGGCACACCGGATTTATTTATACAATTACGATCAAAAAACAAATCAGACATTCGATACCTATCTGGGTGAGTGGAACTATGAAATTCCCTTATTGCTGTATCCTCTTTTGGCAGAAGACATCAAAATGGAAGGCGTTGAATTTTTCTCAGATAAAAATCAGGGAATTGTCCAGCTGCGTTATTTTTTCAATATGCTGGCAGATACCTATCAGCTGCATTACAAGAAAGCTTATTACGAACCTGTAAATAAAATGTTCGGTTTTCTGGAAGCTTTACCTTACGACACCTTTGTATTGAATGCAACAGACGTTTTCAATATGAACGAAGAAAAACACAAAGTACAGGCAAAGGAATGGCTTGTAGAAATTCAGCAGAAAAGCAAGCTGTATAAAAAGGCTGTGAAAGCTCAGAATCTTTCGCTGCTGGATTCCCTTTTATTGCAGACCGGATATTCCTCATTTCTTGAAATTTTACAAACCGACTGGATTAATTACGGATTGGGATATTTTGAAGAACTTGCCTGTAAAAAAGCGGAATCTACTGTATTTGAAGAAAATGGAAAATTCGGTCTTAAAGATACAAAAGGGGCTATTTTAACTCCAGCGCTTTATGACGATATTTTTGAAGCAGATGATCATTACAATATATCGGTAATTCAAAAAGGTTCTTTGTTCGGTTACCTGCAAAGTGATGGAAAAGAATTAGTTTCTCCGGTATATGAAGATGCTTTTGATGTATTCGATTTTGAGCAGGAACCTTTAGGTGAGGTAAAAGTAAATGGAAAATCAGGGATTCTAAAAATCTATTCAAACACCTTGCTGGTTCCTGCGGAATATGATGCTCTCGAAAGAACAGCCTATGGATTCTTTGGGGTAGAAAAAGATGGAAAGTTCGGAGTGTTCAGTGTCGAAAACGAACTGATTATTCCTGTTGAAAGTGAAACTCCTTATGAGTATGATTATTTCTCTGAACTATTTTTCACCAAGCAAAAAGGTACCGGCAAACGAAAATATTATACGAAAGAAGGAAACTATCTGGGAGAATTTATAGAAGGCAGTATCTCAAAAGCAAGTACCTGTTTCTGGGTTAAACCGAACAAATTCGATAAAAAAGGCATATTAATAGATGAAAAAGGCCACCTTATCATAGACGAAGCAGATCAACTGATTTTAATCGATAATTTTGAAACTCTTGCTGTTCGTAAAGACAAAATCTGGAAGATTTATCATGCTTTAAAACATCGTTTCCTGCTGGAAAATGAATCTATTAGTAAAGTAAGAGCAGAATCAAATAGAGGATATAACAACAATGTCTTTATCATGGAAACCAACACAGGATCAGGACTTTTTGATGCAGATAATGAGAGCTGGTTAATCGCTCCGCAACCAGAAGTCAGGAAGATTCACTATCTGGAAAATGGATTTTTATCGGTTCAAAAAAATGAAGGGTATCAATTGTTCGATTTTGAGAATGGTCTGTCAGTCCAATTGTATGATTATATTTCCAATCCTTTGAATTACAGGACAGAAGAAGGTTTGTTGTTTTTGTATCAGGGTGAAAGCATGTTTAGAATGCATGAAGACAAAAAAATTCATAGGGTAGAGGTTTCCGAATATGGTATCGTTTATCTGGACCGGTATTCATTCCGGGGAAAAGATTTGGAATACTTTATTTCCTTTTATAACCGTTGGAAAAGCCAGACAGGTAAGAACGCAGAACAATTCATGGAGGTTGGAGCAGTTAAAAAAATGGCTTTTGACGCAAAAGAAAATCAGAATTACCACGAAGCACTTCGTCTGTTTGAGTTATCTGCTCAAAAAGGTGACATGGATAGTCTGGTAGAAATAGGATTACTGCTTACCGATCCTGAAATAGAATCATTGTTTGATCCACAAAAAGGAATTATCTGTTACGAAAAAGCTGCACAACGAAACCATGCTGTAGCCTGGAACAATATCGGGGCTTTATATCAGAACGGAATAGGCTATTCTTTTAATATCAAAAAAGCAATTGAGGCTTATGAAAAGAGTGCTGAGCTTGGTGACGAAATGGCTCTTGTCAACTTGGGTGATCTGTATTATTTTGGACAACATGTGAGGCAGGATTACAATAAAGCTTTGGATTTTTATCAGAAAGCGGAGAAAAAATACGCCTACAATTACGATAAAATCTCAGAAATTTATTATCAGTTAAGAGATTATAAAAACCTTTTGGTGTACTTAAAAAAAGACTATGATCAGTCTTATTCCGGGATTTATTACGGCATTATCTACGAGCACGGTATGGGAGTAAAAACGGATCTGAAGAAAGCCATTAACTATTTTGAGCAGGCCAATACTTACAGTACCTATGAATATGCAACTCAACGTTTGATGTATTACTATGGTGAAGATCCGGTATTTAAAAATGAAAAGAAATACCTGAAATGGAGAGCTTTTGCCGAAAAGCATGGTTTCGAAACAGGTTAGCAGGTATTTACCTATATTTACGTTCTTTACTATAATACAACTTAATAAAGATAAGGGTTTGATGTACAGGTTATTATTTATGTTTGCTTTGTTGGTTTGTCCTTTTTTTGCTCAGGCACAGGATGTTTTGAACAGATTAGAAAAAGAATATGGCCATGCTTCAAACAATACAGCAGAACAGCTGAATCTGGCTTCCAAGTATGCCACTGCTTTATTTTTCCATAACCATAAACCTAAATCGTATCAGATTTTAAATACCAATATTTCCATCGCTGCAAAACAGAGCGATGGTAAGTATGCTGTTATTTTATATGCCGTACAGGCTATGAATTATCGACTGGATAATAAAACACATGAATCCTTTAAAAGCCTTGATATGGCGAAAGGATACAGTTTAAAAACAAACAGTAATGAAGCTAAAGGCTACTTTTACTATGCCAAAGGCTGGATCCTGGCACGTAATAATAAAACGACCGATGCTGTTGCCGCTTATCTAAAAGCGATTAAATATTATGAAAACTCACCAACCACTTCCACATTGTATGGAAGGTTTGGCAACGCAGCGAAAGAGCTGTCAGCTATCTATTCTAACCTCAATGAATACCAGCTGGAAGAAAAATACAGCAAGCAGTTCTTATTGTTGGCATCCAAACAAAATGATCCCAATCTTACCTTTGATGCATATATGCGAATGGGTTATGTATATGAACAAAAATACACCCAAACTCCATCTGATACGGAGTTTAGAAATAAGGCTGAACAATATTATTTACAGGCTATTGCTACTTTCAATAAAAATAAAAATTTGATGCTCAACAGGAGCAGCCTATCGTATGCCGCCATCAATCTGGCGAATTTGTACACCGGATTTGACAGAGATAAGTCCATACACTATGCAAATTTAGCCAATACAGTGAGTCTGGAAATTGGTGATCCTATTCATATTGCTTCTTCATTCGGAATTTTGGCAGAGCTTGCATTGCAGGATAAAAACTATGATTCAGCCAAATCTTATTTTCTGAAAGCCTCCATGGAAATTGGAAAAAGCCCGGTGAGAGATCATAATATAGAATTATCCATTCTTGAATCTTTATCAGGGATCAGCGAAGAGCAGGGAAATTATAAAGAAGCCCTGACCTATTATAAAAATTATCTTGATCAGTACAAAAAAGTTTATGATCAGGAAAAGCTGGATATTACCAAAAGATTGGAATCTCAGTTTGATAAAGAACGGCAGGAACAGAAATACATCAAGCTACAGCTTGAAAGTGACAAGAAAGCACAGGAAATTAAACTGATCAATATTTTGCGCGCACAGCGTGAACAGGTTTACAACAACTTGAAACTGGTGGAAGAAAACCAGCGTGAGCGACTAAAGTTTTCAGAACTTGAGTCCGAAAAAAAAGAACAGCAGCTTCGTCTGGCAAAACTGGAAACTCAACAGAAAAATAATGATATTCATAACTACAAAAAGCTGCTGGCATTTAAAGAAAAGATTAATACATACTATATCTTTTTTATTGTATTCTTCATTGTTTTGATCCTCTTATTGTTGTATGCCTATAAACAACGTGCCAGGTCTATTAAGCGAAGAGACGAATTGCATGCTTTAGCAATGGAACAGGAGAAACAAAATTCGAAAATTTCTACCCTTACCGCATTGCTTGAGGGGCAGGAGCAGGAGCGTGGCCGTCTTGCCCGTGATCTCCATGACGGATTGGGAGGCTTGCTTTCCGGAACGAAACATCAACTGTCTTATTTAAATCCTCATCAATCCGAAAATATAGAAGAAGGAATTTCAAAATCAATTGAACAAATAGATGGTGCTGTAGAAGAGCTGAGACGGGTGGCGCATAACTTAATGCCTGATTTATTAACAAAATACGGTCTGGAGGTGGCTATTCAGGAGTTTGCTTCCCGAATTTCCAATCATACCCTGGAAATCCATACAGAGTTTATCAATTACAGCAATTCCATATCGAAAGAAAAACAATTGATTATTTATAGGATTATTCAGGAATTGGTTAATAATGCTATAAAACATGCTGATACTTCAGAAATTATTATTCAGATAAGTGAAGGAGAAAACCTGTTAAACCTTACTGTAGAGGATAACGGTAAAGGCTTTGATCATACAGGCTTAGACGTTAGAAAAACAGCAGGTTTTCATAACATTGAACTTAGAGTCCAGTTTTTAAAAGGAACCATGAATATTAACTCCGAATTAAATATTGGTACGAGTATAGAACTTCAAATCCCTATTCATTAAACATGATAAAAGTAGCCATAACGGACGATCATCCGCTTCTATTGGAAGGACTTAAGAATATTTTAGGACATAGTGAAACAATAGATGTGGTAGAATGTTTCAAAAACGTCTCAGAAATGAATACAGGTCTTGCAAAACAAGAGGTTGACATTTTGCTTCTGGACATTAATCTGGCAGAAACCAACAGCATTGAACTCATCAAACCATTAAAGAAAAAGTACAGCAGCCTTCAGATTATTATCCTGAGCGTTCACAATGAAATGCCCGTCATCAACAGCACTCTGGCAGAAGGTGCTTTGGGATACATTCAAAAAAATGCTTCAGTTTCCGAAATCCTGGAAGGAATCACCACCGTATATGCCGGTAACAGGTTTTTATGCTCTCAAACCAAGGCTGTTCTGGATAAAAAATCAACAGACGGACTTAGCCGGGTTCCAAAATTAACCCGAAGAGAAAAGGAAATTCTGGGTGAAGCGGCGAAGGGGCTTACCACCAATCAAATGGCAGAAAAACTTTTTATAAGTCCGCACACGGTAGAAAGCCACAGAAAAAATCTTATTGAAAAATTTCAGACATCTAACCTTAGTTCAGCTATAAAATTAGCCATAGAATACGGCTTGATTATCGAATAAAATAGTCATCCGGAAAAAGGCTGCTCACATCATGTAAGCAGCCTTTTTCTTATATAATCAAATAATTTGGTTGTGTATGGTTAATTCTTGAATTTCAACGCAGCCTGAAACAGGTTTTTTTTGTCTACTAAATCATATTCATCATTATAAACGGGATGGTACATCAGTATAAAAACGCTGCCGTCAAAATCTTTTACATTGATGGGCTGATCTGCCATGATATCATAAAACCTTGTAATAGTACGGGTAGCAGTCCATTGCTTTGCATTGCCTTTAGGATTTTTATCAAATCTGTGATCTTTTTCATCTGTATAATACCAGTATGAAGGTGCTGAATCCATCAGAAACATTTCTTTATCCTTGTTATAGAGTTCTTCAGCCATACCTGTATTCTGAAACCAGGGAATTTCGGTGTTCAAGACGCCCAAAGCTCCTGCGTAGATGTCTTTATTTGTTGTAGCACCCACTAGAAATCCTTCCAGATTGGCAGATGTAATTTCAAACAAAAAAGGAGATTTTTTCAGTTCATAAACATCATTTACAGGTTCAATTACTTTTCCGTCCTGTTTAATAACAACTTTTAACGATTGTGAGAAAGCCATAAAACTTAGCAAACAAAAAAGAAGGGTCAAACTTAATTTTTTCATTGTATCTCTTTAAATAATTGCAGCAAAGATATTGGACTTTATTCCCTTACACACTGGCTGATTTCAGGGGTTTTTAATTGTATTCTCTAAAATAAATTAGCTTTCAACTGGATTTTTATATAAGCTGTTTTCTGCTTTTTACCATTGGATGAAGAAGAATTAATAGGGTAAACTTCTGCGTAGAAGGTGTCATTATCTGTCCAGAATGCTTTTTTATCATCTGCTATTTTGAAGTTGGTGAAATTCACATATAAAAGATTGTCCTGTTTTTTGGTTTGAGGAAAGTATTTTGAAATGACAAAATTACTCCCCACATCATTATTGGATGAAACAAAGGCAACCCAGCCTTTAGAAGGAAGGATTTGTGGGTAGCCTTCGATACTCAGCTCAAACATCACTGCATTTTTTACACTGAAAAAAGAATAATAGGAATCTACAACTTCATCAGAATTTTCTTTGAATACTTCCAGATTTAAGTAAGATGACCTTCCTACATATTCATTGGCTAGCGGTCCGGTCTCCGTAGAGACACTTTCATGTTGTGTAATCACTTCTTCTTTGCCATTTTCTTTGTATACCCAGTTATCTGCCTGTAGTTGTATACTGGGATTCTTTACCAGCTTTTCACCCATTTGCTTTTTTGAGCTTGTATTAAATTCATGTTCTGATATCTCATCAATACTCCCAAATTTTTTGAAAGATTTATTCTTGAAATCACTCGATTCCTTAAAGGTACTGCTTCTGATCTCATAAAGATCAACCCCCTTTAAAGTAAGTTCATATGCTGGTGTAAATTCCGACTTCAGAACAAAAGCTTCAATACTATTTGAAATGTCATTATTAATGCTGTAGTGAATAGAATAGAAGTCCTTAAACTCTTCAAATCCATAATAATTATCAAGTTTATTGTAAGGTATTTTCAAATGGGCGGCATCTTTACCAGGTGTTACAAAAAACTGTACAGAATCAAGCTTTGTAAATAATTGAAACGGTACCTCCTGAATATTATCCACTCCTTTTATTTTTTTGAAATCAGCAAGGGTTATTGTTTTCTGCTTAACCTCAGTTTGTGCTTTGTTAGTTTCTGATTTTTTATTCTCCTGTTTGCATCCTGTAAGAACAATCATAGATGATATGAAGAAATGGTTGAATACTTTCATTTTTTATATTTTTGAGCAAATGTATCAGTATTAAGGCCAGCAGCCAACAAAACTCCCTGATACAGGGAATAAATGGCTGAAAACAGGGATGTATTGAACGATGGATTTTGGAGAATTTTACAAAACGATAACCCCAATATTATAATTTAATTTATAAAATGAAAAACTTAATAATCAGCCTTTCAGTGATGACTGCTTTATTAGCATCCTGCTCACCCTCTGCAGACAAAAAATCAGGAACAAATACCTCTCCTGATACTCTAAAAGAAGTTGCAGCATCTAAACCGAAACCCGTGAAGAGTGATCCGGCAACAGTAGAAATGCCAAGTGATTTTTCAACGTTGGTTCCTATTGATGTGTTGAATAGTAAAAGCACTAATGTGCATGATAAATATGGGATAGAATTCTCCGGAAACTGTTATTCATGTGACTTGGCAAGCCTTTCTATAACAAAAAAGCAGATCAGATGGACCAATATCTGTGATGAAAAAGACACTTTCGAAACTGATGATTTTTCATACTCTAATGAAGGAAATAAAACCATCTTGAAGACACCGGAAAGAACCTTTATTTTAACCCAAATAGATAAAGCGCCCGTTTACGAACTCGTGATAGAAGGCAAAAAACCGGAATTAAAAAACAAAAGGATATCCAGATATTTTACCACGCAAAAAGCTTTACCTCTTTTTACAGAACACGATTGCGGTGATTTTGAAGGATAGTAAGATTGTATAAACTTTTATAAAAGTTGGATTATTGATCCGGGCGATAGGGTAGTCCGGATCAACAATCTTAAGCTTTTTCTGAAATCCGGGCAATAAAAAACCTCAAATTGCTTTGAGGTTTATATGTAAAATAATGACTTAATTATTTTGCCGGTTTTTTAGGACTCATCATCATAATCATCCTTTTTCCTTCAAGTTTAGGAAGCTGGTCTACTTTTCCCACGTGCTCTAATTCCTGAGCAAGTTTTAAAAGCAAGATTTCTCCCTGATCTTTAAAGATAATCGAACGTCCTTTAAAAAATACGTAGGTTTTTAATTTAGAACCTTCTTCAAGAAATTTTTCAGCATGCTTCTTTTTGAATTCATAATCGTGATCATCAGTCTGAGGCCCGAAACGGATCTCTTTTACAACCACTTTTACCTGCTTAGCTTTAAGTTCCTTCTGTTTTTTCTTTTGCTCGTATAAGAATTTCTTATATTCCAATACTCTTGCAATAAAAGGTTCTGCCTTGTCAGAAATTACTACTAAATCCAATTCCTGTTCCGCAGCAATCTGTCTTGCTTTGTCAATTGGATAAATTCCTGGCTCTACGTTATCGCCCACCAAACGAAGCTCTCTCACACGAATTTTATCGTTGATCAAGTGTAAGTCCTCTTGTACCGGACGTCTTTGTGGGCCCCTGTTGTTAAATCTTTGTGCTATTGTATTATAATTTTATTGGTTAATTACTTAATTTAATTGATTCAAATATTTAAAGATTCCGTTAATTTTTTTAATCTTTGAATCCTTCAATCTTTAATTTATATTGCTGCTTCTTTTTTGAAGTAAGCTACAAAATCTTCCATCTTCATCACTCCAAGATCTCCTTCACCGCGTCTTCTTACAGAGATCGTGCCTTCTTTTTCTTCATTTTCTCCTACGACAAGCATAAAAGGAATTTTATTCAATTCAGCATCACGGATCTTTTTACCGGTCTTCTCATTTCTGTCATCAATCTGACCGCTAATATCGTGATTTTCCAAAAATTGTGAAACTTTTTTTGAATAATCTACATATTTTTCACTGATCGGTAGAATAATAAATTGATCCGGACTTAGCCATAGTGGGAAATCACCTGCTGTATTCTCCAGCAAAATAGCAATAAAACGCTCCATAGAACCGAATGGTGCTCTGTGGATCATCACGGGTCTGTGCTTTTCATTATCATTTCCGATATAATGAAGATCGAATCTTTCCGGAAGGTTATAATCCACCTGGATGGTTCCAAGCTGCCATTTTCTTCCTAAAGCATCTTTCACCATGAAGTCAAGCTTAGGGCCGTAGAATGCAGCTTCTCCGTATTCTATTACTGTTTTTAAACCTTTCTTTTGAGCTGCATTGATGATTGCACTTTCTGCTTTCTCCCAGTTCTCATCAGAACCGATGTACTTTTGCTTGTTTTCAGGATCTCTTAATGAAACCTGAGTTACAAAATCTTCAAAACCTAAAGATTTGAATACATAAAGCGTCAAATCAATTACTTTTTCAAATTCTTCAGAAAGCTGATCCGGAGTACAGAAAAGGTGAGCATCATCCTGAGTAAATCCACGAACTCTCGTTAATCCGTGAAGCTCTCCACTTTGCTCATATCTGTAAACCGTCCCGAATTCTGCATATCTCTTAGGTAAATCTCTGTAGCTCCATTGTGAAGTTTTGTAAATTTCACAGTGGTGAGGACAGTTCATTGGCTTTAGCAGGAATTCTTCTCCTTCATTCGGAGTTTTAATCGGCTGGAAGCTGTCTTCTCCATATTTATCCCAGTGTCCTGAAGTTACATATAATTCTTTTGCCCCGATGTGTGGAGACATTACAAATTCGTAACCTCCTTTTTTCTGGGCATCAGAAAGGAAATTTTCCAGTTTTCTTCTTAAAGCAGTCCCTTTTGGCAGCCAAAGTGGTAAACCGGCACCTACTTTTTCAGAAAATGCGAAAATTCCAAGTTCTTTACCTAGTTTTCTGTGGTCTCTTCTTTTAGCTTCCTCCAGTCTTTCAAGATATTCAGTAAGGTCTTTCTGTTTAGGGAAAGAAATACCGTATACTCTTGTCAGTTGAGGGTTCTTTTCATTACCTCTCCAATAAGCTCCTGCAGCATTTAATATTTTAACCGCTTTTACGATTCCTGTATTTGGAATGTGACCGCCACGACATAAATCTGTGAAGTTATCGTGTGTTACAAAAGTGATTTCCCCATCATTAAGATTAGAGATTAATTCCACTTTGTAAGGATTGTCTGCATACGTTTTTAAAGCTTCTTCTTTAGAAACCGGATACAAAGAGAAGGTAGAACCTTTCTTTGCATTTTCCAAGATCTTTTTCTCAATCTTTTCAAAATCTTTTTCAGATAAGCTTTCATCCCCGAAATCTACATCATAGTAGAATCCGCTTTCAATTGCAGGACCGATGGTCAACTTAGCATCAGGATAAAACTCAAGGATTGCCTGCGCCAGAAGGTGGGCAGAAGAGTGCCAGAAAGCCTTCTTTCCAAGATCATCATTCCAGGTCAAAAGCTGTACCGTAGAATCCGTGGTTATAGGTGTGGTCGTTTCTACTTGTTTGTCATTAACAATTGCGGAAATGGTGTTTCTAGCCAATCCCTCGCTTATAGATTTTGCCACATCTAGAGGAGTCACTGCTCCCTCGAATTCTTTGACACTATTGTCTGGAAGTGTAATTTTTATCATTGTTTACTAAGAAATTTTAAGATGCAAAAATACGGAATTTTTAGATAAAATACTATATTAGCCTATAATTAGAATGAGAATTAATATTTAAAATGAAAAAGATACTGGTTGTATTTCTATCACTGAGTTCCGTTTGTAGCTTTTCACAGAAAAAAAACACTCCATTTTCTGTTACTTATAACAAAAATATTGAAACCTATTTTCTTGCAGAAATTCTTTCCGCAGAGCATAGAAGGAACAATAAAGACTTTGAACTTTATAAGATAAAAGAGTGCTCTGTTTACCAGCCTGTTGTAAAAAAAGCTTTACAGAAATATAGCCGGCTGAAGAATTCAAAAATTGCTGTTTCTACAGCAGAACTCAATGATGTTTTAATGGAAAAATATGGTTCCGGAAATGATGTCCTCATGAAACCTCTTATGTATCATAAGGAATTTCCGGCAGTAGACTGGCTCAATGATTATCATTTTGAAAACAATAATCTGACCAGGGAACAAAATAAAGAAGCTACAGATTTAATTAAAAATTATATTTCTGATCTTTCAAGATTCTATATTCAGGAGAATATAGGGCAGTTTTTTAAAGAGAATGAAAGCTTCTATAATGGTGGGATAGAGGAATATAACAAACAGATTCCTGCCGGATTTACGGCTGCTATGGAGCGGTTTTACGGCGAAAGCTTTAATGCCTATACCATTATTATTTCTCCTATGATGATGTGGCCTATAGAAGATAATGAAGGAAGAGGAATTGCTGCAGAAGTCGTTTTGAAATCAGGAGCAAAAAATATTTATGAGATTGCAAGTCCGTTCGTGAGAGTACAGAAACCTGCAGAATTTGGCTATGACAATCAGTTTCAGGCACGTGTTTTAAGTGTTCATGAATTCGGACACTCTTTTGTGAATAAAGAAATATATAAAAATAAGGAACAGCTGACCAGGTTTAAAGATTTATTTGAAAAGTCAAAATTAAAAGAAGTGATGATTAAAACAGGAGGTTATGGGGATTATCAAACCTGTGTTGCGGAACATCTGGTGAGATTGGGTGAGATTGAAACTGCCAGAATTCAGAAAGATGAAGAAAGGATAAAAAGACTTCAGGAATATCATTTGAAAAATAATTTCATTTTTATACCCCTATTAGAAGAAAAATTAAAAGATTACAATTCTAACAGAAAAAAATATAAAACATTCGGAGATTTCGTGCCGAGACTGCTTGAAGCTTTTGAAAACAGTTCTGTAGAATTTATCAATGATGAACTTAAAAAAGTAAAGAAATAAAACTTTAAAATTACAATAATATGAATCCTATTAATATTGATCTGCATTGCGATTTATTATGCTATTTACTGCGGCCGGGGTCATTAACAGATGACAAAGAGCTTGGCTGTTCGCTTCCATATTTGCAGGAAGGAAATGTAAAGCTTCAGGTGATGGCTATATACTCAGCAACAGATGAAAATAGTACTGTTTATGGAGCAAAGCAGAGCGAAATATTTTCAGATCTCCTTCAAAATGAAAGCTTTTTTTTATTTGATGGTGAAAACTATAAGAATCCTGAGAACACAGATAAGGTAGGGGTTATTGCTTCCATTGAAAATGCATCTGGCTTTTGTGGTGAAAATGATACCCTTGATGCTGGCTTTAAAAATTTGGAAGCGATCATTGAAAAAACACAGAAAGTTCTTTATCTTGGAATAACCCATCATACTGAAAACCGATTTGGAGGAGGAAACAATTCTGATGTCGGACTGAAAGATGACGGAAAAGTCCTGCTTGACTATTTTTCAGAAAAAAATATTGCTATTGATCTGGCTCATACCAGTGATCAGCTTGCTTATGGAATTCTTAATTATATCGATCAGAGAAACTATAAGATTCCTGTGTTAGCAAGTCATTCTAACTATAGACAGGTCCACGACAAAAAAAGAAATCTTCCTGATGAACTGGCAAAAGAAGTCATTAAAAGAAAAGGATTAATAGGGCTCAACTTTATCCGCAATTGTGTTGATGATACCAACCCGGAAATGTTGTATGAACATATTCAGTACGGTCTTGATTTAGGAGCAGAAGATGCGGTTGCATATGGAGCCGACTTTTTCTTTTGGAAAAACCACCCGGATAAATCCCGATATCCTGTTTTCTTTGAAGGATATGATGATGCATCCGTTTTTAATGCCATCAATAAAGAAATTGAAAAACGCTTCTCTTCAGAATTAGCAGAAAAGATCAGTCATAAAAATGCATTGGATTTCATAGAGAATATGTATCAATAAAAAATATTTCTGTCCGATTAAATCAAAGCATAATTAAACAGGTCGCTCCCATTGGGATCTACTGTTGGTAGAAAAAAATGAATTCCCCATAGAAATAAAGCTCCGGAGGAGCGACCTGTTAATACCTAAGTCTGTGAGACTATATTAAAAAAAACAGTTTTTTATGTTCTATTTTACTTGAGATAAATCATTCTAGATTATTGTAAAATAGAATTTTACATATTTTTATTTAATGTTTTCTTTTGTACTTCACTTTATGCTTGATAATCTCAACCACATCCACATGCTGAACTTTAGATTTGATCCATCCATGGATGTCAATATAGAATAAGGAGCGTCGGTAATACTCATTGTTGGAAAACTCTTCCAGCTTTTTATCAAAACTTTCAAATGCTTTCTGTCTCTGATCCGGCACCTGATTATTAAGGTTCTTGAAGAACTGGATGCTTTCAAAATGGAATTCTTCCGGCTTCTTCATTTTCTTGGCAAACTTCAAAGTAGAAGCAATAAATTCATCATAATCTTCATCATTACCGGACTCATATTTTGCCATTAAGATCAGAATCCGGGTATGGAACAACAGGTCTTCCTGCACATTTCCTTTGGATTCGATGACCCTCATGGAATATTCAATAGATTTGTCAAACATTTTACTGCCGAAGAACATGGCCGCCATTTTAAGGTAGAGAATCATAAAATGGTGTTCATCTATTCTTTCTCTAAGTTTTTCCATTTTTAATTCCACTTCAGGAATAAGTTTGGTTCCTGTAAAAAATTCTCCTTTTACAAAGTGAATATTCATCAGGGTATTGTAATGGGTAAGGAAAATAAGAGACTGGAGATTTTCATTCTGAACAAAATTCTCCGTATGTACCATTTTGTTGAAATTCTGAAAATGCTCTTCCAGAATATCAATATTTCCATATAAAAACAGGATTTTCAGCAAATAAGTATTTCCCTTGATATACCAAACAGGATGGCTGTAAATCATTTCAGGCTTTTTATGAAAAAGATCTACCCACTGATAGGCATATTTTAAGGTGTATTTATAATCCTGTAAGAGCTGGTTTTTCCAGACATGGGCTTTGTAATACCATAATTTCTCCGTGAAATTCAGTTTCTCAGGGTTAATATTTTTAATCTCAGCATTAAAGATATCCATTACTTCCTGTCGGTCTGCATCGTTTTTTACATAACCATGGGTAAGCATTTCGCTGTATAATTTCAGAGAAAGATTAGATAATTTTGTGGTATAACGGTTTTGTTTACTGATCTCCCGGGACTGTTTGATAAGCTCTTCCGCACGGCCTTCAATACTTCGTGTAATAAATTGTGATTCAATTACTTTTTCAAGATCTATGATCTCCGATGCAATACTTTTTTCATCCAGTTCCAGTGCCGTTTGCTTGGTCTTGTCTAATATTTTTAAAGCCTGTTTATAAAGCCCTTTCTGATACAGAATGTTGGCGAAATCCAACTGTTCACGAAGCTGTATTCTGTAGTTCTGATGACTCGGGTTCATACGGAGACTTACAAGAATCTGTTTGTAAAGATGGGCTTTAAGGTTGGAAAGCTGTTGTTTTGTAGATATTTTTTTATCAATGATAATACTTTCATCGTATTCTTTCATTTTGTCCATCTCAGAAAATAACAGCAAAAATTTGGCATCTACGTTAATTCCGAGCCGGTTTACGTAGAGTTTAAACTGTCTTTTTTCAGAGGTCGTCAATGACTTTACCAATACAAACAAAAAATCTTTCTGCAATTCTGCCATTGTAAATTTTTAGGAATTAAATTACTGATTAATAAATAAATACAATTGTTTTCTAAGCTATTGAATATTGTAATTTTCAGGAAAAGTGAAAATGAAAAAATAACGCAAGCTGTAGTTTTGAGCCAAAATTAAGTAAAAAACTTCATTTATGAATTCCGAAAAAATTGAAATTTTTGACACGACACTGAGAGATGGGGAGCAGGTTCCGGGATGCAAACTGAATACGGAACAAAAACTGATTATTGCTGAAAGGCTTGATACGTTAGGAATTGATATTATCGAGGCAGGATTTCCAATTTCCAGCCCCGGAGATTTTGAATCTGTTTCAGAAATTTCAAAACTGGTGAAAAATGCGAAGGTATGCGGACTCACAAGAGCCAATAAAAAAGATATTGATACTGCGGCAGAAGCACTGAAGTTTGCAAAGAAACCAAGAATCCACACAGGAATCGGGACTTCGGATTCTCATATTAAATACAAATTCAACTCCACAAGAGAAGACATTATTGAAAGAGCAGCTGATGCGGTAAGATATGCAAAAACATATGTGGAAGACGTAGAATTTTATGCTGAAGATGCAGGAAGAACGGATAATGAATATCTTGCAAGAGTATGTGAAGCGGTCATTAAAGCAGGAGCAACTGTACTGAATATTCCTGATACCACAGGATACTGTCTTCCGGAAGAGTATGGTCAGAAAATAAAGTACCTGAGAGAAAACGTAAAAGGAATTGAAAAAGCAGTGCTTTCATGTCATTGCCATAATGATCTCGGACTGGCTACAGCAAATTCTATTGCAGGAGCAATCAACGGAGCGCGCCAGATAGAATGTACCATCAACGGATTAGGAGAAAGAGCTGGCAACACAGCATTGGAGGAAGTTGTCATGATTTTAAAACAGCATAAAGATTTGAATCTGCATACCGATGTGAATTCCAGAATGCTGAATGAAATGAGTGCGATGGTTTCTGATCTGATGGGAATGTCCGTACAGCCTAACAAAGCCATTGTAGGTGCTAATGCCTTTGCTCACAGCTCAGGAATTCATCAGGATGGTGTGATTAAAAACAGGGAGACCTATGAAATCATTGATCCCGCAGAAGTAGGTGTAAATGCTTCTTCGATTATACTGACTGCGAGAAGCGGACGTTCAGCATTGGCTTACCGTTTCAAGCATATAGGCTATGAAGTAACTAAGAATGAGCTTGATTACTTATATCAGGAATTTTTGAAGATCGCTGATCTTAAAAAAGAAATAGATAATGATGATCTGAATGTAATGATAGATTCTTTCAGCAGAAAAATAGGATAGGTTTGATGTAAAATCAAGATAAAGTAAACAATGAACAACAATAAAAAGACACTTTTTGATAAAGTATGGGACGCTCACGTGGTAGAAACTATTCCTGACGGACCTCAGATCATTTATATAGACAAGCATCTTATTCATGAGGTAACCAGTCCTCAGGCCTTTGCGGAACTTGAATCCAGAAATCTGGAACTCTTCAGGCCGGAACAGATTGTAGCCACTGCAGATCACAACGTACCTACTTTGGATCAGGATCAGCCCATTAAAGATGATCTTTCAAGAAATCAGGTAGAACAGCTTGCGGAAAACTGTAAGAAAAATAATATTGAACTTTTCGGATTGGGACATCAATATCAGGGAATTGTTCATATTATCGCTCCGGAATTAGGGATTACCCAGCCGGGAATGAGCATTGTATGTGGTGACAGTCATACCTCTACCCATGGCGCATTTGGATCTATTGCCTTTGGGATTGGAACCAGCCAGGTGGCTCAGGTATTTGCCAGCCAGTGTTTATTGCTGAATAAGCCGAAATCAATGAGAATTACAGTCAATGGCAAATTAAATGAAAATGTTCAGCCTAAAGATGTGATTCTTTATATCATTTCAAAAATAGGAACAGACGGAGGAACAGGATATTTCTGTGAATATGCAGGGAATGTATTTGAAGAAATGTCAATGGAAGGAAGAATGACGGTCTGCAACATGAGTATTGAAATGGGTGCCAGAGGCGGAATGATTGCTCCGGATGAAACTACTTTAGAATACGTAAAGGGAAGGAAATTTGCTCCGGAAGGAGAAGACTGGAATGAAAAAGCAGCGTATTGGAGAACCCTGAAAACAGATGAAGGAGCTGTTTTTGATCAGGAACTCAGCTTTGATGCTTCGGATATTTACCCAATGATAACTTATGGTACCAATCCGGGAATGGGTATTTCAATCCGCGAAGTTATTCCGGCACCGCAAAATGAATCCGAAGAGAAAGCTTTGAAATATATGGGGCTGGAAGCCGGACAGACAGTTAACAGTATCAAGGTTAACTATGTCTTCATAGGAAGCTGTACCAATGCAAGAATAGAAGATTTCCGCTCTGCGGCCCAGTATATTAAAGGGAAAAGTAAATCTGATGCTGTAAAAGCACTTATTGTTCCCGGATCTCAACAGGTTGTTAAACAGATTTATGAGGAAGGTTTGGATAAAATATTCAGTGACGCAGGATTTCAGATTCGTCAGCCGGGATGTTCAGCTTGTCTGGCCATGAATGATGATAAAATCCCGGAAGGAGAATATTGTGTCTCCACCTCCAACAGAAACTTTGAAGGCAGGCAGGGACAAGGTTCAAGAACTATTCTTGCCAGCCCGCTTACTGCAGCAAAAGCAGCCATCGAAGGTAAAATTTCAGCTTTTGAAAGTTTAAATTAAAAGTATTTTAAATTATGTTTTAACCACAAAGACACAAAAGAAGACAATGCTTACATAAGAAGAAGTTATTATTTACTTACATGAAAAAAGCACTTAAGCTTTTTTTGAAAATCTTTGATTTTCATTCTTATGCGAACTTCTTATGTGGATTCTTTTAATAAAGTAAAAAAAACTTTTGTGGTTAAAGTCTAACAATGTAGAACACATGCAAAAATTAGTTGTTTTAAAATCCCGCGCAGTTCCATTGCCGGCAGAAAATATAGATACAGACCAGATTATTCCGGCAAGATTCCTGAAAAGTATAGACAGAAAAGGTTTTGGAGAAAATCTGTTCAGAGACTGGAGGTTCAATATCCATACGGGAGAACCTAATCCGGAATTTGTTTTAAACAATCCAAAATTCGAGGGTGAAATTTTAGTGGCGGGAAATAATTTCGGTTGTGGAAGCAGTCGTGAACACGCAGCGTGGGCATTGACGGATTATGGTTTCAAAGTAATTATTTCAAGTTATTTTGCAGATATCTTTAAAGGAAATGCCCTGAATAACGGACTTCTTCCTGTAAAAGTTTCAGAAGAATTTTTAAAAGAAATCCTTGAAGGAATTAATGAAAATCCTGATAATGAAATTGCCATTGATGTAGAGCTGCAGTCTGTCAGCTTTAAAGATACCACGGAAACCTTTGAACTTGATTCCTATAAAAAAATATGCCTGCTGAACGGCTACGATGATATTGATTTTTTAATCAGCAGAAAGCAGACCATCACAGAATTTGAATTAAAAACACAAAAAGCAAATGAGCGACAATTATTTTAAAATCGCGGTTCTTCCCGGAGATGGGATTGGCCCGGAAATCATCAGTGAAAGCATTAAAATATTAGATGTTATTGCTGAAGTTTTTCAATATAAATTCCATTTTGATTATGGATTAATTGGTGCAGAGGCTATTTTTAAAACAGGAAATCCTTTGCCTGAAGAAACACTGAAAATCTGTAAAGAGTCTGATGCAGTACTTTTCGGAGCTATAGGCGATCCGGTTTTTGATAATAATCCGGAAGCGAAAGTAAGACCTGAACAGGGATTATTAAGACTTCGTAAGGAGTTAGGATTGTTTGCCAATATCCGTCCCTTGAAAACCTATGCGTCTCTGATTGATAAGAGTCCGCTCAAAAGAGAAATTATTGAGGGTGCCGATATCCAGATTTTCAGAGAACTGGTGAGCGGGATCTATTTTGGTGAAAAATTTACAGATCCGGAAGGTAACTACGCTTATGATGTCTGCAAATATAGCCGCGAAGATATTATTCCGATTGCACACATGGCATTCCAGGAAGCTCAGAAAAGAAAGAAAAAGCTTACCCTTATTGATAAAGCCAATGTTCTGGATACCTCAAGATTGTGGAGAAAAACCTGCCAGGAAATTGCACCGGAATATCCTGATGTACAACTTGATTATATGTTTGTAGACAATGCAGCCATGCAGCTGATTCTTAATCCTAAGCATTTTGATGTTATTGTAACGGAAAATATGTTTGGTGATATTATTTCTGATGAAGCAAGTGTAATAGGTGGTTCTATCGGATTATTGCCTTCTGCTTCAGTAGGAGAGAAAAATGCTTTGTTTGAGCCTATTCATGGGTCTTATCCACAGGCAAAAGGAAAAGGAATTGCCAATCCTGTTGCATCTATTTTAAGCGTTGCCATGATGCTGGATCATCTTAACTTACAGAATGCAGCAGATAAATTAAGACAGTCTGTAGAACATGCTATTGAGAATAAGTATGTAACAATTGATCTTAATACCAAGCAGTATTACTCCACAAGTGAAGTGGGTAGCTTTATTGCTGATCATATCAGATATTCCGAAAAGTCCTATTACAATTTTGAAAATATCAAGATCGGAAAATCCACCATTGTATAGAAACAAATGTTTAGTTAGATAGTTAGAAAGAGAAGTTCCGCCTCATACGAGGCGGAACTTTTCGTTTTTCATTATAAATAAAGCCCTAAGAGCTTTTTTATCTTTTTGTATTATCCGTTTTTCCTGATTGGTTTTTTGAAGATTTCTGAACATCTTCCTTATCAATATCAGGCGGATTGGTCTTTTTTGATGCTGCAGGAATATTCTGGAAATCCTGATTTTGCTTTTGGGTTTCTGCGGTATTGGCAGATTCTTTTTTATGGTTTTTTCCTTTTGTATCCATGATTTTGAATTTTAAATGTCAACAATATGGATCATATCATTCAAAGGGTTTGCCAAACAGAAATATTTTCTTCTAAAGTCCCAGAATACCAATTTTTCCGGTTTTGTCTTCTATTTCATAATTTAAAGCCTTTGCCAGAACAAAAACATTATTCAGATTTTCCATCAGCTGTTTGCGGCCTTCGGTTCTCAGCTGATTCTGGTCAATTGATTTTTCTGCTGTTTCCTTAGCTTTTTGAGTAACACTTTTAATATCTTTTTCCGAGATTCTGTTAAAGAAAGAATCGTCCAAAGACTGGATCTCAACGCTTGGAGTTATTCTTATCTCAGCATCAGGAAGCTCAGTAATAATAAGCTTTTTGTTGATGGAGTCTACTTCGATCTTCATTTTGTTGAGATCATAAGAAACCTGTGCATTAGTCTTTGTATACGTAATGATGCTGTTGCTGGAAACTTCTTTCCCAAAAACCTCATAACCCATTTTGGTTTTCTGCATGCTGGATGTATTCTGTTCCATCACCACCATTTTATTCATCTTGGAAATTTGATTGGTCAGAATATAATAATCTGATTTTTCAGTTTTACTTCCAAGATTCAGGCAGGATTTCAGACCAAAAAACAGCAGCACCATCGCGCCGGCACCCGCTGCAAAGGATAATATTGTTCTATAATTTCTCAAAATCTATTTAAAAATTTCTTTGATAACAGACGAATCGTTCTTTTTTAGAATTTGAACCAAATCCCTTTCAATATATCCTGTAGTAGGCATTTCGATAATTCTGCCTACTTCTTTTCCATATCTTTTCAGGATAATGGTAGGAACTTTCTGAAGATTGTAAAGACTTTCATCTCCGGTAGGAGACTCTTTCTTACGGTTAACAGCAATAATATTCAATTTACTGTCCGGATAACTCACGGCTTCCAATATTTTCATCAGTCTTGGAAAATCTCTGTGGCTGTCTTCACACCAGGTTCCTATGAAAACAATAATATCATAAGTTCCGATTTTTTCTTTTTTTAAATCACTGACTGCTTTTTGGTCAAGAACATACTCATCATGTTCTTTCACATACCAATCTGCATAAGGAGCTTTCAAAAACTGCTCTTTCAACTGGTTTCCTAAAAGCATTTTGCCGTCATTCTGAGTTTCAACTTCACGGTTTACCACAACTTTTTGTGCAGTAACCTGTTGTGCAGCCAAAAACAAGCTTGAAAAGGTAACAATATTGGTAATAAATTTTTTCATATTTTATTTTTCGATAATTGATTTTAAATCAGCAGGAGAGTAGTATTTGTTTTTTAATACTTTATGATCTGCCTGTCTGTAAACATTGAATTTTTCTCCGGACTTTTCATAAAAAGATTCTACTTCCTTTTCTTTGTAAAATTCTACGGTTTCCTTTGCCTGCTCTTCATTATCACATGCTTTCGACATATTGGAGCGCTGAACTTCGTTGAATAGTTCTACAAATTTGTTGCCAAGTCCGAATTCCAGTACAGCACCACTCAAAACATACTGAAGATCACATAATGCATCTGCAATTTCTACGATATTATTATCTGCAATCGCTTGCTTCAGTTCGTTTAATTCTTCCTGTAAAAGCTCTACTCTCAGACTGCATCTTTCAGGAGAAGGAATTTGTGGGGTATCTAAAATAGGGGCTTTGAAAGTAGTATGGAATTCTGCTACTTGGTTCAGACTATCAATTTTATCCATGAATTTTTTTATTTCCCACAAAGATAGAAAAGGATTTGTAAAATGTGAAATGTACAGGGAGAAATCTATGAATAAAGAGGAAGAGAGCATATAATGATTACAGTATCACAGATAATAAATTGCAGCATTTCATTTTCAGAATAAAATTATTTAAACCCAAACATCTGTGAAAATCTACCTTGTCTGTGGGAAAAATTTAATCCATAGAAATCAAAAACCACAACTTGAAAATTGTGGTTTTGTGATGAATCTTTGGGTATATTTTTAATTACTCATATTTCCACACTCCGGAAATGGTCAGTATCATCAATCCGGGCTGCTTTTCCCCATAGCTGAATATGGCTATATATTTTGATTGACAGGAAGTGCAATGGGTACCAAAGTATAATGTTGGCAGATCATTAACGGTCAATTCGCCGAAATGAAACATTCTTTGGGAGGTTTCGCTGACCATTCCATGTTTTAGCAATTCACTTTTAGGTAACACCTTATCTTCATGATATAATTGCATAACAGGAAATCCTGATTCGTAAGGAGCTATTGTAATTGTATTTTTGTTTCCGCAATGAGAGCAGATAAAAATTGTTGCTGCTGATGGGAGCGCTTCGTCATTGATAAAGGAACTTTTTTCAACATAAGCTTTTCCGGTAATGTTTATTTTTTCTGATATTGAGTACATCTGAGTTAATTTATGGCTGGATAACCGTGCCTACTAAGTTAGGATATTTTCCGCTGGGACTTTTTTTAATGGTAATTTTAATATAACCTTCTTCTGCCAGCTTATTCCATGTTTTCTGGTATCCTGTATTGATATCAATTGGGATTTTCCACATAGTTTGTTTTCCTTTTCCTGCCTGGCTGAACCAAGGAATAATGTCTGCTGTCTGTGTTTTAAACTGCATGGAATTATTCAAAACATCAATTTCATAATAAAAATCGTACTTGTCTTCAGGCTGATTTAAAGCTCTTTGTGTAAAGGTATATGTGTATCCGTTAATGATAGGACTTGTGAAACTTCCTCCCAGTGTCGGAACTCCGGTTCCGTTATAACTGCCCACAGCTCCGCTGTATCTGTCGAACTTTTGTCCAACCTGCAAAGGAACATCATCAACGATATTGTAACCTCCGTTGGCAGGCGGCCAGCCTCCATTTAAATTATTAGCCTTAAAAAGGGATTCCAATTCACTCCATTTTCCCCTTTTGTATAAGTCATAAGCTTGATTTCTGACTGCTTGACTTACCGAATTATTAGCGTCATAAGTTACAGCCAGTTCATCCGCATTTTTATAAAATACAGTGACGACATCAGGATTGGTGTCTGGTTCATCATCTCTGTCTGAATTACAGGCAACCGAGAACGAAGTAATAGCTAAAAAAAAGAGGTACTTAAATAAATGTTTCATATAAAAATTTTAAATTGTTTTAAAATTATAAGGGTATTTGAAGGGTACCTTTTTGAAACATCTTTTTCCCGATAAACATCTTAAGTAAAATACTGAAATGAGTATTGCTGATGTTTTTCCGGTCTGTAGCAGGAGTTTTAAGGACTGGAATCTGGATTAATAATGTGATTTTTGACCGGAAATTATCGAAATACCGATGTACGCCAAAATAAACTCAAAAGAAGCAACAGCATCAGACGTTAAAAAACGATCTGGAGCTCCCTTAAATACAATCTGGGCAAACGGTACAATAAAATATTCTTATGCTATAAATTTAAATCAAAAAACTTAAATACTAGTTATTTTCTCTAAAATAAATTATTATTTTGAAATTAATTTTATTAATAAAGAGGTTTTTAAAAATTTTATATAAAACTTTAAATAAAGAAAAACCGTTCTGTGCAGAACGGTTTTTCACATCGTTTAATTTTAAAAAGTTTATTAGTTACTAATTTTTAATAAATCTCTTAGAAGATTCTCCAATTTGAATCATATAAGCACCTTTAATAAGATTGCTTACGTTTACAGAACCTCTTTGAAGCTTTCCTGAGCCAATTAGTTTTCCACCCATATCGAAGATCTTATAATCTTCTGAAGTTGTATTGGAAATATTAAGTATATCTCTCACAGGGTTTGGGTAAAGCTTCACATCTGTGATCAGATCTTTTGTATTCTGAAGATCTCCTTTTCCTGAAGAAACAATATTAAGAGTATAGTCTTCTACCTGTCCGTAAGTAAAGGCTTCACAAGAAGAAGTAGGGATTGAGCTGTATTTCATCATTACTCTCATTCTTGTAGACCCAACCGTAGCTGTAGATGGAATGGTGATAGATCCGGTAACCGGGCTGGTTGTAGAACCTGCTTTTGTCCATGCCAGTTCGCCGCTGTCTGTGAAGTCCCCATCTCCGTTGTAATCTATATACACTGCGTAGGCTTCGCTATATTTTGTAGAAGTCCACACCGGAGTAATTGAAATTGTATAAGCGTTTCCTCTGGTAACATTGGTAGAAACTGAAGTGAAGTTTTCGTAACCTGCAGTTCCTGTAGATGTATTGTTAATAGAACCGAATTTTACATTTCCAATTCTTTCATCCGCAGTATTGGATGCTGAAGAAGAACAGTAAGTAACAGTTCCGCCTGAAAGAGTTGTAACACTTACGGTGTTGCTGGAAACAGAAGCGTTTCCTGCTGCATCTTTTGCTTTAACAGAGAAAGAGTATGTAGTAGCAGGAGTAAGTCCTGTTACAGTATACGTAGTAGAAGCTGTAGAACCAATTAGTGAAGCTCCCTGGTAAACGTCATATCCTGTAACTCCTACGTTATCTGTAGCCCCTGACCATGAAAGATTTGTTGTGGTAGCAGTAGTTCCTGAGGCAGCAAGGGTAGGAGCTGTAGGTGCAACAGTGTCAGGAGTTCCGGAACCTGCATTTACAGAGATGTTAGCATTGTTAACATCAAAGAAAATATGGTTTGATCCTTTTACCATAATTCTTCCTGTTGTTGTATTGGCATTAGGAATGGTTACTGCCTGTGAACCATCATTTGGAGTTCCTGCCAATAGGGTAGTCCATGTATTTCCATTGTCTGTTGACCAAAGGATATCAACATTGGCTGTGTTTACTCCGTTGGCTGTAGTCCCTGCCACATTCCATGTTACTGTTTGAGAACTTCCTCCAGCGTAGGTTGTTGCAGAATTCTGTGAAGTGATATTGAATGGTCCTGCAGTTCCGTTAACAGTGATAACAGCATCGTCGGAATTATTTCCTGAGCCTCCTGCTTTGTTATCGCGAACGGTAAATCTGAAGTTTAATGTTCTGGCAACGGAAGAAAGCGCCTCTACAGTGATTTCAGAACCTGCAGTAGTGGTTGCTCCTGCCAGAACTGAAGCCATTCTCGGGAAATATCTTGCCGGAGAAGTGGTTGGAGTCCATGATCTGAAGTTTGGTCCTGAAGCTTTTGTAGCGCTTGCGGCTGAACTTGCTCCAGTTTGGGAAGAAGAAGCATTGTCCATTTGTTCCCAGATATAGGTTAAAGAATCTCCGTCTGCATCCGTTCCTGTTCCTGTCAGTACGAATGGAGTTCCTTTTGGAATGGTATAATCCAATCCTGCATTAGCTGTAGGAATTGTATTTCCGGTGTTGGTATTAACAGAGCAGGTTTTAGCTTTAATATTATTGGTGATCTGCTGGATACTTATTGCATGGAAAAATGCATCGGAATGCGGTTGAATATCCTGGCTGGTAATTCCTGCATATCCCATAATTGTTGATCCTGAGCCCGGTTCCATATTGGCACCTGTTCCTTCATTGTTCATAGAGAATGTGTGGTTTCCACCAAATTGATGTCCCATTTCGTGAGCCACGTAGTCGATATCGAAATTGTCTCCTGAAGGAATGGCATCTGCCGGAGAAGTGTATCCGCTTCCTTTTGAACCATTTGTACAAATACAGCCGATACAGCCGGCATTTCCTCCACCTCCTGAAGCTCCGAATAAGTGACCGATGTCATAATTAGCCTCTCCAATTACAGATGTTAAAGTGCTTTGCAGCTGAGAATTCCAGCTGCTCATTCCTGAAGCTGCAGAATAAGGGTCTGTAGAAGCATTGGTGTAGATGACAGCATCATTGTTGGCGATAAGAACCATTCTTGCTGCGAAGTCTTTTTCAAATACACCATTTACACGGGTCATGGTGGTATTCATTGCAGCTAAAGCCTGAGCTTTTGTTCCTCCGAAATAAGTGGTGTATTCTCCTGTGCAGGACAGTGCGAGTCTGAATGTTCTCAGTTTGGCATCATCAGCATTAGGCCTTGCTGCAAGAGTGGAATTGGAAACTCCTTTCTGTGCGGCATCCACCACGGTACATTCAAACTTATTAAGATCATCTTTTTTGTCAGACTTTCTGTATACTACATAAGAAGAAAGATCTTTGGTGTAAGGTTCGATGAAAACAGCTGATTTATCACCATAAATTTCCATAGAAGACAGCCCTAGTGGGGAAACACTGAAATAGACTGTGGAATTAGGATCATCCAGACCTTGTCCTACATAGGATTTGATATCCGGATATTTTGCTGCCAGCTCAGGAGCAAAATTGGAATTCTCCCTCACTTTAAAATTTTCCATTCTGCCTTCAGAATTCGGAAAAGAGATAATGAGTTCTGATTTTTCGCCTGCAGCCAGTCTTTTGGGAGCTTTTGCCAGGATGTTTTTCAATCCGTTGATATCCAGGTTGTATACCTTAGGATTGCTGATGCTGGTTTTGTTTTCAAAAATCTCTGATGAAGTTTTTTTTGAACCTTCAGACCAAAGACGGTCAGTCTGTGCGAAAGAAATACCCGAAATAAGGAGCATTCCAATCAGCGTTAATTGTTTTTTCATATTAAATATTAAATTTGATTGTGGAATATCAAATGTAATAAAAAATATATTACGAAAAACGAATTTTTTTAAGAAACATTTGGACTTTTCGTGTAATATATTATGTGATGCATTTTATATAATTGAAAAAGCTCATTAATAAAAGAAAATTGAAATTGATGAAATGTATTTTGATTTGAAAAAAATAAAATATTGGTTATTTATTAAATTGAGACAATATAATCTGTGAATTATTTAATACTATATAAATAACGATGATAAATCAAGTTTACTGTATTGGTCCACAAAAAAAGCTGTTTCATTTAGAAACAGCTTAGTATATTAATATAATTCTTACTTACATATTATCATCAGCAGTAGGGCCATAAAGTCCGGGAACTTTATTTCCGGTTGATCTTAAATAAACAACCAGCTCACCTCTGTGATGGTACAAATGATTGTAAAGAAAAGCTCTTATCACCTGAACTTTTGGCATAGGAGGGAAAAGTACATTTCCGTCCATTTCCATTTTCCACTCATTGAAATAAGTGCTTTCATCAGAGTTTTCAAGAACTTTCTGTGCGTTGGCAACATTTTCTTCAAATTTTGCAAGGATATTTTCCGATTTGGAAATGTCTCCTTTGTCATACCTGTACGTACCCATATCAAAAATATCCTTATTGAAAGTGGATTCATACCAATTGTATACTTCAGCAATATGAGACGCAAGCTGGCCTGTGGTCCAGTTTTTTTCGGACGGTTTCCAATCCAGTGCGCTGTCGGGAATTGCCTGTAAAATTTTTCTGGTGTTTTCAGCTTCATGCAGAAATTCACCTAAAAGTGCCTGTTTAATCATTTGTATTGGGATTTTAAAATGTTATTTTGTGATATCTCTTCCGATTACCAGTCTCTGGATCTCAGAAGTCCCTTCACCTATAGTACAAAGCTTAGAGTCTCTATAGAATTTTTCAGCAGGGAAGTCTTTTGTATATCCGTATCCTCCGAAGATCTGAACCGCATTGTTTGAAATTCTAACGCAAGCTTCAGAAGCATATAGTTTTGCCATAGCTCCTTCTTTTGTCATTTTTTGTTTTGCGTTCTTAAGAGTAGATGCTCTTTGAATAAGAAGTTCAGCAGCATCAATTTCTGTTGCCATATCTGCTAACATAAAGTTGATCGCCTGGAAATCTGCAATAGGTTTCCCGAACTGATGTCTTTCTTTTGCGTATTTTAAAGCTGCTTTGTAAGCTCCTCTTGCAGTACCTAAACTTAATGCAGCAATAGAGATTCTACCGCCATCCAGAACTTTCATAGCCTGCTTGAATCCTTCACCTACTTCGCCTAAACGGTGAGAATCCGGTACACGTACGTTATCAAAAATTAATTCTGCTGTTTCGGAAGCACGCATTCCTAATTTATTTTCTTTTTTTCCGGAAGTAAAACCAGGCATTCCTTTTTCCAAAACAAAAGCTGTAGAGTTATTTTTAGCTCCTATTTCTCCTGTTCTTGTCATTACCACGGCAATATCTCCTGAAATAGCGTGGGTGATAAAGTTTTTAGCTCCGTTGATGATCCACTCATCACCATCTTTTACAGCGGTAGTAGACATACCTCCTGAATCTGAACCTGTATTGTGTTCAGTAAGCCCCCAAGCTCCGATTACTTTTCCGGAAGCTAACTGAGGAAGCCATTTGTGTCTCTGTTCTTCATTTCCAAATTCATAAATATGGTTGGTGCAAAGTGAGTTGTGTGCAGCTACAGAAAGACCAATAGAAGGGTCAACCTGAGAAATTTCGTCCAGAATAGTAACATACTCATGATAACCTAGGCCAGAACCTCCATATTGTTCAGGAATTACAATTCCCATAAAACCCATTTCACCTAATTGGTGGAATAAGTCTTTTGGAAATGTTTGGCTTTCATCCCATTCCATAATATTGGGTCTGATGTTCTTTTCTGCGAATTCTCTAGCTGTTTCCGCTATCATTTTGATGTTGTCAAGAGTCTCTGTATTCATATAATAATAGTTAATTCCCAAAGATAACCAAATTGATGGAATGCTAAAATAAATTATTTCATTCATACTATGTAAAGGGCAATCCCTTTAATTATCAAAATTTTATATTTAGATAATTAATACTTTCTTAATAAAATATTCAGTCATTTGCGTTTTTTATTTCACTAATTTAGTTTCCCAATTTTTAAGGTATGAAAAAAATTCTACTTCCTATCATTTTAATTTCCTCATATATTTGCGCGCAGGCTCCTGCCGGATATTATGACGGAACCATCGGGCTGACGGGATATGCACTGAAATCAAAACTCCACGATATTATTTCGGAAAGAATGATCAACTGGCATTATGACGACCTTAAAATGTTATATGGGCAGACTGATCTGGATATATATTATGATCATGATGTTTCCAATACTCAATATTTGCTGGATATTTATTCTGAAATCCCTTCTGGACCTGATTCCTATGAGTACACTGTAGATCAGATGGCAGCAGGTGTAGGTGCGGAAGGTCAAGGGTATAACCGGGAGCATATGATGCCGCAAAGTACATTCAGTACAAGCTCATCCATCAGCGATTATCCTATGTATTCGGATCTGAATTTTATTATTCCTGTTGATGGCTTTATCAATCAGCGGAGAAGTAATTATCCTTATGGGATAGGAAATAATACGAATCATTATATTTTTTCCAACACGTCGAGGGTATCGAATGCAGCTATTCCCAATTATCCTTATACCGGAAGAGTGTATGAACCTATTAATGAATTTAAAGGTGATATCGCGAGGTCATTATTATATTTTGCTGTACGGTATGAAGGAAAATTAGGCTCATTCAATACAGCTTATACTACTTCCGCTAATCTTACTTCTGCTACAGATCAGTGTCCGTTAGACGGAACAGAAGAAAGAGCGGTTGATCTGGCTTATATTGCTATGCTGAAACAATGGAATACAGCAGACCCGGTTTCACAAAGAGAAACTGACCGGAACAACGCCGTTTATGCCATACAAAAAAACAGAAATCCATTTATTGACCATCCTGAATGGATTGATATGATCTGGTCCGAAACCCCCGACAATATTGCTCCTGCAGCTCCGGGATCACTGGTTTCAACCCAGCAGAATGCTTATTTTGTGAATCTGAGCTGGACAGCCTCTCCTGATAGTGATGTTTTAGGGTACAGGGTTTATGTGAACGGATCAACGACACCTGTTGCGGTTACAAAAGGGACTTCGGTCAGTATAGATCATCTGAGTCCTTCAACTACTTATACCTTTACAGTGAAAGCTTTTGATAAAGCCTATCTGGAATCCCCGTTCAGCAATACATTGACAGCTTCAACGACTGCTTCGGATTCTTACGCTCCGGATCTTATGATTACAAAATATATATCCGGAACGAATACGGAATTTATAAAGAATAATGCTCTGGAAATTGTCAATAAAACAGGGCATGAGGTGAATTTAAATAATTACAGAATCAATATTCAGTTCAGAAATAGCAGTTCTGGAGCTTATTATAGTGGAGATACCTATGAGCTGGAAGGTAAAGTAGGAAATAATGAAACATTTGTTATTTTGAATCCAAAAGGTACTTTGTCATGTTATACAACCGGGCAGGCAAAGTTTGCTACAGCTTCTGATCCTATGATGTATGCCGGAGGGAACTACGTAGAACTTGCTTATAACAAAACCGTGACGGTAGATGCTATTGGGACAAAATTCACAACCAATAATAACGGAAATGTATCTTTATACAGAAAGAGTACCATCAACCAGCCAACCAATACATTCAGTATAGGAGAGTGGGATTCTTACCCGTCCAACTACTGCCAGAATCTGGGGGGAACATTATCTGCCACAGAGCTGATCGCTGACAATAAAGAATTTATAATATACCCGAATCCGGTTGATGATCATCTTTATGTAAACGGAGAAACAGAGAAAGTAAAAACAGCCCAGATCATAGATCTTTCCGGAAAAGTGATCTACACTGAAAAATATCCTTTCAGAAATAAGAAAAGTATTTCCGTACAGGGAATTCCTACTGGGATCTATTTCCTGAAGCTTGATGAAAAAGCGCATCAGTTTATTAAAAAATAATCTTACCTTGACCTTGACAGGCTTTAGTCAAGGTTATTTTTACGAAGATTTAACGAGCTAAACCTAACAGGTTTTAAAAACCTGTTAGGTTTATTTTTATATGATGTAGAAATGATTCAAGATATTGTTTCACTTTACGCTCAATAATTATTCTAGCCCTGATAGAAGCGGTTACCCCACAGCAAGCTTCGAGGAAAGGAGGGCGCGAGGAGTATGAGCGGATAGCAGGAATAGCTTCTCTCTTCAAAATAATGTAAAAATGGGGAGTTAAACTTAGTCTGATCATAAAATTTTAATCCGTATTTTGATTTTTTTCTGATTTAACAATGGAATATAAATCCTTAAAACCATTATATTTACTGCATCATTGATATAAGCTGATTCGCTAATAATGAATATCTATAAGTGTTTCTGCTTATATTTTTTATATATAAGTAATTATGCTTATATTTGCAGTATGATAGCGGTTATTACCGGTGATATTATAAATTCACAGCATGCAGACACTGAAGTTTGGATTACCAGGCTTAAACATCTTCTCGAAAAATGGGGAAGCGCTCCTCACACATGGGAAATCTACAGAGGGGATGAGTTTCAGTTCAAGTGCAATATTGATGACGTTTTCTGGCGTTTTCTAGCCATAAAATCTCTTATTAAAAGTGTCGAAAATCTGGATGTAAGAATGGCTATAGGTATTGGTGAGGAAAGTTTCTCTTCTGAGAAAATCACTGAATCCAACGGTACAGCTTACGTGAATTCCGGGAGATTGCTTAATGATCTTAAAAATGACGGTCATACTGTTGCTATTAAAACATCCAGTGATCCTGTAGACAGGGATCTTAATATCCTGTTGAAATGGTCGTCCAAGGATTTTGATAACTGGACCATGGCTACAGCGGAGATCATTCATGAAATGATCATGAATCAGGATATTACTCAGGAAGATCTTGCCAAAAGATTTGCTATTTCACAGTCTTCTGTAAGCCAGAGGCTGAAACGAGCCAACTATGAGCTCATCGTGGAAACCAATCAGTATTTCAGAAAGAAAATTTCAGAATTATAGGTATGATCTTTATCAAACTCATATTGGCACATCTACTCGGAGATTTTATACTTCAGCCAAATTCATGGGTTGCAGATAAGGAGAACTCTAAACTGAAAAGCAGGTTTTTATACATTCATGTTCTGATTCACATTATTTTAAGTCTTGTTTTTCTATGGGATCTTCAGCTTTGGTGGGTTGCTGTATTGGTGGGAATCACTCACTTTATTATTGATGCAGCGAAGCTTACTTTCCAGAATGTAAAGACTAAGAAAAGATGGTTTTTCATTGATCAGCTGCTGCATGTTCTGGTGATTACAGGAGTTTCTTTTTATTTCCGGGAATTCAGCTTTGATTTTTTACAGAATCAGGAATTTTTAAAGATAATCATGGCTGCATTGTTTCTTACAACACCTGCTTCTATTTTTATCAAAATCTTATTGTCATCCTGGACACCCGCTCCGGATGGTCCCAATACTATTCAAACCGAATCTTTATCAAGTGCCGGAAAATATATCGGAATTTTAGAACGTCTGCTGGTTTTCACTTTTATCATGGTGAATCACTGGGAAGGCGTAGGTTTCATGGTGGCTGCCAAATCTGTTTTCAGATTCAGCGACCTTGCACAGGCAAAACAGAGAAAGCTTACAGAATATGTATTAATTGGTACGCTGCTGAGCTTCGGACTGGCTGTCTTAACAGGAATAATAATAAAATAAATCAATAAATCTAACTACAATTTAGAAAGTAAAATTATGAGTCAAAAGAAAGAAATGTTGTACGAGGGGAAAGCAAAACAAGTATTTGCAACCGATAATCCTGATGAAGTAGTAGTACGTTTCAAAGACGATGCTACAGCATTTAATGCTCAAAAAAGAGGTCAGGTAGATCTTAAAGGGGAAATGAACAACGCGATCACAACTCTTATTTTTGAATATTTAAATGAAAAAGGGATCAAAACTCATTTCATCCAAAAATTAGACGAAAGAGAGCAGCTGGTAAGAAAGGTTTCTATCATTCCTCTGGAAATGGTAGTAAGAAACTACTCTGCAGGAAGTATGGCACAAAGATTAGGAGTGGAAGAAGGAATTAAATCTCCGGTAACGATCTTCGATATCTGCTATAAAAAAGATGAGTTGGGAGATCCGCTTATCAATGACCACCATGCCGTTTTCTTAGGAGCAGCTACTTATGAAGAGCTTGACGAGATGTATGAGCTATCTTCAGATATCAATGACATCCTTATCGACCTGTTCGACAAAATCAATATCATTCTGGTAGATTTCAAAATCGAATTAGGTAAAACTTCAGACGGTGAAATCATCTTAGCAGACGAAATCTCTCCTGATACCTGCAGACTTTGGGATAAAGATACCATGAAGAAATTAGACAAAGACAGATTCAGAAGAGACTTGGGAGAAGTTACTGAGGCTTATGTTGAAATCTACAACCGATTGAAGAACTTACTTGCAAAATAATTTCAGAAATTAGAAGTTAGATATTAGAAATTAGTATGAAATCACACCGGATAGAAGATTTGAAGGTTTGGACAAAATCAATGGCTTTGGTGAAAGAAGTTTATTTGATTTCTGCTGAATTACCCATGGAGGAAAAATTCGGACTACAATCTCAAATCAGAAGATGTGTAGTTTCAATACCATCTAATATTGCAGAGGGAGCCGGAAGAAATAATAAAAATGAATTTTATCAGTTCCTTGGAATTGCGTTTGGTTCTACTTACGAGCTGCAAACTCAACTTCAGTTACTGATTGATTTAAATTTTATATCTGAAATGAAAATAGCTCCTTTAAAGGAACTTTTAGCTGAAATTCAAAAAATGATTTATTCATTAAAAGCAAGTTTAAAATTATAATTGAAGTTAACTTAGACTAATTTCTAACATCTAATATCTAACTTCTAATCATTAGAAAAAATAGAAATGAAAAGTTTAGACATTCATAAAAGTGAATATTTAAAACAGTTTGAAACCAAGACTTACGGAAGGAATCTTTTCAGAACTCAGGAAGAGGAAAGACTGGATGCTCCTAATGAAGAGTGTGGGATCTTCGGAATGTATTCGGATAATGATCTGGATACTTTCTCCCTTTCACAGTTTGGTCTTTTTGCATTACAGCACAGAGGTCAGGAAGCTTGTGGTATTTCCGTTTTAAAGGATGGAAGAATCACAAACATGAAAGACGAAGGACTGGTTTTGGATGTTTATAAAGAAATTCAGGAACCTGAAACTTTTATGGGAAATTCTGCAATTGGCCATACCCGTTATACCACTGCAGGAGATAAAAAGAAATATAACTTCCAGCCATTTTTCGCGAAAAACGAATATGACCAGATTATACTTTCCATAGCACACAACGGTAACCTTACCAATGCCAAAGAATTAAAAGCAGAATTAGAAGCAGAAGGCGTAGTTTTCAGAGCGACTTCCGATTCTGAAGTCATCCTGAGACTGATCCAGAAAAACCTTGATTTAGGTCTTCGTGGAGCGATCAAAGCAACCATGGAAAAGATTGAAGGTGCTTATTCCGTAGTTGGGATGACCAGGAATAAATTCTTTGCATTCAGAGACTTCAATGGTATCCGTCCGTTAGTGTTGGGAGCTATTGATGAAAAATCCTATGTAGTGGCTTCAGAATCTGTAGCTTTAGATGCTGTAGGCGCTCAGTATGTACGTGATATTCTTCCGGGCGAGATCATTTATACCAATGAAAACGAACCTGGAAAGCTTCATTCTTATATGATGGATGAAGCGAAAGGTAAGCAGAGAATCTGTTCTTTCGAATATATTTATTTCGCAAGACCTGACTCTACTTTAGAAAACATCAATGTATACGAGATCAGAGAAAAATCCGGAGAGAAAATCTGGGAACAGGCTCCTGTAGAAGCTGATCTGGTGATTGGAGTTCCGGATTCCGGAGTTCCGGCTGCTATTGGTTTCTCAAAGGCTTCAGGAATACCTTTCCGTCCTGTTTTGATCAAAAACAGATATATCGGAAGAAGTTTCATCGTTCCTACACAGGAAATGAGAGAAAGGGTAGTAAACCTTAAGCTGAACCCGATCATTTCTGAGATGAAAGATAAGAGAGTAGTCATTATTGATGACTCTATCGTTCGTGGAACAACATCGAAAAGACTGGTTAAAATTTTAAAAGATGCAGGTGTAAAAGAGATCCACTTCAGAAGTGTTTCTCCTCCAATTATTGCTCCATGTTATCTGGGAATTGATACTCCGTCTAAAGATGATCTTATCTCAGCGAATATGACTACGGAAGAACTTAAGAATTATCTGGGAGTAGATTCCTTAGAGTTTTTAAGCATAGACAATCTGAAAGACATTTTAGGATCAGCCAACCACTGCTTCGGGTGCTTTACAGAGGAATATCCTGTAGGAAAAGGAGAAGAGGTGGATTTATTCAACTAATCTCTTTATTAAAATACTAAAAGAACCGGGTGTACAGCCTGGTTCTTTTACTTTATAAATGTAGCAAAAGATTAATATTCCTGTATTATTTAGGATACAATGGAGCTTTAATTTTGTCAGATTAAAACTTCAGGATATGAAACACGCACTTTTTACGGGTATTTTTCTGGTATTTGCCCACCTTTATTCTTCACAGACTTTCGATAATCAGGCACACCGAGGAGGGAAATCCCTTTACCCTGAAAATACAATCCCGGCTATGAAAAATGCTCTGAAAATGAATGTGACAACCCTGGAAATGGATCTGGCCATAACGAAGGACAAGAAAGTCATTCTTTCTCATGACGCTTTTCTCTCACCGGAACTGGTTACAAAGCCGGATGGAGCTTACATTCCCAAAGATTCAGGTTTTTATTACAAAATTTATGAAATGCCTTACGCAAAGATCAAAACCTTTGATGTGGGATTGAAAAAATTGAATAACTATCCTGATCAAAAGAAAATGAAAGCTCAGAAACCTCTTTTTTCAGATGTAATAGACACTTGCGAAACCTATGCCCGTGAATTGAAAAGACCACTGCCTTTTTACAATGTAGAAACAAAGACACGTCCTTTTTCTGATAACATTCTTCATCCGGAACCAAAAGAATTTGTGGATCTGATGATGAAGATTATTGTAGAAAAAAAGATACAGGACAGAGTGATCATCCAGTCTTTTGACCCGAGAACGCTGGAAATCCTTCATAAAGAATATCCTAAAATAATGACTGCTTTACTCGTGGAAAAGGTAGATGATAAAAAGCTGGCTCAGCAGCAGGCTTATTTTAGAAATATTCCGGTAGAAAAGTTCAACCTGTATCCCCATCACCTGAATGGAGTAGCCGGAGATATGAAGTTCCTGAGCTTTACTCCTACTATTTACAGTCCTGAACATAGTCTTGTGACCCCTCAATTAGTACAGGAATGCCATTCATTGGGCATGAAAGTAATCCCATGGACCGTGAATACAAAAGAAAGATTAAAGGAATTAAAAGAGATGGGAATAGACGGTATCATCAGCGATGATCCGGGAATATTCGAATAAAACTTATTGCAATATAAATAGCCGGAAGAAAATCTTCCGGCTATTTTATGCGTGCAGGGTTAATGCACTTCGGTTAAAAAACTGGTTCTAAATTAGAATTTATAGTTCAGGCCTAACTGAAATACTCTGTTGTTGTTTTCAGCTGCTGGTCTGCTTTTATCAATTTTTGTCAAGCTATTTACATATCTTGCACTGATACCGATGTTGGATGTGATATCATATCCTAAACCAAGACCCAATCCGAAATTGAATTTATTGATCTGATCTTTGTCGATATCTTGAGTATTAGAACTTGTAGTGGTTGTAGTAACACCTCCTGTAGTACTTGCTACACTTGTTTCTCCTTTAGTTTTTCCGTTGATGAAATAACTGAATTCAGGTCCTGCCTCAATATAGAACTTGTCAGTAGGTCTCATCTGAACCATTAAAGGAACAGAAATATAATCCATTTTTACTCTGCCCTGTACTTTGGTTTTTACATTCGTAACTCCATTGTCAGTTTCTGTAGATGAGATTACATCTTTTGCCCCCATTTGGTTGTATAATACCTCAGGCTGTAAGCTGAATTGTTTTGAAAGTGGAATATTAACAAATGCACCGGCATGGAAACCTAGTTGCTGAGTGTTGATTCCAAACTTTTGCTGGCTGAAATATGCTGAGTTTCCTCCAGCCTTAATTCCGAATCTAACGGGTTGTACATCTTTTTTTAGTGGTGATGCATTAACTGTTTTAGTTTCTGTTTCCTGAGCGAAAGCTAGTGTACCAGCAGTTAATGCTAATCCTAAAAATAACTTCTTCATAATTTTATTTTTTAATTTTACTATTTGTGTGTCGGATATCTCTCAATCAGACCCGAATTATTTTGCAAATTGCTTGCCAAAGTCGAAGAGTGCCTGTTTAAAGGGATTTTCAGGTGTTTTTTGAAAAGTTTATTTTAAGCCATTTATCCCTTTTTGATGAATAAATATTTTGTATAATGAATGTTTTGTGAAAATAGTTGAATGCTCATTGCACTTTATTATTGATAATTCAAATAATAAAAAAAATGAACTGGAATTGGATTTTTCACGAATTAATAGAAGTTCCGGGTTCTTTTTAAGAATAGAAATAAAAATACCGGACTCTTAAAGCCCGGCATCCGTTTTGAAAATAATAAATATCTCTATTTAAATCGATTTGCAACTCCAGCCTGAATTGCATTATTTCGTACTTTATCACCGTCGTTGTATCTGTAAACTTCACTAAGACCAGCCGTAAATCTTGCCGTTACGCCAAAGTTTTCAGTAAAATATTATCCGGCACCAATGCCTAATCCCATATTAAAACGGTTAAAAAGCCCTGTTGAAATATTCTTTGAAATATGTTCCGTACGATCAACTGTAACTGAATTTCGGGTAGTCTCAATAGTTGTTAAATCTCCTTTTGTTCTTCCTCCCGGCAGATATCCTAATTCAGGTCCTGCTTGTACATAAAGCTTAGGAAGAATATTATATTGAGCCATTACAGGAAGAGATAGGTAATTTAATGTCGTACTGTAATCATAGTGTTGTGTTATTCTGTATTTTCCTGAACTTGTTCTGTAATTGTAATCTGCTTTTGATCCCTGCTGGCTGAAAATTAGTTCCGGCTGGATGCTGAATTTATCAGAAACAGGAATATTCGCAAACACTCAGGCGTGAAAACCCACTTTCATTATTATCATACTCATAACCATCTCCTCTGGTAAGTGTAGAACCATTAAAGCCTGTTTTGACACCAAAAGAGACAGGAGAAGATTTTGCCTGTTGTTTTTCCTGTGCATTGGCAGAGAGGCCAACCATAATTGCTAGTACTGCAAAAAAATCATGATTGAAGTTTAATTTCCTTCCCGGCAACAAAATACCTGCTATAAAATGAGAAATTGATAAAATAATAAGCGAAAAAGTCAGGCTTAAACTAATTAACCTGACTTTTTCTATTGAAATCAAAATGTATCTTATTGATAAACAAAATATCTTCAGTATTCTGTTGTATACTCTAATTGCCATTCTGGCTGGCATAATTCACGTTAAAGTTTAATGGTAATAGTTAGATTTGATTTTGATATTCAGTTGAATATCAACTGGATCAAAGTATACTCATTATGAAAACATGAACCATAAATTGGGAATTTCCGGGATAGAGTACAATCAGTTAATTTACAGGCAAATTTCTTGCCAAAAATATTAAGACCAATAAAAAAGCCGAATTATATTAAATCCGGCTTGTATTGATTAGTGGTTTGCTTTAAAAGCTAAATTGATTTATTAGAATTTATAAGCTAAACCAAATTGGAATACACCATTTTTAGCTTTGTCTTCAGATAGGTCTGGTCTGTTTTTCGCTACATCTGTTAAACCTGCAACATATCTTGCCGTAACTCCAATGTTTTGGGTGAAATAGTATCCAGCTCCAAGACCAATTCCGAAGTCAAATGATTTGAAAACATCTTTGGCATCTGTAGAGCTTGATTTATATTTTAATTTTGAATTCACAAGAAAACTGAACTGTGGACCAGCTTCCAGGTATAGATTAGGCAGAGCATTGTACTGAAGCATTAAAGGAACAGAGATATAATCTAGGTTTGCTTTAGCATCGCTGTCTGCTTTAAACTTTGCGCCCATTCCGCTATACATTACTTCTGGTTGGAAAGAGAAGTCCTTAGCCACTGGAATATTAGCAAATACTCCTCCGTAAAATCCAGCTTTAGAGTTGAAGTCATTATCAGAAATAGTAGAGATATTAAGACCTGCTTTTACACCAAATCTAACTGGAGAAGATGAAGCAGTAGAAGTCTTCTGAGAGAAAGCGAAAGTACCTGCTACTAACGCAAGACCTAAAAAAATCTTTTTCATAAGTTTTATATTTTAATAGTTTTTAAGTTTTATTTAACATTTCATTAGGAATCAAACTGCGTGCCAAAGTTAAAATATACTCTTAATTTACTATTTACCGTGTTTTCTTGAAGAATAATTTTTTCTATTGTATTAAAAAAGCCGGATTAATTTTAATCCGACTCCACTTTAATTATAAAAAATTACTGAGAAAAGCTATATAAAGCCTTAGAATTTGTAGTTTACTCCTACCTGGAATACCCCATTTTTTACAGATCCTTCTCTGTCATATCCATATTGATATTTTGTTTTTACAATATCAGACAGACCTGCATTATATCTCAGATTTATCCCAATGTTTTTGGTAAAATAGTAGCCAGCTCCCAATCCGATTCCAAAATCAAATGATTGTGTTGCATTTTTTAAAGCACCGGTAGAAGCACTTTTCTTTAATCTGGCATCAATTAAAAAGTTAAATTGTGGTCCTGCTTCCACATATAGATTTGGAAGTGCTTTATATTGGAACATTACAGGTACAGAAAGATATTCTAAATTAAGTTTTGCATTACTGCCGCCTTTCTCCTTTGCTCCCGCAGCACTATATAATACTTCCGGTTGAACAGAGAAATCTTTAGAAACAGGAATGTTTACAAAAGCACCACCATAGAATCCAGCTTTTGAATTCATATCCATATTAGAAAGATTGGAAACATTAAGGCCTGCTTTCAAACCAAATTTGATTTTTGAAGAAGATGTTAATGGAGTAGAAGCATCAGTAGAAGTTGAAGTGCTTTGAGCAAATGCAAAAGTGCCTGCGATAAGTGTGAGGCTTAGGAAAATCTTTTTCATAGATTAGTTTATTTTTTATGTTGTTTAACGCTCGGAAAGCAACAAACAATATGCCGTCAATTACCTTGTATAAAGACTTTATATGTTTTTAACGAATGTATAAATCATCTATTTGGGATGTATTTACAGTGCTTTATCTACTCATTATTATTTTAACATAAAAAAAGACCAGATTAAAAATTAATCTGATCTTTTCTATTGAATATAAAATTTGTTAGTGAATGTGCAGCTTATTTGAATTTATAAGCTAATCCTACCTGAAATAGGTTGTTTCTCACTGCATCAGAACCACTAGGTCTGTTTTTTGCGATATCTGTTAAACCTGCTACATATCTCGCTGTAAGTCCAAGGTTCGGAGTGAAATAATATCCTGCACCAAGACCAATACCAAAGTTGAATGTATTTAAGTTGTCTTTGTAGTTATCAGTGGTATTTGATTGTCCATTAGATTCATTTTTGAACTTGTTTTTAGCACTTACCATGAAACCGAATTCTGGTCCTGCCTCAACATACAAATCAGGGATCAGGTTATACTGGAACATTACCGGTACCGTAATATAATCTAGTTTGGTAGAAGCTGAATATTTTGTTCCTGCAAAAGTATAATCTGATTTATTACCATATTGCGAATACTGAACCTCCGGCTGAACGCTGAATGAAGCCGCTAACGGAATGTTGGCAAACACACCTGCGTTAAATCCAATTTTAGATTTCTGATCATCAAGACCACTGTCTTTTGAAAGTGAAGAAACGTTCATTCCTCCTTTTACCCCGAATGTTACCGGATTAGAAGATGTATTTCCTGTCTGTTGAGCGAATGCGAATGTTCCTGCAGTTAACGCTAATCCTAAAATTAACTTTTTCATAACTTTAATTTTTTAATTTTACTCTTTCTTAATTTTAAATTTTACTACTATTCAGCATTTTCAGTTGAACGCAGAGTATCTTTCAAATTGCTTGCCAAAAATATTTTTTATGATTAAAATCAATAAAAAAACCACTTAGTGTTGAAGTGGTTTTTGTTTTATGTAATTGATTATCAATTTATTGTATTTTTAAATAAACATTTGTTTAGATGTTGTCTAAATTGACAATTTTGTCAAAAGTTGTATTAAGAAATGAAACTGTTGTGTGAAAATTATTAAGCATCATTCAATTTTCTATAAAAAGAAATAGCTTCAAGAATGTTTTCCTGGCTGCACTGATGATCATATTGGCATGAACCTATTCCTGAAAGCAGGGAAAAATTGATTTTACGGTCTGTATTCTTTTTATCATTGAGTAATAAAGCCGTAATGTCTTCATCTTTAAAATCACTGATATCAAGGTAAGGATAGTATCTCTGAATGTTTTCAATGATTATTTTTGAATCTTCTTCAGAAATAAGGTTTTCAAGATAAGCAAGATGAGCTTCAGCAATCATTCCCATAGCCACAGCTTCACCGTGAAGGATTGGATTTTCCTGCTGAAGACATAAACTTTCTACCGCATGTCCTATTGTATGCCCGAAATTAAGTGTTTTTCTGATGTTCTGCTCATGGAAATCCTGATCTACAACATTCTGTTTAATATTCATAGAAGCCTGAATATGAGGAAACACTGTTTCCACTTCCAGTTTGCGGATCTGAATCAGCTTATCCCAATGATTTTTATCAGCAATTAACCCATGTTTCAGCATTTCTGCAAAACCACTTCTTAATTCTTTAAAAGGCAGTGTTTCTAAGAATTTTGGAAAGATAAAGATTTGCTCAGGGAAAGCAAAAGTTCCCACCATATTTTTATAGTGCATCAGATCGATCCCGGTTTTTCCGCCTATGGAAGCATCACACATTGATAAAAGGGTAGTAGGGATATTGACAAACTGTATTCCTCTTTTATAAGTAGATGCAACAAATCCTCCCATATCCGTAATCACACCGCCGCCAAGGTTAATAACCAGTGCTTTTCTGTCTGCCTGCATTTCTGTAAGAATTTCCCAAAGCTGATTGGCTGTCTGAATATTTTTCATTTCCTCTCCAGCCTCAATCTCTAAAATTTCAAATGCAAGATCCGTTTCCATATTTCCTAAAAGAACAGGAAGGCAGTATTCATGAGTGTTTTCATCTACAAGAATGAAAATTTTACTGAAAGTTTTTTCGTGAAGAAACTCGTTGAGCTGAGAGAAATTATCGTTTAATATTGTTATCATCTTCTATTTTATATAAAGTTAAAATGTAAACTATAGTGCAAAGTTATGATTCTTAATTTTTAACTCGTAACTAAATTACTATCTTTGCAGAAATTTTTAGAATGAGCAGAGATAATAATAATTCAGACAGACCAAAGAGACCAAGAATTTCAACCAAGAAAAGTTCTGATGATTCTCGTGCTTCCAGATCTGGAAATTCTTCAGGATCAAAACCTTTTAACAAGCCTTTCTCTAAAGATGGAGGAAAAAAAGGCCCGGAACATAAAGGATCCAATTCAAGATTTGAAAAGAAACCTTTCAAAAGAAATACAGACAGTTTCGAGAATTCCAACGATGATTCAGGATCAAAATCTGAAAGAAAACCTTATATCACAAACAAAAGTGAGAGCTATGAGAAGAAATCTTTTGGAAAACCTAAGAGAGGAGGGAAAAACTTCGATACAAGAGATAAGTACGAAAGAGGCAGCCTGAAATACGGAAGAAGACATTCCAGCGGTGATGACAGAAATGATGACAAAACAAGATCTTTTGTACAGAAAAGAAGGCTGAACAAAATTGAAAAAGACGTTCATAAAGACAGCATCCGTCTTAACAAGTATATTGCTAATTCCGGAATCTGCAGCAGAAGAGAGGCTGATGATTTGATTACTCAGGGATTGGTAGAAGTAAACGGAAAGGTGGTAACTGAAATGGGATATCAGGTACAGAAAACAGACAGAGTAGTTTTTGACGGACAAAGTATTACTCCTGAAAAACCTGTATATGTACTTTTGAATAAGCCAAAAGGTTATATTTCTACAACAAAAGATGATAAAGCAAGAAAAACCGTAATGGATCTTGTGGCGAATGCTTCTCCGTACAGGCTTTTCCCGGTTGGAAGACTGGATCGTTCCACAACAGGAGTGATCTTATTAACCAATGATGGTCACATGACTAAAAAGCTGACGCATCCATCTTTTGATGCTAAGAAGATTTATCATGTTACATTGGATAAAAAGCTTACCGGTGAAGATTTACGCCTTATTGCTGAAGGTATCCGTCTTGATGAAGGAGTAGCTGTGGTTGATCAGATTTCATATATTGAAGGAAAGCCTAAGAATGAAGTCGGAATTGAGATTCACATCGGATGGAACCGTGTTATCAGAAGAATTTTCCAAAGATTAGGATACGAAGTAGAATCTTTAGACAGAGTGATGTTTGCAGGATTAACGAAGAAGAATATCAAGAGAGGACACTGGAGAATCCTTACAGAACTGGAAGTAAACAACCTTAAAATGCTTTAGAATAATGATGAATTAAGCGTTATCAATGATGAATGACAGATTCACATTTCCAGCTTACTTCATTCTTTCAAAAAGTATCTTCAGGATAAAGAATAAAAAAGCACAGAATTATTTTCTGGACACTATCCCGCGAAGCGTGTAAGTAAAAAAGTTAGGCTTGGATTTTATAATCTGAGCCTTTTTTAAATACGCATAAATCGGTTAAGAACAATTAATTTTGGATAAACATTGTCCATTTTTTGTAGTTTCTTTTAAAGCGAGATACACTGATTCTTCGGATTTCAAGAAGAAATTCAAAAAATACAGTAAGTTCATCACATTATTTTCGCCAGGAGTGAATTGAATTGCATAAGAATATTTGCTTTCCATTACTTTGAAAACAATTCCCTCCAAACAATGAGATATAAAAAAAGCTATCTCAATTGTGAGACAGCTTCATTTTTTTCTCTCGCAGATCACAAAAACTGCTCTGACAATTAAGTGCAAATCTGCTTAATCTGTGAGAAAATGTATTCTTTATTTAATATTTTTAAATCGTTGCATTTCCTTCCACACCGTCGGAATTATCGGTTTTGTTTCCTGTGATTGCGGCCGTTACAAAACTAAACAGGCTTACCAGTTTTCCTGCTTTGGTATCCCAGTAATAGGTTTCTTTAGGCTCTACACGGATAATGGTAACATTTGGATCGTCTTTTCCGTCAAACCATGCTTTAGCAAGAGGAGACCATTTATCTTCTATAGTTGCTTTATCTTTATAAATAGAAGCTTTCCCATAAACAGAAAGATATTGGGAATCACTATTGTTCATAAAAAACAATTGTACTCTTCGGTCTTCTTTTATTTCAAAATTCTTATTGCTGGTTCCGCTGCTGATAAACCAGAGATTTCCGCTGTCGTCTGTTTCCTGTAACGTCATCGGTCTTGAATTGATAGGAGTAGTTTCCAATTCTGTACAGAACATACATATTCTTGCACTTTCCGAGAGTTCTTTGATCTTTTTGATTGCTTCCAGGTGGGTAAGATTTTGTGTTGACATAATATAATATTTTAGTTATTGGTATTCATTAAAACATTCAAATACCTGACCAAAAGGGAATAAATTGTGGTACCTGGGCTTGATTTCTTTTCAATAAATAAGTTTTACGTAAATTTGATGAATGCAGATTTCGCCTCCTAAACATCTGGCTTCTTTTATCAGGCATTATATCTTTTTGGAAAACAGAGAACAGCTTCTTAAATAAAACCTTAAACTATCAAATTTCATAGATTTCTGCGTCTGTAAACACAAAAAACGTACTTTTTTGGGGTAGATTTTTCGTATCCAGTCCTGTGAATTCACTGAAAGCAGGTAATAATAATTGATTGCTGCTAAGAGCAAAGCATGGAAGCCTGATATTTTTCACCGCAGAATTCAGCACAATTCCCGGGTGAATATGTCCTGTAATCTGAAATCCGGATCTTGATGCATCAAAATCATGAATGAAAGTAATATCATCTATTTCCAGCCATTCAGATTTGTGATGAAAGCATAATTTTTTTTCCAGGGTTTCTGAAATCCGGTCATGGTTTCCTTCAATAAGATAAAACTGTATATCAGGATACTGATTTTTCCAGGTACAGAATTCATCCACATCAGAATTGTCTCCGGCATGAAGTAAATCTCCAACCACTACAAACTTTTCAGGCTGAAAATATTCAATCAGCGCTGATAATCTTTCCAGATCACTTTTCATAATATGATTGGCCAGTGCAATACCATTTTTACGAAAATGAGCTGTTTTTCCGATGTGCAGATCAGAAAGAATCAATGCTTTTTCTTTTTGCCAGAATGCTGCCCGCTGATTGGTCAGAATGAAAGTTTCATTTCCGATGGAAATATTTTTAGTTGCTATAAACACTTGATAGATTGAAAAATTGAAGGTTTAAAGTTAAACTATTTAAATAAATAGGACCAGCCAACTTTCCGGCTTACATGAAATTTTTCCATTATTTAAATTTTATTAAAATTCTAAGAAGATATACTCTAAGTTACGATGATTATTTAAGTTTATCAAGAAAATTAACGGAGAATATAAGGCTGAGAATAAGGTTAAAACGATAGGCTTTTTATTTGATTTTATAAATTTTAGAATCTCGCAAAGACGCAAATTTTATATTATCTGTTTTTATTTAAGGCGCAAGAACATTTCGACTTAGCTCAATGTGAGATTTTTAGCAAGATGAACGGGACTGAATTTTACCGGAGATAAAATCTTTGCGCCTTAAAATGTTATTATTATCAATTTTTTGCGTCTTTGCGGTAAACAAATATTTATCGGCATATCTGTTCTTCCAGAAAACACATTAATTGATTATAAAAGATCACTTATATTAGACAGTTTCAGCATTCTTTTAATCCTCGCATCCAGTCCTTCACTGGAAAGAGTCTGTCTCAAGCTGTCTACTTTGATCGGGAAACTGAGCGGAGTGAAGGAACGGGAATGTTTCAAAATAATTTCAGATTTTTCAATTCTTTTAAATGCTTCTACTAATCGCTGTTCCTGAAGCTGCATATTAAATACTTCAGTATAAGCCTGTTTGATTAAAAAATGATTGGGATCATGGTCTTCGAGTACTTTAAAGATCAGTCCGGCAGAGCTTTGCAATGATTTGTTGGAACGTTGCTGTCCTGCATAATTCTGAATCACCATGCCTGAAATCACTGCAATATCTCTGAATTTTCTTCTTGCCATTTCCGCTGAATTGATACTTGCGATCACATCGTTCATCAGATTATCTCTTGTTAAAATTTCTTGCAGATTATTTTCATTTAAGGGAATTTCCTTATCACTGAAAAGTTCAAATCCATAATCATTCATGGCCATAGAAAAGGAGATAGGGGCCAGTTTTGAGATCCGATAGGCAATCAAAGCGGCCATTACTTCATGCACAAGACGCCCTTCAAAAGGATACATGAACAAATGATATCCTTCACGGTTTTTGATCATTTCCACCAGAAATTCATCTTCTCTGGGAATATGTGAGTTTGTTTCCTGATTGATCAGAAGAGGATGCAGAAATTTAAGCTCTTTTTCCGAAGCTTTCGGATTTAAAGCATGTGAGAGTTTTTCTCTTAAAAAATGTCCCAGATTGCTGCTTAATGGAAGCCTTCCGCCAAGATAACTCGGAACTAAAGCTTTTCCTTTGGCTGCTCTTACATAGACCGTCATATCCTTAATCATGGCGACTTCCAGTGTACGTCCGGCCAGAATAAATTTTTCTTCTTTTTTCAGTTTTGAAATAAAATACTCTTCAATCATTCCGATATAGCCGCCGGAAATAAATTTCACCTTCAGCATCGCATCACTTACAATCACACCCATATTCATCCGGTGGAGCATAGCAATTTTTCTTGAAGTTACTTTATAAAGGCCGTCTTCCATAATGACGATTTTATGGAACTCTTCATAGTTCTTCAGTACGCTGCCGCCAATAGTAAGAAATTCCAGAATGCTTTTCCATTCTTCGTCCAGCATTTCCTGAAAGGCATATACTTTTTTGATTCTTTCATATAGTTCGTCAGGAGAAAAGCCATCTCCAACTGCCAATGTCATCAGAAACTGAACCAGCACATCGAAACATAAAACCTGTGGTTCTCTGGGTTCTACCACTTTCTGTTTCACGGCTTCTTTTAAAGCTGAAACTTCAATCAGTTCCAGAGAATGGGTAGGAACACAATAGATTTTTGAGGTTTCAAAAGGAGAGTGGCCGCTGCGTCCGGCTCTTTGAAGAAAACGCGCAACTCCTTTGGCTGATCCTACCTGAATGACGGTGTCAACAGGTTTAAAATCGATTCCAAGATCTAGGGATGATGTGGAAACTACAGCTTTTAATTTTCCGGAACTTAAATTTTCTTCAATCCAGATTCTTAAATGGGTATCAATAGAACTGTGATGGATGGCGATCTGACCCGCAAAATCAGGATAAGCATCCAATAAAAGCTGATACCACATTTCACTCTGACTTCTGGTATTCGTAAATACAATGGTAGATTTTGATTCCAGAATAATAGGAACCACTTTATCTGCAAGTTTGTTTCCAAGATGTCCTGCCCAGGGTAATATCTCAATTTCATCCGGAAAAACCGGGAGAATGTCTATTTTTTTCTGTTCTTTGGCTGTAATTTTTGTCTTTTTACAGTCATACGGGATAAGCACATCCATAGCTTCATCCAGATTCCCAATGGTGGCGGTGATGCCCCATATTTTAATCTCCGGAACATATTTTCTAAGCTGGGAAATCCCGAGTTCTGCCATAACACCGCGCTTTGAACCCAGTAATTCATGCCATTCATCCACAGCCACACATTTCATATCAGTGAAAAAACGTTCATTATTTTTCTGGGCGAGAAGCAAGTGGAGACTTTCAGGGGTTACAACAAGAATTTCAGGCATTTTTTTCACCTGCTGCTGTCTTACTTTGGGATCGGTATCTCCGTTTCTTACGCCTACCGCCCAATCGAGTCCGATTTCGTCAATCGCTTCCTGCATCGCTTTTGCAATATCTTTGGAAAGAGAACGAAGAGGGGTTATCCAGATCATTTTCAGCCCTTTTTTGTATTGCTCAGGATGATTCAGGAAATCTGAAATTAAGGCTAAAAAAACAGAAAAAGTTTTCCCAAAACCTGTGGGAGCAACAACCATTCCGCTGTATCCGTTTCCAAATTTCTTCCAGGTTTCCAGCTGAAATTTAAAAGGAGCAATACCTTTATTGGTCATCCATTGCTGAATGATCTTTAATCCGTTGGTATGTTCGAAAGCTGCCAATTTATATTTGATTTAAATTTTTAACGCAAAAGACGCTAGGGTTTTATATGATATTATTTATTTTTTCTACCGCAAGGGCGTTTCACTCAGCAAAGGTTTTATTGGATTAATTTTTTAATTTCTTCAAGAGAGTCGATTTCATCTACTGTTTTGTCTTTCCGCCACCTTACAATTCTTGGAAACCGCAGGGCTACACCACTTTTATGACGGTTGCTGAAACCTATTCCTTCAAAAGCAATTTCGAAGACCAGTTCTGCTTTTACGGTTCTTACAGGACCAAATTTCTCAATAGCATTTTTGGTCACAAACCGGCTCACTTCCATGATTTCCTTATCCGTTAATCCTGAATAGGCCTTGGCAATAGTGACCAAAGTATCTCCATTTTTTACGGCAAAAGTATAATCGGTGTAATAGGCACTTCTTCTTCCGCTGCCTTTTTGGGCATAAATAAGAACTGCATCAATGGTAAACGGATTTATTTTCCACTTCCACCAGTCGCCTTTTTTTCGTCCTGAGTGATAAGGTGAGTTTTTTTGTTTTAGCATGAGTCCTTCACTGTTTACATCCCGTGAGTTTTCACGAAGCGAATTCAGTTCATCCCATTTTTCAAAATCCAGACTTTTGGAAATACTGATGCGTTCCGGATTTTCATTCAATAATAATTCTTCCAGTAAGGCCCTTCTTGCAGAGATTGGTTTTTCCCTCAGATCATTGTCTTCCAGTTCCAGCAAGTCGTAGACAAAGACTTCTATGGGGATTTCCGAGAGCATTTTTTTAGTTAAAGTTTTCCTGTTTAATCTTTTCTGCAATTCATTAAAATTTAAAACTTTACCCTCTTTTACCGCAAGTATTTCTCCATCTATGACAAAGTTGCCTTTCATGGCTTTTATAACTTCTGTAATTTCCGGAAATTGCTCGGTCACGAGTTCTTCACCTCTTGACCAGATGAAGACTTCATCGTTTCTGCGAATGATCTGTCCGCGTATTCCGTCCCATTTGTATTCTACCAGCCATCCATCAGGATCTCCCAATTCTTCAGTTTCTTTTTCCAAAGGATAGGCAAGGCAGAAGGGATAGGGTTTTGAGTTGTCAGGATTTACATTTTCCGCATCAATAAGCTCTTTGAAAGAAACTTCATCCGGCAGCCATTTACCCATTAAACTGTGCATCAGAGCACTGGATTCCTGCCCTGAAAATTTGGTCAGCGCATTGATTAATGTTTTGTCTGATACTCCAATCCGGAAACTTCCGCCAATTAATTTATTGAATATCAAACGTTCGGTATAATCCAGCCCATTCCATGTTTGCAGGACAAATTCTTTTTTTTCTGCGTCTGTTTTGCCTTTTAAGTTGGTAATATCATTCATCCATTCTGATAATGAACGTTCTATTTTTTCCTCCGGAGGCGGAAGAATTAATGATAAAGTCTCTCCGAGATCGCCTACGGAAGAGTAAGATTCCTGAAACAGCCAGTAGGGGAGTTTTGTGATTTCCAGCGCCCATTCTTTCATGTAATTGGTGTTGACATTCCTCTTAGGTCTTTTTCCGGTAAATAAGGCTATAAACCATACTTTATCTTCATCAGGAGCGCGTTCCAGATAATCAATGATGGCATCAATTTTAGCATTGGTTTTATTGGTGGTTTCCAACGCATTGATAAGCTCTGCAAAATGTCTCATGATTCCGGATTTTCAGGGTTTTCTTTTTCAGATTCCTCTTCTTCGTCACCGTAAAGTGTTTCTACAACATCTGCTTTAATTCCTGTTTCATTCAGATATTTTGAAAAAACTTCTGTCTGTCCGTGGGTAACGTGTACCAGCTCTGCTTCGGTTGCTTTTACAGTCTGAAGCAATCCCTTCCAGTCTGCATGATCACTCATTGCAAATCCTGCATCTGCACTCCGCCACCTTCTTGCACCGCGCACCTGCATCCAGCCGGAACATATTGCTGTGGCCGGATCTGGAATTTTCTTAATGATATTACTGTCGAGTAAGGCGGGTGGAACAATAACAATTTCATGTTCCATTTCTTTAGGGCGTTCTCTGAAATCTGCTATTGTATATTCAGGAAGATCAATTCCTACTGTTTCAAAGGCTTCATTCAGTTTTCCAATGGAATAATGGACGTATATTTTCCCCAATTCTTCCACTGCCTTCATAATACGCTGGGCTTTTCCCAAAGAATATCCAATAAACACAGAGGTTTTATTGTTTTCTTTATTTTTCAGTACCCAGTTCTGAAGTTTTTTATTTAAATCCTGAACTTCCAGCCAGTTGTAGATAGGCAGACCAAAGGTGCTTTCTGTCACAAATTCATTACATTTTACCAACTCGAAAGGTGTACTCAGTCCATCTTCCTGAACTTTATAATCTCCCGAAATTACAGTTACATATCCTTTATACTCAAGCTTTATCTGGGCAGAACCAATGATATGCCCTGCTGGATGAAGTGAAAGTTTTACATCATTGATGGTAATTACTTCTCCATACTCTATGCTCTGGCATTCGATATCCGTCCCGATTCTCTGATGCAGAATAGGTTTGGTAAAGTGGTGGCAAAGGTATTTTTTCATTCCCCAACGGGCATGATCGGCATGGCCATGGGTAATAACCGCCATATCAACGGGCCTCCAGGGATCTATATAGAATTTCCCTTGCGGACAGTAAATTCCTTTTTTGGTAAATGTGATTAATTTCAATGGTGTGAATGGTTTAAAGAGTCTGCTTCAAAAACTTAACCAAAGTTTTAAAAATAACAATTTTTATTACCTATAGATAACAGAAGTCATCAGTTATGCAAAAACAGGTGATTATTTTGTTGGCCAAGGTCTAAAAATGGATAAGTAGTTAATTTTTATTTTCTTTATTTATATTGTTTTTTGTATTTATTTTAAATATTTATATTGTTTTTTGATTAAAATTTTAATAGAAAACATTTTGTTTGTTAAATAGTAAATAATATTAGTTATTTAATGTTTAATTGATTATTTTTATAAAAAAATGAAAAATGAGAAATTTATTATTTATTACTGTCTTTCTGTTTTGCAGTTTTCAAAAAAGTGAATCGCCTTCAGACAGATCTATAAGAGTAGAAAATAGGGTAAAAAAGAGTGAACGTATTATTTATTTCTTCTTTAAGGCACATAAAGACAGCTCCGGGAATGAAAAAATTACTCTTCATGAAACTAAAATTTCGGATGGGAAACTGAAATCAACACCTTTCTTTGACAGGAATGAAGTGCGGAAAGGAGACCTTATTATTACGGTCATTGAGGCTGATGGAAAAGAAGGAGCCAGGCAGCTTGTAAGAGATCCGCTGAATCGTGAGCTGGAAGTTTACGAAAAAGAAGGAATCTCCAGACACAGGGCTTCTCTTCAAAGTGCAGAATTCAATATCAGATTTTCATATGCTGATAACATTCAGTGGGTAAAAGTTGAAAAAGCCACAGATTCCGGAGTACAGTTATTATTCACTCAAAAACTATAATTATGAAAAAGATTTTATTATCTCTTCTTGTAGGAAGCAATTGTTTTGGACAGACATTTGAAAAAGTTACCTTATTGCAGAACGGAAGTAATGATAAACGTATTGTTATTGCTGTTTTAGGCGATGGGTTTACCGCTGCACAGCAAACTTCTTTTGTCTCATCAGCGCAGTCAACAGTTAATTATCTTTTTACAAAGAGTCCTTATAATGAATATAAAAATTATTTTAATGCTTATGCTGTAAAAGTAATTTCTCAGGAATCCGGAGTTAAGCATCCAGGAACGGCAACGGATGTTATAGAACCTGTTATACCTATCTCAAATCCAAACAATTATATGGGTGCAAGTTTTGATATTGGTGTGCACAGATGTATTCATACCAATACTCCAAATAAGGTAGGACAAGTTCTGGCGACGAATGTCCCAGACTATGATATTACTTATGTACTGGGTAACTCTACAGAATATGGAGGTTGTGGAGGTACCTATGCTTTTGCTTCACTCAATAGTTCTTCAAATGAACTTGTAGTGCATGAGCTGGGGCACTCATTTGGTAATTTGGCTGATGAGTATTGGTTTCCCGGTTCGCTTGAATCCGCAAATAAAACACAGAATTCTAACCCATCAACGATCAAATGGAAAAACTGGGTAGGTACTAACAATGTAGGAATCTATCCCCATGCCGAAAGCCCGACATGGTTCAGACCCCATGAAAATTGCGAGATGAGGTATCTTGACCAGCAGTTCTGTTCCGTTTGTAAGGAGACAATCATTGAGAAGATTCACTCTTTAGTATCTCCTGTAGATTCATATACACCGGCAAACAATACTTCATTAGATGCCACATCTGGTGTTACTTTCACAGTGAATGAAATCCTTCCTATCCCTAATACATTAGTCAATACCTGGACTTTGAACGGAACAGTGCTGGGAGGATCAACAGGAAATTCCCTTACTATAACTCCGGGACAGCTCAACAACGGTAATAATACTTTGATGTTTTCTGTAGTTGATAACAGTCCGCTTGTGAGAGTAGATAATCACAGTACACTTCATGTTACCAATGTTACCTGGACACTAAGCAAAGGGACTCTTAACATTTCAGATGTGAAAGCAGAGGAGCGACGTTTCAGTATTTACCCGAATCCTACAGAGGGAGAGTTTTTTATCAATGGAAAAAAGGATTTTTCAAAGGATGTTAATGTAGAAATTTATGATGCTTCCGGAAAGATGATTCCATCCAGATTTGAATTGAATAATTCTGTAATAAAGGTCGATATTAAAAACTATCCGACAGGTACTTATCTGCTGAATGTAAAAGAAAACAAAAGCCTGATTCTTTCCCAGAAAGTCATTAAAGAATGATGAAAGAGATATAGTATTGATAATTTTGAAATATAAAGCTGGAGATTCATAAACTGGTGTTCCCAAACCAGAAAATGAGTCTCTTGTTTTTTTATTCCTGAAAACCAAAGTGTAATATTTGAATAAAAGGAATTTAAGCTATAAATCCATAAAAATGTTGAAATTTGCAGCAAATAAGAATTAATGAGGATTGTAGATATAAACAACTGGAACAGGAAAGAACACTTCGAATTTTTTTCTAATATGGCAAGCCCTTATTTTGGGTTTACAACGGAGGTAGACTGTACAAAAGCGTATGATACAGCAAAAGAGAAAGGATATTCATTTTTTGCCTATTATTATCACAAATCTATGGTGGCGGTTAATACAGTAGATGAATTAAAACTCAGAATCATTGATGGACAGGTAATACAGTTTGCCACAGTGCATGCCGGCAGTACAATTGGAAGGCCGGATGGTACCTTTGGTTTTTCATTTACTCCTTTTTCAGAAGATTTTGAAACATTCAATGCTGCTCTACAGGAGGAGATAAAAGGAGTACATGAAAGTACAGGGTTGAGATTGAGCAATGAAAGGCTGGGGAAAGATCATGTAAGACATACTGCCATTCCGTGGAATTCTTTCAGTGCAATACTGCATCCTACTGATTTTAATACTACAGAATCGGTTCCTAAAATAGCCTTTGGAAGGTTCAATATTCGTGAAGGAAGAAAATATCTTCCGGTTTCTGTTGAGGCACATCATGGATTGGCAGACGGAATTCATATTGCTAAATATCTGGAAGAGTTTCAGAGACAGCTTGATCAGTAGTAAAAGCATAAAGACAATATTTTTAAAATATCATAAACAAAAGCTGGGTTTCGATCCGGTTTTTGTTGTTTATAACTCTGTTTATTTCCGGTAAGAATACGCTGAAAACATTGATCCAGATCATAAAAAGTAAACACAGAAACGTATTACATTTACAATGGCAAAATAACAAAGCAGATAATGAGTAAACGACCTGATAAAAGACGTTATGGTATTTTAGCTCAAAATGTAACGTGGTATCTATGTGGTATACGGTTTTAACAAAATTTTAATCATTTTTTCTTTCTTTGCCAATATAAAAATAAGCCGAAATTCATAGGTTATGTTTTTTTTTCTAATCATTTGTTGAATACAACTAAATGTTGCTGATCATTAGATTACATTAAAAAAAAGCAAGTAATTTTTGAATATATAGGAATCATTTTGTTCACGATATTACCTTATCATGAAACAGATTGATCAGATAAAAAACTTTATACGATGCGCAAAATTTATTGCATCTGAGATAAGTAGAGATGAAAAAGTATTATGAAAAATAGAAACCCAGAAACTAACTTAGAGGATTTAAAACAAAAGATTCTTGTACAAGACGAGATAATGGCATTGGCCAAATCTAATTCTCCTCGTCTCCTGAATAAATTCAGACTGGTTTATCCTGATTTTTTTAAAAAGTTATCCGATATACAGCCTTCTCTTAAAAATTCCGAATTAATCTTTTGTATTTATCTTAAGCTTAATATGACAACTAAAGAGATTGCAACCTGCATCTTTGTAACTCCAAAAGCAATACAAAACAGGAAAAACAGGATCAGAAAAAAACTGAATATTCTTTCTGAATTTGATATTTATAAATGGTTTAATGAAATTTAAACCATTTTTTCTGAATTTAAATTTCTATTACAGTTTGATCCAGATCATGATATAAAAGAATCTTCCAGTTGTTTTCTTTTGCTTCTTTTTCCCATCTAAGCCTTAATTCCATTGCTTTTCTGCCATCAAAATCACTTTTATAGGCTAAATGATATTTTAAATAAGAGGCCTGTGGCAGATCGTCAGCACCATAGAAGACTGTTTCTTCATTATCTCTGACCCAGAAGACCTGCATGAAAGGAGTGTGTCCGCCCACCACTTCATAGGAAATCTCATCAGTAATTTTCCCCTGATCTTCATTCATCCACGTAATATTCGGAAGCTTAATAAGTTTTTCCAATAGATCAAAGTCAAATGAAGGATTTCCTTTATTTTCCACCGCAAAGTCCAGTTCCCGTTTCTGGATATAAATCTGAGCATTTGGAAAAGCCGCTTCAAAACCATTTTCTGTAAGTTTCACAGCGCCCTCAATATGATCTTTATGAAGATGAGATAACAACAATTTTGTGATTTGCTCGGGACGGATATTTTCTCTTTCCAGAATTTCTGAAACAACAGTTTTTCCAGACTCGTTTTTCCATCCAATTCCAGCATCCAAAAGGATATAATCATTTTCAGTAATAATGAGAAACGGCTGAACAGACATTTTGATTCCTCCGGTCTTATCAAAATTTTCTTCTGTTAAAAGAGTAAAGTCTTTGGTTTTGCTTGCCGAAAAATTGCCTTCTTTAAGTGGAATAATTTTCATGCTGCAAATTTCCTTAATATTTCTAATATTCAAAAAGATTTTCGTCAATATATATTATCCATAAAAACAATCAAACAGGCAGAATGCTGAAATCACTCAATTTACGCTAAAATCCTGCGTTATTCATGAAAAGGTAAAGAAAGGAAGCAGATTAATTCTTTTTTTAATGATTATCTTTGATCTCTTAAAAATCTGCTGTCAGACAGCTTTCAAATCAAATAAAAACTTTATATAATGCAGGAGAGTTCTTCCCATGGTATTTCCCGGACTGTTATCTGGCTTATGGCTATTATTTCCGGACTTGTGGTAGCCAATAATTATTATAACCAGCCTTTATTGGCACTCATTTCTGAAGAACTTCAGGTTTCTGAGAGTGCTGCAAGTAAAATATCTGTACTTACCCAGATTGGGTATGCATTGGGATTGCTGCTGATTGTTCCGTTGGGAGATAAATTTTTTCGAAAGAAATTAATTTTAATCGATCTGTTTATGGTTTTTGGATCACTTTTATGGATGACTTTTGCGACTCAGTTGTGGATGTTATACGCAGCAAGCTTATTGATTGGAGCGACGTCTGTTATTCCGCAGCTGTTTGTACCCATTGCGGCCGAACTTTCTTCGGATAAAGAAAAATCTTCCAATATCGGTCTGGTAATGTCAGGGTTATTGCTGGGAATTCTTCTTTCCCGTTTTATAGGAGGAATTGTAGGAGAGCTTTGGGGATGGAGAGCCATGTTTGGTATTGCAGCAGGACTGATGATTCTGGTTTGGCTGGCTGTGTATAAAATGCTTCCTGAAATGTCTCCTAACTTTAAAGGTACCTACAGTGAACTGATGCGTTCTGTTGCTCAGCTTGCGAAAACACAGCCTGTTCTTCAGCTGGCTTCTTTCCGTGGAGCTATGGCATTTGGATCAATGTGCGCGCTGTTTACCACGCTTGTTTTTCACATGGAAAAGCCTCCTTTTAATGCCGGTTCATCTGTAGTAGGCAGTTTTGGATTGGCAGGAGCGGTAGGCGCTTTAGCTGCGGCTAAGGTGGGAAAACTGCAAAAGTATCTGGATATTAATAGAATTATCCTGTATTCTTTATTGATTGTTATAGGAAGCTGGGGCTTTACCTATTTTGCAGGAGAAACCTATTGGGGACTGATTATAGGAGTAATTCTTGTGGATCTGGGAGTACAGTCAAGCCACATTATGAATCAGACCAATTATTTCCTGATTAAATCAAACGCTGTGAACAGACTGAATACAGTGTATATGGTTTCTTATTTCATCGGAGGTTCATTGGGAACCTGGCTGGCTTCTATCGCCTGGCAAAAAGCTCAATGGACTGGTGTCTGCTTTGTAGGAACTGTATTTGGAGTACTTGCATTAGTTGCTCATTTATTATTCTGTAAAAAGGTAAATAAAGCATAAAGCCGGTTAGATTTAAACTGTAATAATTTTTGTTACATTAAGTAAAATACATTATCTTTGCACTGTTAATTTGATTTAAAATTAAATAGAATGAAAATAGAAATCTGGTCGGATGTGATGTGTCCGTTTTGCTATATTGGAAAAAATAATTTTGAGCAGGCTTTGAATAAGCTTCCTTTTAAAGATGAAGTAGAAGTGGAGTGGAAGAGTTTTCAGCTGGATCCAGGCTTAGATCCGAAAGAAACTCAGGATACGATACAATATTTCAGAGAAAAAAAAGGATTTCCTGAAGCTCAGGCTACCCAAATGCTTGGGCAGGTAGCTGAAATGGGAAAGGGAGCCGGAATTGATTTTAATTTTGGAAAAACTTTAATCACCAATACTTTCAGTGCGCACAAATTGCTTCATTTAGCCAAAAAGCACAATAAATCCAATGAAATGGAAGAGGCATTATTTATTGCTCACTTTATTGATGGGAAAAATGTAGGAGAAGCAGAGGTTTTAGTGGCGCTGGCCGAAAATTTAGGAATGGATAAGGAAGAAGCAAGACAGGCTGTTACAACGGATCAATTGGATGATGAAGTGAATCAGGATATTCAGGAGGCAAGAAACAATGGTATTTCCGGAGTTCCCTTCTTTGTTCTGAATGGTAAATATGCTGTTTCCGGTGCTCAGCCTGCAGAAGCTTTTGAAAATGCACTGCAACAGACTTATAAAGAAACGGTGAGTCCGTTTAAGGATCTTTCCGGCGAAAACGGAGCTTCCTGTGATGCAGACGGCTGCAGTATCTAAGATATTTAACCCCCAAAATAGTTTTATTTTGGGGGTTTTAATTGAATAGAGTCTCGTATCTTTGTATTACAGTGATAGCAGCTGTATAAATCTGATTTCTCAATGATAAAAATTAACCACGAAACTCATTATTCAATTGATGACACCCTTTTTGTTTTTGCATTAGATTCCGAAGCAGGAACCGTTTTCGACGATAAAAACAAATTAATTACCGGCATCGGAAAAGTAAATGCAGCCATCGAATTAACCAAAGAAATTCATGCAAGAAAGCCTAAACTGATTGTGAATTTGGGCTCTGCAGGAAGTAAAGGATTTCATAAAGGAGAAGTAGTATGCTGTACAAAATTCATCCAGAGAGATATGGATGTAAGAGGGCTGGGATTTCAACTTTATGAGACCCCATTATCCGGAGTTCCGCCTGTTTTGGAATATGGACTTAAAATGGATACCCTGAAAGAAGGAATCTGCGGAAGTGGTGACAGCTTTGAAATGAACCACTCCGAAACCGATTATAATATTGTAGACATGGAAGCCTATCCGTTGGCATTGATTGCCCAAAAGGAAAATATCCCGTTTCTATGCCTGAAATATATTTCCGATGATGCCGGAAGTGACGCTGCCGACGACTGGAGTGTACAGGTACATCTGGCTTCTGAAGCATTTAAGAAAATTCTTTTCTCATAACATTTATTCTTTCCATCATGAGTTCAATCATCATCAACAAAGCCCTGGCTGAAGACGTAGAAGTGGTACAAAGGTTAGGAATCCAGACGTTTTCTGAAACATTTGCAGAAGATAATACGGAAGAAGCCCTGAAAAAATATCTGGAAGAAAGCTTTAATACTGAAAAGATAAAATCTGAGTTGAATAATCCTGATTCTCATTTCTATATTGCATGGGAAGAAGATAATCCCGTAGGTTATCTGAAAGTAAATACAGGCAGCGCCCAGACAGAACTTAAGGATGATACCAGCCTTGAAATTGAAAGAATCTATGTAAAGAAAAGCCATCACGGGAAAAAAGTAGGACAACTTCTTTATAATCAGGCGTTGGAAACTGCTCAGCAACTTAAGAAATCATACCTGTGGCTGGGAGTATGGGAAGAGAATCTGAGGGCTTTACAATTTTACAGGAAAAACGGATTTGTTGAGTTTAATAAACACATTTTCAGATTGGGAGAAGAAGAACAGACGGATCTGATGATGAAGAAAATATTGGATTAAATCTCTTTTGCCCCACAGATAGCACAAATTTTCAAAGATGATTGCGTGTTAGGATAAATATTCCCAAATGAACCATTCAGAATTTGTAAAACATCTCAATCAATATTATCCTTTATCCGAAGAAACGATTCAAGATTTATTGAATATCTGTTCGGAAGAATACTATCATAAGAATGATCTTCTGCTGGAATCCGGTTCCATGGCAAGATATTATTATTTTGTAAAGTCCGGCCTGATTGGCTATTATACGGTAGATGAGCTGGGAAACAATATTTATAAAATCTTCTTCGAAGAAAACAGTTTTGCAGCCTCCACAGCAGCTATTATTAAAAATGAACCCAGCGATTTTAATATTATTGCACTGGAAGACTGCTCGGTGATACAATATCCTGCAAAAGCCTACCGTGAATTGCTGGAAAAACACCATGATCTGGCTCTTTTTCATCTCTATTATCTGGAAAAAAACTGGGTATTAAAAAAAGAACCTTTAGAAGTTTCCCTCAAATACGAAACTGCAAAAAAGAGGTATCTGCAATTGCTTGAAAATGCATCCCTTTATAATCGACTAAAACAGCATCATATTGCTTCTTATCTTGGAATAACACCCACGCAACTAAGCCGGATCAGAAAGGAAATCAACTGATATTTTTGAATTTAACCTGAAAATAAATTAATAAAAGCTTCAACATATGTTGAGGCTTTCTTTTTTTTTATTTCACAATTTTGTTCTGTCATAAGATTATTGGTATGCTATATGTTTTAAAAAAGTATGCCTGTGATTATCATTCATTAAACATTTTTCAATATGAAGAAGCTTATCAACATTGTATTTGTACTTACTGCATTTGTACAACTATCCGCACAAAAAATTATTCATCAGGAAATTTTCAGTCCGAAAATGAATAAAAAAATCAAAACAGTAATCATCACTCCCAATCTTCAGCCTAATACGAAGTATCCATCGGTTTATATTCTTCATGGTTTTAGTGGCAATCCGGACAGAATCATTAAACAGGATATTCCGGATCTGGTAAAAAAAGCACAGGAATTGAAAACAATCTATGTACTTCCGGATGGAAATTACAGTTCGTGGTATGTGGACAGTCCAATCGTTAAGGATTCACAATATCAAACCTTTATTGGAAAAGAACTGGTAGAATTCATTGATAAAAATTACCCTGTGAAAGCAGAGAAAAAATTCCGCGGAATTTTGGGATGGAGTATGGGAGGCTATGGAGCCACCAATATCGGAGTTACTTATAATAAAACATTTGGTATTGTAGGAAGTTCTTGCGGAGCATTGGATTTTAATTCATTCGGAGAAGGCTATCAGAAATATATGGTAAATAAAGTGCTTGGACCACTGGAATCGATCAATCCCAATTTCCTTACAGACAGTAAAATAAAGCTGATGGCAGGAGCAGAACAGCAGTATATTTTCGATTGTGGAACAGAAGACACTCAAATGATCAATATGAACAGGAATTTTCATAAAAAACTGACCGAAATGAAAATCCAGCATCTCTACACAGAATCTTTGGGAGGACATGTTACTGAATACTGGAGCAGATCATTGTCTGAACAGTTGTCTTTGTTTGACAGGTTTTTTAAACAGTAAAATTATAAGCTTTTAAGTTTTGGCTAAAGCCAATATTATATTAATAACAAAAACAAGCGGGCTAAAGCCCGCTTCTATTGATATAAAAAACCATCAGAATGAAATATCATATTTAAAAAAATACAATGAAGACTTTAAATATTCAATAGGAACGGGCTTTAGCCCGTTTTAATAAATATAAATTCCGATGGTTTTAACCAAAACTTACCACCTTTGATTGTCAAAGATCAATCAAGTGAAAATCAAATAAAAAAATCCTTTTTGAGCCATGCCCAAAAAGGATTTCGATTGATTGAATGTTCAAAAATGCTAATAGGGTTGCATTTTAAAAATGTTGAAAGTTTTTCCCCAAATGTTCCTCTATCACAAAGAACGGATCTTCTGTAAGCGTGTGTGCTCTCATATCAATAAGACTCACTTTACTCATCATACGAAGCATGATTCTTCTTTCACACGGCTGTTCAATACCGTTAATTTTTCTTACTCCTGCACGGAAAGCTGATCTTCCGTGAGCGCATAAATGATTATTAACCAGAATAACATCTCCAGCCTGAGGCGTAAATCCTGAGTAAATTAAATGTCGGGCTTCCTCCCAGAACTCATGCAGCGTATTCTGCGCTTCATCTGACTGTCTTATGCTGGGATTGAAAAGCTGTTCTGCAGCATCAAATCGCATAAACGGAAGGCTGTAATTACCATACAAAACAGAATCCAAGGTCTCTTCTTCACTATTTCCTGTTTCCAGATTGGCATCTTTCGGGATTTTATAAATTGGTTCAAAAAGAGGTCTGTATTTTTCTCCGATAGACTCATGAGAACGGATTGAATATAGAGTAGAAGGAACCTGTTCCTCATTTCGCACATACATAAAGCTTAAAAAATCGGCCTGATGTTTCAGAAAAGCATCTTCCGTATGTACATACAAATCTGTAGAAGACCCAGATCCGGTCTGTGTTTCCTTCATTTTTTCATCAGGAATAATGGCATGGATCAATCCTCCGCCTTTACGCTGTGAATAATATTGTACAGGTTTTGAAGGGAGTGCCCCATGAATAAGCGCACACGCAAAACCATATAAATTGAATTTTGAATAATCTGCCGACTGCCAGTTGGAAGGCGTAGAACCTATATTCTCCTGATCAATGTCCATTAATCCGGTAAAGATGAGTGCACCATACTGATCTTTTGAAAAATCACTTGCAAAATCAGCCGCTATATTTAAAATTCTCTCCGGTAAGAAATAAGAAGCCAGCTGATGTACATGCTTTATAAAATCACGGTTTTCATAGGTGTCATACTTTTTCTGAAGATGCAGCGCCGCATCTTTTATCATTCTTCTTTCCTGAGAGGTGACTTTTATGACCGTAGGAAGCAGTTTTACCGCTGTTGAACAGTCTTTATCTAAAATTTCTGTAGAATTCATTAAAAATAAATTTGGTGTTAACTAATAATTTATATCTTTGTTTTTAATTATTCTAAATAATAATAACAGAGTCAAATTTAGTAATAATTATGCAATCACCAAATAAAACATAATAAAAAATGCAAAATTTAAAAACCTGACTATCTGATATATAAAATAATATATCAAAAAACCACAACAATTCAAAGATTTAAAAAATCACATTATAAAACTTTTATGAGTAAAAATTTAATATCCCTTGAAGAGCTCGCAAGCACCACTTCACCTCACATTTCGGGGAATTTCGGGAATATTTTTCATCCTGACAATTATGATCATTATCGTAATGCTGTCAACAGTACTTTAGACCTCGTTCAGGAATTCCTGTACAGAAACAACAAGCCTTTCAGTGGTATAGAAGCTAAAACAATGAAAGGAATGGTACAACAGATCGACCTTAACCAAAAACTTTCCAATTATAATGAGCTTCTGGCAGAAGTAGATGAAATCTATGTGAAACATGCCACAGCTTTTCATCTTCCGCAATATGTGGCACACCTTAACTGTCCTGTAGTAATCCCCGCATTGGCAGGAGAAATCCTTGTAAGTGCTATCAATTCTTCTCAGGATACTTATGATCAGAGCGCCGGAGGAACTTTCATGGAAAGAAAACTGATCGACTGGACTGCCGGTCAGATCGGATATAATACGAACGAAAGTGATGGCATTTTCACAGCAGGCGGCTCACAGAGCAACTTAATGGGACTGGTCATGATGCGTGACTGTTTTTCTCAGAAAAGGTACAACCACAATATTAAAATGGAGGGTCTGCCATCGGAGGCAAGCCGTTTCAGGATCTTTGTTTCGGATAAATCTCACTTCAGCAATCTGAAAAACGCTTCCATTATGGGACTGGGTGAGAAAAGCATTGTAAAAGTTCCTACTGATGAAAGATTCCGTATGGATATCTCTCTTTTGAAAAAATATATTAAAAGAGAAGAGCAGTTAGGAAATATCCCTATTGGAATCGTGGCGACAGCAGGAACTACAGATTTTGGAAATATTGATCCACTGGAAGATATCGCCAATATTGCAGAGCATTATAATATCTGGATGCACGTAGATGCAGCTTACGGTTGCGCCTTATTATTGAGTGAAAAATACCGTGATCTGATCAATGGAATTGAAAGAGCAGACTCTGTAACGATTGATTATCATAAATCATTCTTCCAGCCTATCAGCAGCAGTGCTTTTATTGTTAAAAATAAAAAAGAATTGCTGATTCTTAAACATCATGCCGATTATCTGAATCCGAAAGAAATGGACGAAGATGAAATTCCGGCACAGATCAATAAATCCATTACCCAGAGTACGCGAAGATTTGATGCTTTAAAGCTTTGGTTTACCCTAAGAATGATGGGGAAAGAGCAGTTGGCAGAATACACAGACACGGTGATCGATCTTACCAAAGATGCTGCAGCCATGATTACGGAAGATGCAGATTTTGAACTGCTTTCAGATTCTGACTTAAGTGTTCTTGTTTTCAGATACATAAATTCTGAAATCAGTGATCTGAATGCCCTGAATCAATACATCAAGATGAAACTTTTCTACAGCGGAGAAATCCTTGTAGCAAGTACAAAAGTGGATGGAAACTTCTATCTGAAGTTTACGTTCCTGAACCCGATTACGACTACAGAAGACATTCATCAAATTCTCACCACAATCAAAAAACATGGAAAAGACTTTAATTCAGAAAAATAGAACAGGAGAAAAAGCCCGGGAAATTACTTTCAGAATTCTGCTGAACGGAATGTTGAGAGAACTGGGAAACGGAAAATTCTATCAGGGCGTTCCGAAATATGATATTCTCACAGCAAAGGCTCTTCAAAACAGTAATAATCCACTGTTTATGAGATTTGAAATGAAGAAAAGCGGACTGTTTTTATTTGCTCCGGTTTCTTATCGCTCCGAAACTCTTTTTCATGAATACGAAACTGTTTTGTGGGCGGTAGATCATCAAAATCAGGACGTTTTTGAAGTGAATGAGCAAAAGCTTACTGAACTGGTTTACAGAGAACTTTCTGAGACTACAAACGAAACAGGTTTCAGAAATTTTGTGGAAAGAATTCAGAGCAGCTTAAGAAATCTTGAACTGACTACAGAAGCCTGTCTTCAGGATGATCAGCTTTTAACGTATTCTTTTCTTGAATCTGAACAAATGCTTCCTGCCGGACACAATCTGCATCCTTTCACCAAATCAAGAATGGGGTTCTCCGAGGAAGAGCAGCTTTTATATGGCCCTGAATTCAGAAAAGGATTTCAGCTGGATTATTTCCTGATTCATAAAGACTGCATCACAGAAAAATCTCTTCCGGGGATTTCGGCCAAAGAGATCTTTCAAAAATGGGTATCCATACCGGAAAGTTATGATTTTGAAAACATCAATGATTTTTACATCGTTCCATGCCATCCATGGGAGGCACAATATCTTTTATCAACAGCAGAATACCCTGAAATGTTGGGTTCCGGGAAAATCATTCACATCGGACCTTTAGGAGAGGATTTTTATGCAACATCTTCCATAAGAACGGTATACAATCCGGATTTCAGCTGGATGTTGAAATTTTCTCTGCATGTTTTAATGACAGGTTCTGTAAGAACAAACAGCTTAAAAGATCTCAACAGAGGTTATGCTTCGGCGATCTGGTGGCAAAATATAAAGGCTTCATTTGAACCAAGTTTCCCGAATTTTAAATTATTGCTGGAACCTTCTACGTTAAGCGTTCATTATGGAGGAAAAAATATGGACAGTCTTAATATACTGCTCCGTGAAAATCCTTTTTCCAATGAAGATAAAGTGATTTTATTAGCAAGACTTTGCCAGGATGAATCTACTGACGGATTCAATTTTACGACCCATTTCTTTAAAAATGTTGCGAATCAATTGGGTGTAGATGCAGAAAAAGCAGCTATTATCTGGTTTGAAAAGTATGTAAACCTATTGCTTTCGCCCTTAAACAGGTTGTACGATCAATTAGGCATGGCACCGGAAGTTCATCAGCAGAATCTGCTTGTACAATTAGATAATCAATTGCTTCCTCAATCTATTTACGTGAGAGACGGACAAGGTTATCTGATCAAAGAAAGCTTCAAAGAAAAATATGAATCTCTGATCAAAAATTATCCTGAAATCGAAGATCTTTTCATCAGAGATGAGCGTCTTCTGGACATTGTTTCTCACCATCTTCTGGTCAGTAACCTGAGCGCACTGATTGCTTCCATAGGCAAAACAGGACTGGTTAAAGAAAGAAGATTAATCCATATTCTGTACAGGGAGTTTGAAAATCTTCATGAAACTGAACCCTCATCGCTAACCGATTATGCATTGAATCAAAGGTATTGGGCTGTGAAATCAAACCTTCAATCCGCAGTGTCTGATGTAGACGGAGGCGTGAATGCTTCTTCAATTTCTTATGCTCAAGTTCCGAATCTTCTTCACAAACATTTCTTCTCGGATCAGTTAATCAATCCGCAGGGAACAGAAGTTTTCTTTAAAAGATACTTCCAGAAAGAAGATGTAACGATGAGTATGCGTCCTATAGATCTTGACAATGACCTTGAAATGCTTCATGAATGGTTCAACCGTGAACATGCCGTAAAAATCTGGCAGATGAACTGGCGCATTGATGAGTTGGAAACGTACTACAGGCTGATGCTACCAGGTGATGAAGCACACAGTTATATCATCGCAGGAAACGATGAACCTTCCTGTAATATTGAGGTGTATTGGGCTTGCAGAGATATCGTAGGAGATTATTATGAAGTACTGCCTACCGATTATGGAACACACCAGTTTATTGCACCTATTGATCCTAAAAAGAAATTTGTATCTCCATCCACTCAATCTATGGTTGACTATGTTTTTGCACAGCCACAGGTAGGAAAAATGGTAGGCGAAGGATCTGTAGACTCTCTTGCTTCTATGATGAATAAAGCCCATGTAGGATTCAAAGTAGATAAAGTAATAGAAATGCCTCATAAAAAGGCTAATCTGAACTTCTGTTACAGAGAATGGTACTGGGAAAAATTCCCACAGAATAAAGAGGTACAAATCACCACAAACATCACAAAAAATGACTAACGAAGCCGTATACAATGTAATAGGCATAGGTATAGGTCCTTTCAATCTGGGACTTGCCGCATTATCTAATCCGATTTCAGAACTGAAAACCCTTTTCCTGGACCAGAGAGATGGTTTCGACTGGCACCCGGGACTGATGATTGACCATGTAACCCTGCAGACCCCATTTTTATGTGACTGCGTTTCCATGGCTGATCCTACGAATCCTTTAAGCCTTTTGAATTATTTGAAAGAAACCGGAAGACTGTATAAGTTTTTTATCAGAGAAGATTTTTTTATTCCGAGAAAAGAATACAACCGTTACTGCCAATGGGTCATTGAACAGCTTCCGCAATGCCGTTTTTCTACTCAGGTAGTGGATATTACTTTTGAAGAAGGTTTATATCATGTAACTACGATTCACACCAAAACCAAAGAAACTACAGTTTTCAAAACGGAAAGACTGATTTTAGGAACAGGAACACAGCCTCATATTCCTTCTTTCATTCCGAAGGACGATTGCCGTGTTATTCATACAAGTTCTTATCTGTATAGAAAAGAAGAACTTTTGTCTCAGGGTAAAAAAATAGCGATTATCGGTTCTGGCCAGAGTTCAGCAGAAGTTTTTTATGATCTTCTTCAAAACAGAAATGAAGAAACGCAACTGGGATGGTATTCCCGTCCGGACAGATTTTTCCCTATGGAATATTCTAAACTGACACTGGAACTTACTTCACCTGATTATGTTGAATATTTCTACAACAGAAGTGAATCTGCAAGGAAAACCATTTTAAGCAAGCAGCAAGCCCAGTTTAAAGGAATCAATTACGACCTGATCAATGATATCTACGATTTTATTTATGATCTGAATATCGACAATGCTGATCCTAATCTTAAAATTATTCCTAACAGCCAGCTGAATAGAGTAGACAACAGTAATCCGGACTTCATCAATCTCGAATTTACCCAACTGGAACAGGAAGTACCTTATGATCAGGAAGCAGATTATCTGATTTTAGGAACAGGATACCGTTACCACGAGCCTGCATTCTTACAAAATATTCAGGATAGGATCAAAAGAGATTCCAGCGGATTGTTTGATGTGAACAGGAATTATTCAATAGACCACAACGGAGGCGAAATTTATATTCTCCATGCTGAAGTACATACCCACAGCTACATTTCTACAGATCTTGGAATGGCGGCTTACCGTAATTCCTACATCATCAATGATATTCTGGGAAGAGAGCATTATACAATTGAAAAGAAAATTGCTTTCCAGGATTTCGATGTAGAAAAATATGCTGATTTACCAACTGCCAAAATTTAATCAAAAAATGAACACCAACTTAAAAAATATAGTAAGCCAGGAAAACTGGAATCAGGCTAACAGAAACCTAATGGCCAAAACCATCGCAGAACTCATGCATGAAGAGCTTCTGAAACCTTTGGTAACCTTTGAAAATAAAGACGGATATACTGTTTTTACCCTTGAAACCGGAGTTGAAAATATTGTCTACAGCTTCCGAGGACAGGAAAGAATGATGGATTACTGGCATATTGATAAAGACAGCATTACAAAAACAGAAAACGGTGAAGACCTTTCTTCAGTAGATGTAGCGGCTTTCTTCCTGGAAATGCAGACTGTTTTTGACTTAGATCCTTATACCATTGCAAGATACACGGAAGAATTACTGCATACGCTGTATTGTGATGCTTTAATCTTATCAAGAGGAGTGATGTCTTCAAAAGAGCTTGCTGATGCGGATTATCAAACTGTAGAGCACAATATGACAGGACATCCATGGGTAATTGTGAACAAAAGCCGATTAGGTTTTTCTCCACGTGACTTGAAAACATACGCTCCCGAAGTAGATGAAAATTTAAAAGTAATCTGGCTGGCTTCTCATAAAAGCAGATCGTCATTCCAGTCTTTGGAACATATTAACAGAGAAGAATTTTATCGTTCTGAAATAGGAGAAGATCTATATAATGATTTTCAGCAGCAGTTGTTGAACAAAAGAAAAGTTGTTGAAGATTATCATTTTATTCCTGTACATCCATGGCAGTGGGAGCATAAGCTTCAGATTCATTTTGCCGGAGATATTGCGTCAGGACTTTTAATCGAGTTAGGAGAGGGTAGCGATACCTACAGTCCGCAGCAGAGTATCCGTACTTTATTCAATGTAGATCATCCTAAAAAGAGATACCTGAAAACAGCTGTTTCTATTCTGAGCACAGGAAATATCAGAGGATTGTCACCTAAACAGATGAAAATTGCTCCTGCTATTACAGATTGGGTAAAAGGTTTGATTAAAGACGATGCTTATCTGGATAATAAAGAAACTATTTTCTTAGGAGAAGAGGCTGCAATTACCTATCTGCATCCACAATATGGAGCTATTGCCAGTGTGCCTTATCAGTATAATGAATTCCTTGGCGCATTATGGAGAGAAAGTGCTGAAAACTATCTGAAAGAAGATGAGCAAATGGTAACCATGGCCTCTCTGCTTTATGTAGATGAAAATGGAGTTCCATTGGTTCAGGCATTTGCGGAAAAAGCAGGAGTGAGCATCAAAGAATGGATTGAAAGCTATCTTGATGCTTATCTTACGCCATTATTACACATTTATTACACCCATTCATTATGTGTAACGCCACACGGAGAAAACATTATGGTGGTTTTGAAAAACGGAGTTCCGAAGAGAATCGTAATTAAAGACTTTGTGGATGACATCGTTTTAACAGCTGAAGCCAGAGAAAAGCTTCCTGCACATCTTGCAGATGGTTTGATTCAGTCTTCCAACAAAGAAAATATTCCATTATTTATTTTGCTTGGCGTTTTTGATGCCTTCTTCAGATATCTGTCGAATGCTTTGCATACCTATTCCAACTTTAATGAAGAAACATTCTGGGAACTGGTTCACCACTGTGTAGAAAATTATAAAGCTGAGAATACCCATCTTCAGGAAAGATACGAAAAGTATGACCTGTACGTGCCGGCATTCAAAAGATTCTATATCAACAGTCTGCGTCTGAAAAATAACGGTTACAGTGAAAACAAGGCATTTGCTATTCCGAGAAAAGACGGAGCACTGCCTAATCCGTTGTATCAGATTGCCAATAAAAACTCAGTAGCAGCAGTATGAGGAAATTCCTGCATCTCCTAAAAGAAGGAGCGGTTTTTACGTATGGAGCCATAGCCGGAAAAAAAGTCGAACTGACTTCCGGAAGTATCAACCGTTCCATCTTTAGTCTTGCCATTCCCATGGTGATGGAACTTGTCATGGAATCTGTTTTTGTGAGTGTCAATCTATTGATTATTGCAAAATTAGGAGACAAGGTTCTTGGTCTTGTGGGAATTACAGATAACTACATCAATTTTGCTTATGCCATCGCAGTAGGTTTGGGAATTGCAGCAGGAACCCTTACCGCCAGAAGAGCAGGTGAAAAAGATAAAGAAGGAATGGGCAGAACAGCCCAATACATCATCTTGCTAGCCCTGTTTTTTGCGGTGCTTATTGGTGGAGTTTCCTGCTTTTTCGCATCAGAAATCGTTGGTTTTCTGGGAATCAATGCCAGTACGGTAACCGAAGGCGTTTCTTTCTCAAGACTGGTTTTCTTGAGTATCGGGCTTGTGATTCTTCGTCTTTCTGTCAATGGACTTTTCAGAGGGGCTGGTGACGCCGATATTGCCATGAAATCACTTTGGATCTGCCATATTTCCAATATCATCTTTGCAGTAATCCTTGTTTTCGGATTAGGATTTATTCCTGCTTTTGGATTGATGGGATTGGCATATGCTACGGTTTTATCGAGGCTTTTAGGTGTTTTATATCAGGCTTTCGTCTTGATGTCTGGAAAAACCAGCATCAGCATCAGAGTTCCTTTACAGCTTGATGTACCCTTATTGCAAAAGATTTTGAAACTCGCCTTTGGAGGATTGGTTCAGTATATCATCCCAACATCCAGCTGGCTGATTATGGTGAAGATCATCTCTACTTTCGGAACCACAGCACTTGCAGGATATATCATTGCCCAGCGTATTGCTTCAGTAGCGACAATGCCAGCCTGGGGAATAGGAAATGCTGCCGGAGTTCTTACAGGACAGAATTTGGGTGCCGGAGAGCCGGAACGTGCTGAAAAAACAGTCTGGAGAGCCGGAACCATTAACATGACGTATCTGGTACTCGTAGCCTTATTCTGGCAGATTGCTGCGGAATATGTGGTGAAATTTTTCACTACAGAACCTGAAGTCGCAAGATATGCAGTTCAATACATCCATGTGGTTTCTATGGCTTATCTGCTGTTAGGATTCACCATGGTGATCAGCCGTGCTCTGAATGCGGCCGGAAACATATTACAGGTAACGTTGTTGTACCTCGTGATGTTTTATGTGATTCAGCTTCCTCTGGCTTATCTCTTAGGAGTAAGGTTTCAGTGGGAACTGAGAGGAATATTTACCGCTATCGTTTCTTCAGAAATTGTTTTGGCTGTGCTATTCCTTATGATTTTTAAAAATGGAAAATGGAAAACTATAAAAATTTAAAATGAACACTACAGAAGAATTTTATGAAATTATCGCCTCTGCCATCGCCATAAAAAAAGAATTGGTAGATGAAAAACTAACGTATCAGGAAATCCCGGAATGGGATTCTATGTCCCACCTTCTCATCGTAGAAGCGCTTGAGCAGTTTTATCAGATCAAATTTGATTTTAATGATATTCTGGAGATGGGAACCGTGGGAAAGATTCGCGAAAAAATGAAGAAATACGATGTATTCGTAGAAAACTAAGCCTATGAAAATTTTAGAAAATGTAATTGCCAATAAGAACCTGGCGTTTACAGATGCTTCCACCGGTACAGCAATACCGGTGGGAACACTGTACCGGTCTTTAGGCTTAAACCCGGTAGAAAAAGGACTGATGTTTTTGTATAATGACAATCAACTGTCCAGTATTGAGGTGCTTCTCAATTTTTATGGTACAGCACATACGATTGCTGTACTGGGGCAGAAACTGCATGAGGAATTCAAAGAACGTATTGAGGCAGAATATCGTCCGAAATATATCTTTGATCAGCAAAGAGAAGCCATTGAAGGATATACTCTGAAAGCATTCTCAGACAACATCAGCATCTTTGCAAAGGATGATTATAAGAGTGAAGTTACGATTCATCCTGACATTAAAATCCTTTTGAGTACGTCTGGGACAACAGGTGTTCCGAAACTGGTTAAATTATCTGATGAAAGCCTTTATCAGAACGCATTGAGCATTCTTCAGTACATGCCGATTCAGGGAACGGATGTCGTTCCTTTAAACGTTCCGGTCAATTTCGTATACGGATTCTCTATTTTCACCACCAACTGTATGCGTGCCGGAAGAATCGTATGTACAGATAAGAATATTATGCAGAAAGCATTCTGGGATGAAATGGAAAAGTATGGCTACAGTACTTTGGGCGGAGTTCCTTTCCTTTATGAAAATCTGAACAGAATAGGATTTTTCAGAAAAGATTCTCCAAGCCTGAGATATTTTACCCATACCGGAGGGGTGATCAATGCTGAGCTGAGAAAAACTCTATTCTCTTATTGTCATGAATTTAAAAAAGAATTCTTTGCGCAGTACGGACAAACGGAAGCTGGAGGAAGAATGGCTTATCTTACTACAGAAGGATTGCTGGAAGAAGAAACATCAATTGGAAATGTGGTAGAAAGAGGAAGCTTCAAAATTGATCCTGAAACGGATGAATTACTTTTTTCTCACGTAAGTATTTTCGGAGGCTATGCCAATAAACTGGAGGATCTTGCTACGTATGAGCAGCCTTCCGTACTGCATACCGGAGATACTGCCAGAAAAGGTGAAAACGGAATGTATTATATCACAGGAAGAATAAAACGTATCATGAAACTTTTCGGAATACGTCTTAATCTGGATGAGGTAGAATTTATTCTTAAAAATGAAATGCCGGGCAATACCTTCGTGTGTCTGAACGCCAATGATAAAAAAATCGTGGTGTTGTATGATAACCCAGATATTGATCCTCAGATCATCACCGAAACCATTAAAAATAAACTGCGTATCAACCCCCAATATGTACGCACAGAACGTATAGAATCATTCCCGTTATCACAAAACGGTAAAATAAACTATCCCCTGTTACAAAACCTACAGCATGAAAACATCTAAAACCCTTATATTACTTCTTGGTCTTGCTTTATCTTCCAATTCGCTTTCTGCACAGCAGGGCGACAGAGTTCATGGCAAAATCATGCTGTCTGAAAAAGCACCGGTAAAAAACGCTGTTTTAAGACTTGTCAATACGTCTTATCAGGCAAAAACCAATAATTTAGGAGAATATTACTTTGAAAATGTGCCCCCTGGAGAATATACGCTTCAGGTGGTTTTAAATGACATTGAGCTGATGAGAGAGCAAATCTACATTCAGAAAGATGTCTATGAGATCCCTGCTATCTATGCCCCTTTACACAGTAATGTGATTGAGGGAATTACTGTATATGCAGTGAGCAGAAATAAATTTTTGGATAAAGACAGTACTTCAGTGGCCAAAATGCCTCTGAAAGTTCTGGAAAATCCACAGGCTTACACAAGCATCAATCAGCAGATCATGAAGGAACAGCTTACTTACGATATTTCGGAAGTACTGAAAAACGTTCCGGGTATGGTAAAAATGCAGGGAAGCCCGGGAAGAGGTTCAGGAGACGGAAGTTTCTACTACAGCCTCAGAGGATTTCCTACCAAAGTATCTATGGTAGACGGAGTGCCAGCAACCACCAACGGAGAGATAGATCCTGCCGATCTTGAGCGTCTTGAAGTGATCAAAGGACCTTCAGGAACATTGTACGGAGGTGCCGTAACTTCTTTTGGAGGTTTGATTAATGCTGTCACTAAAAAACCTAAAGATTATTTCGGAGGAGAAGCTTCTTACCTGATGGGAAGCTATAATCTGAACCGTGTGACAGCTGATGTGTACGGTCCTATTACAGAATCCCGAAATATGCAGTTCCGTTTGAATGCCGCTTATCAATATCAGAACGGATTCAGAGATTCTGAATTCAGAAAATCGTTCTTTGTGGCACCTACTGTAAGCTATCAGGTTAATGACAGATTGAAATTTAACTTAGGCGCACAGATTTACAATTATGAAGGAACCAACACTCCGATTATTTTCCTTCCGAGAACAAGGCAATATTTTGCCCACAATCCTGACGAGCTAGGCTTTGACTGGAAAAGGTCTTACTCCAACAATGACATGACCTTAAAAGCTCCGTCTATCAATGTAAAAGCAGAGGCGAATTATAAAATTTCAGATCAATGGACTTCACAGACATTGCTTTCCAGAAACTTCAGAAAGACAGAAGGATTGTATCAATATCAGTTTATCAGAGGGACAACCAGTGATGCTTTGCTGGAACGCAACGTACAGTGGCAGAATTCAGAAGCTTCTTCCACAAGTATTCAGCAGAATTTCAATGGACAATTTAATATCGGGAAAATTAAAAATAAAGTCCTGATCGGATTGGATTATCTGAATCAGACGATCAATAACAACCATTCTCCAATTGTAGTCTTTGATAATGTTAACGGACAAAGTTTAGAGGGGTATCCGAATATTTCTAAAGATCTTGCCCTTCAGAAAATCCAGGCTGTTACTCAAGCTGCTATTGCAGTAGGTAAAACACCTTTGGTAAGAAATAATTCTGCATCCAACCTTTATGGAGCCTACATTTCAAACGTTACCTATATTACAGACCGTTTGATCACCCTTTTAAGCTTACGGATGGATCACTACGAAAGTAAAGGACAGCTGAATTTAAATGATAACAAACGTAAAGATGACTTCAAGCAGACTGCATGGTCTCCTAAAGTGGGAATTGTATACCAGATTCTTAAAGACCAGTTATCTGCTTATGGTAATTATATGAACGGTTTCAGCTATACAGCACCTGTTACACAACAGTTACCAGACTACAGCGGAGAGATGAAACCTCAGATGGCGAATCAGTGGGAAGTTGGAATTAAAGGAAATCTTTGGAGAAACAAAATTAATTTCACCGTTGGATACTATGACATTCTTGTGGATAACATCCAGAGAGGAAGCGGCGTAATCCGTGACGGAAAAGAATACAATATTGTTGTTCAGGATGGAAAACAGAGAAGTAAAGGAATTGAAATAGAAACCATCATGAATCCTGTTCAGGGATTAAACATTATGGCCGGATACAGCTATAACCACAGCAGATATGAAAAGGCAGATCCAGCTGTAGACGGACGTCGTCCGGAATCGGCAGGTCCTGCGAATGTATTCAATTCATGGATCAGTTATATCCTTCCAATCAAAGGACTTCAGGGACTTGGAGTTGGTTTCGGGGTAAACCGTGTCGGAAAACAGATTACCGGAAACAAAACCGTTACCGGACAGTTTGCATTTCCAGCCTATACTTTAGTGAATGCTTCTATTTCCCTTGAAAAAGAAAGATACAGATTAGGGTTTAAAATGAATAACCTGGGCAATGTGCAATATTTTGCAGGGCAGGGAGTGATAGTCGCTCAGATGCCTCGTAATTTTGTTGCTGAGGTAAGCTTTAAATTTTAAGAATGAAATTAAAGTTGAGAAAAATTGCCTATCAGTTACATCTATGGCTCGGACTAACGTCCGGGCTTGTAGTTGTTATTATGGCCGCTACGGGATGTATCCTGGCTTTTGAAGAAGAATTAAAACATATTGTTCACCCCAACAGATATTACGTTGAAAACATCGGAAGAAACAAACTTTCATTGGCTGAACTTACAATAAAAGCAGAAAAAGCCCTTCCCGAAGATTTAAAAGTCAAAAGAGTATTGATGTCTTCCAATCCTTCACGAACGTATGTGTTCCGTACTCTTAAGATGGATAAAGAAGCATGGACGTATTGGGGAACTTATCTTTATTATTATCGAATTTATGTAGATCCTTACACCGGAAAAGTACAGGAAATAGAAGATGCCAAAAAGGATTTCTTTGAAATTGTACTGGATCTTCACAGGAGACTTCTGCTGGGAGAAAAAATCGGAAAAACGATTACCGGTTATTCCACATTGATATTTGCTGTGATCTTTCTATCGGGGCTTGTGATATGGTATCCCCGAAAAATGAGTAAAGCCATGCTGAAAGGAATGTTTTTCATTAAAACATCGGCCAACTGGAAAAGAATTAACTATGATATTCACAATGTCTTAGGATTCTATTCCGTAATTCCCTTGCTTATTATTTCGTATTCCGCATTGATATGGAGCTTTGAAGATGCAGACCAATGGATAAAAAATACGTTAAATGGAAATACGCCCATGGAAAAGAAAGCCAAAAGTATAATTCCTTCTGAAGAATTTTCGAACCGTGAAAATATTCTCAATCTGATCGGAAATACTATGGAAAGAGGACTTAAAAATAAGAAATCAGCGCTTGTCAATTTTCCTAGATCGGAAGAAGGAACGTATTACGCTGAACTGGTGTATGACGAAAGGCAGTACAGAAATGAACATTTTAATTTTGATCAGTATTCAGGAGAAGTTTTAAAATCTCAATCGTATAAAAACAAAAATATCGGATATGGAACCGCATTAAGAGAAAGAAATTATGATCTTCATACCGGAAGTATCCTGGGACTGACCACCAGAATTATTTATTTTCTGGCAGCCATTATCGCTTTATCACTACCGATTACCGGCTTTATTATGTATTTGAATAAGAAAAAGAAGAAACCCAAACACAAGAAAAACAAAGTAGTTTTTCCTTCTCATCATTAATAAAGAGAAGAGGTTATCTCAAAGAGTAATAATCCGGCTTTTGTCACTCTGACGAAGAAAGAATCTCATTAATAACTTAGGTTAAAAGATTCTTCACTACATTGATGAACTACGTTCGCAGACTTCTAGTCTGTGTTCAGAATGACACTTCTGAATAACCTCTTTACTTATATTATATATCCAGTATCAATTTTGTCGCAGATAAAATTCTCGCGCCTCAAAACAAGTTATCTTCATCTCATTTGCGCCCTTGCGTTTTCCAACCAAGAAATATGCAATTAATTATAAATCAACCTATCAATTCCTTCACATTTTTAGTAAACACCTCAATTCCTTTATTCATCTCTTCAAAATTAAGGTCTCCAAATCCTAATCGCATGGCCGTAAGTCCTTTATTCTGATACAACAGAGTTTTGGGAATAAAAAGATTGTCTTTTGCGCAGTTCCGGCTCAGCTGCATCAGATTCAGCGAAATATTCCATTCCAGCCATATGGCAAGGCCGCCCGAAGGTTTCTGGAAGGTCATAAAATCACCCAGATTTTCCTCCAGCAAAACAGAAAAATAATCACGCCTTTCCTGATAAACTTTTAAAGACTTCTTCAGATAACGGTTGATTTCTCCTTCGGCAATCATCTCTCCAAGCGCTCTTTCCATCAGAATATCGCCCTGACGGTCTATAATTCCAAGATATTTACGCATTTCTGTCATCAGATTCTCAGGCGCAACAATAAATCCTGTTCTGAATCCCGGAGCTAAAGATTTTCCGAAAGAACCGATATAGATCACCATTCCATTCGTATCAGCACTGGCTAACGGAAGAATTGGACTTTTATCATAATGAAATTCATAATCATAATCGTCTTCCAGAATAATAAATCCATACTCATTGGCAAGCTCTAACAGCTCAAATCTTCTCTGAGCGCTCAAAGCAACAGTAGTAGGATAGTGGTGATGCGGAGTAAGGTAAAGCATCCGTATTTTCTGCTTTTTACAGGCTTCCCGAACGCTTTCCACCATAATCCCTTCCTCATCAATAGGGATAGAAACAATATCAACACCCGCTTTCATAAAGATCATATTGACCGAGAAATAACTCAAAGCACCTACCAATACAGTATCACCAGCCGAAAGAAGAATCTCAGACACAATATAAATACTCATTTCTGTACTTCGGGTGATGAGCAGGTTGTTCTTGGAAATAGGAAGTCCGCGGGAAAGATTCAGGTATTGGGATAAATGTTCTTTAAAAAATTCACTTCCGTCATGATTATAATGTCCTAAAGCTTTCTGGTTGGATTTACGTTTCAGGATAGAACTGTAAAAACGGGAATGCTGCCCGATTTGGGTTAAGCGGATGTCCGGCACTCCATCATTAAAGACATACTCACAGTCCGAATGTTCAAAAGGATTATCCAGAATATTGGATGTTTTAAATGAAAAACCAGTGGAAACAGGATAGTTTTGAAGGTTATTCTGTTTAAAATCATTCAATTTGACAGGTTTTTCCTGATCTTTTCCGATCACAAAAGTTCCTTTGTTCGGAAAACTCTCTGTCCAGCCCTGAGCCGACAGTTCATCATACACCGCAACGGCTGTATTTCTGTGAATTTCCAGCATCTCGCTGAACGTTCTTGTCCCGGGAAGTTTTGTTCCGAAAGGGAGAAACCCTCTCTGAATAGCATTGATGAGCTGATTGGAAATCTGTAAATAGATAGAAGTCTCTGATTTTCTATCAATTTTTATAAAACTTTCGTAAGGAATCTTAACCGGACTATCCATAATATAAAAACTGGCACCATGTAACCATCCGGCAATATACTATTTTTGACATCAAAATAAAAATCTATGGAATTTCATCATCTGTTAAAAAAAATTGTACAGGAAGGAAACACCCACGCCAGGTGGCTGAACACACTTTCTTTTATGGAAAATGCCGGTGCAAGGAAAATATCAAAATGTGAACATCCAACATTGGTTTCTCAGATCCAGCTGAAACATGCTGCTGAAGAACACCGCCATGCTTATTATTTAAAAAAACAAATCGGGAAGATAAATCCTGCACTCTGCAAAACCTACGAAAGTACAGAACTTCTGGCCCCTATTGCAACAAGCCAATATCTTCATTCATTGGATATTAAAGCCTGCCGCTATCTTCAGAAAGCTTTTAATCTTGATAAAACAGATATTAAATATGCAGCCTATCTTTTCGTAACCTATGCCATTGAGGTGCGTGCCGATGAGCTTTATCCTGTATATCAGCAGGCACTTACTGAAGCATCTTCTAAAATCATGGTAAAATCTATTATTCTGGAAGAAGAAGGGCATCTGGAAGAAATGATTCATCAGCTCAATGAATTTTCACCAGACTGGAAACACCATGCAGATCATATTCTCAACATAGAAAAAGGACTTCATGAAGAATGGATCAATGCGATTACCCAGGAAGTAGCCCAGTTGAATTATGCTTAACAATACCTCTCATTTTCAGGAATCTCTTGACAAAAGAAAAGAACAGGGAACATTAAGACGTTTGCGGATTCCGTCTGGTGGAATTGATTTTTATTCCAATGATTATCTGGGTTTTGCAAAAAATAAATATCTACAACATTTGCTGTTGCAAAAGGTTATGAATAATCCTCAACTGCTTTCCGGAAGTACAGGCTCAAGGTTGATTAGTGGAAACAGTGATATTGCAGTTTCTGTAGAAAATAAAATTGCGCAGAAACATCAGTTTGAATCAGCATTACTTTTTCCATCAGGATATAATGCAAATCTGGCCTTATTTTCTACCCTTCCCAGCCGTCATGATGTCGTTATTTTGGATGAACAGATTCATCGGTCGGTACATGATGGCTGTAAACTATCCAATGCCAAAAAGCTGAAATTCAAACATAATGATACTGAAGATCTTGAGAATATTTTAAAAAGACAGGAAGGACATTGTTATATCGCCATAGAAAGTCTTTACTCTATGGAAGGAGATTTTGCACCTATTCAGAAAATCGCTGCACTTGCCGATACGCATAAGGCCTCTCTGATTGTTGATGAAGCCCACGCTTTCGGCGTTTTTGGATATGGATTGATTGAAAAATATCAATTACAGAATCATGTTTCGGCAGCAGTTGTGACCTACGGAAAAGCCCTTGGAGCTCACGGAGCAGCAATTCTTTGCAGTGAAACAGTGAAATCTTATCTCATCAACTTTGCAAGTCCGTTCATCTATACGACATCAGCACAGGACTTCCAGTGGATGAGTATCAAAACAGGATATGAATTTTTAGATCAAAACGATGAACTGGCTGAAAAACTTCAGAATAACATCAAAGTTTTCCGAAGCAGAAATCTACAGTCTCCATCAGCAGAAACAAGCCCGGTTCAGGCTATTGTAATTCCGGATAATCAAAGATTGAAAACATTACAGCAAACTTTATCTGAGGAAGGGTTTTTAACCTATGCCATCTACAGTCCCACGGTAAAAGAAGGAAGTGAACGGTTGAGAATATGCCTTCACAGCTTTAATACAGAAGAGGAAATTATGAAACTGACAGGAATTATTAAAGAATTTATTTAAAGCAAAAAGATTCAAAACCCGAATCCCAAATCTCAAACCACATGAAATTATTTATAACAGGAATAGGAACCGAAATAGGAAAAACAGTCTGTTCAGCCATTTTGGTTCAGCATTTTAAAACAGAATACTGGAAACCGATACAGTCCGGTGATCTTCACTATACGGACAGTCATAAAATTGAAGCATGGACGGATACTAATAGATGCCATCCGGAAACTTACCGTTTACAGCTGGCTGCATCACCACATCAGTCTGCAAGAGAAGAAAATATGACCATCAATCTGAATGATTTTCAACTCCCAAAAACAGAAAACCCATTAATTATAGAAGGAGCCGGAGGTCTTATGGTGCCCATATCAGACACAACTTTTATGATCGATCTGATTGAAGAATTAAACCTTCCGACAGCATTGGTAGTCAGAAATTATTTAGGCTGTATCAATCATAGCTTGCTCTCCATCCTGGCTTTACAACAGAGAGGAATTCAGTTGGAATATTTAATTCTTAACGGAGATTTTCCGGAAGATACAGAAAGAGTGATCTGCAGTTTTATTGAAAAAGAAACAAAAATTATAAGGATTCCCGAAATCAATACTACAGATAAGGAATCTATACAACATGCTGCCAAGCAATTAACAATAACAAAAATAAGATAATGGATACAAAAACAACATTAAGAAACAACTGGACGAAAGAAGAAATCGAGGAAATTTATCACCTTCCTCTCATGGAACTGATCTATAAAGCAGCCACCGTACACCGAGAATGGCATGACCCTTCTGAAGTACAGATTTCAACACTATTATCCATCAAAACAGGCGGATGTCCTGAGGACTGTTCATACTGCGGACAGGCAGCCCGTTATCACACGGATATCAAAGTACAGGCTTTACTGCCTACAGAAACTGTAATTGCCCACGCTCAGAAAGCAAAAGATTCCGGATCTTCCAGATTCTGTATGGCGGCAGCGTGGCGTGAAGTTCGTAATAACCGTGATTTTGACAGAGTGATTGATATGGTGAAAGGTGTAAATGATCTTGGTCTGGAAGTTTGCTGTACACTGGGAATGCTTACGGAAGAACAGGCTGTAAGACTTCAGGAGGCTGGATTATACGCTTACAATCACAACCTTGATACATCTGAGCAATATTATGAAGAGATCATCTCTACCAGAACTTTTGACAACAGAATCAATACGATAAATAATGTAAGAAAAGCAGGAATCACAGTGTGTTCCGGAGGAATTATAGGTCTTGGTGAAACTCATAGAGACAGAATTTCAATGCTTTTAACGTTGGCAACGATGCCAAAACATCCGGAATCTGTTCCAATTAATGCATTGGCCAGAGTAGCGGGAACGCCATTAGAAGATAATGAAAAAGTAGATACCTGGGAAATGGTAAGAATGATCGCCACAGCAAGAATCGTAATGCCATCTTCTATGGTAAGATTAAGTGCCGGACGTATAGAAATGTCTGAGACAGAGCAGGCATGGTGCTTTATGGCAGGAGCTAATTCTATTTTTACGGGTGAAAGAGAAACCTTACTGGTAACGCCTAATCCGGGAGTTTCTGAAGATATGCAGATGCTTCAGACATTAGGACTGAAACCTATGATGAAAAAAGAAACATGCTGTTAGATAATTATGAATTATAAATGATAAAATAATGAGTGATGAGTTGGATTGCTGGTATTATAGCACTTGTTATAAAATTTGTTTTTGAATTTTTATAAACTGCTGTACAAGTTGGAAAACGCAAAGACGCAAAAGCTTTTGTAGTAAGTAATATTTTAAGGCGCAAGGATTTTATCTCCGATAAAGTTTAACATTGCAAATTTTCATTTTCTCGCAGATTATGCAAATAATATTTAAAAAACTATGGGAAAATTATAACATATTCCTTGCTGAAAATCTTTGATTTTCCTGCGTCCTTAAATATCCCACGCAATCTATGATAAAACTTTGCGCCTTTGCGACTAATCCAACATTTACAACAACATATTCAACTAAATTATTGTTAAATCCATCTCCATCACTCATTTCTACTTTTTAGATCAATATATGAATACAATAACAAAAGAAATCAGCCTGCAGGAGAGAGATAAAGCGGTCAACTGGCATCCGTACACGCAGATGAAAACAGCTGATGATGCCATTCCTATTGTAAAAGGAAAAGGAATTTACCTGTATGACAACGAAGGAAAAAAATATCTGGATGTGGTCTCGTCATGGTGGGTGACGCTGCACGGGCATTCACATCCTTATATTGCACAACGTGTTTTTGAACAGCTGAATACACTGGAACAGGTGATTTTTGCAGGATTTACCCATGAACCTGCTGTACAGCTTTCAGAAAATTTACTGAAACTTCTACCTGCTGGTCAGGAAAAGGTCTTTTATTCGGATAACGGTTCTACAGCAGTAGAAGTTGCTTTAAAAATGTGTATTCAATATGCATACAATCAAGAGAAAAAGAAAACGAAGATTTTAGCTTTTAAAAATGCTTATCACGGCGATACTTTCGGGGCGATGTCTGTCAGTGGAAAGAGTTTCTGGACAAGACCTTTTGAAAGCATGCTGTTTGAAGTTGTTTTTATAGATACACCCAATGCAGAAAATCTGGAAAGCTTACAGAAACAGATTAAAGAACTTGCTGATGAAGTGGCTTGTTTTATCTATGAGCCATTAGTTCAGGGTGCTGCCGGAATGTTAATGTATAAAGCTGAAGATCTTAGTCAGTTGATGAAATACTGCAGGGAAGAAGGTGTTCTTATGATCCAGGATGAAGTTTTTACAGGATTTGGAAGAACAGGTAAGCTTTTCGCAGCAGATTATCTTACAGAAAAACCAGACATTATGTGTTTTTCAAAAGGGTTGACAGGAGGAACAATGCCCATGGGAATTACGACCTGCTCCAATGAAATCTATGATGCTTTCCTTTCTGAAGACCGTTATAAAACATTATTTCACGGGCATTCGTTTACAGCTAATCCTTTAGCCTGTACAGCGGCTCTTGCCAGTATGGAATTACTATTGACAAGTGAAACTCAGATGAATATTAACCGCATTACGCATCAACATTCGGAGTTTGTGAAAGCACTTGCTTTGCATCCTCATGTAGAAAAGGTTCGGCAGATCGGAACTATTTTAGCGTTCGATTTTAAAACCGGGAATGATACTTCTTATTTCAATGAAATAGGGAAGAAGCTTTACAATGAATTCTTACAGAGAGGGATTATCATGAGACCGTTGGGAAATGTAATCTATCTGGTTCCTCCATATTGCATTACTTCCGAAGAATTAGACTTTGTATATCAGAATATTATGGAAGTTCTGGATCTGTTTAAAGAGTAAACAATCCGTTCCGGTAATAATTATTTTTAATTTTTTAAAATATACCTTATAGGTTTTCATAACCTATAAGGTTTTTATGTTTAACTATCTAATTCTATTCTGTATTAAAGTTCCTGGTCTGCTTTCTTCAAAACAGTAATCAATTCTTTTAATTCATCCTTATTGAATTCCAGTAAGTTCTGATTAAAATGGTTGCCCGGAGTTTTTATATAATTTACCCACGATGAAATCTTTTCCCGGTAAACACTTCCAAACTCTATATTACTCATCGTAACAAACTTATATTTGGTTTCCTGATTTGCTTTTTCATTTTCTTTCTGTTCCACAGTCTGAAGCGCCTGGATCAGCTTTCCCAGTTCAATTTTATCAACCGTTAAGGTTTTCTTGGAAATTTCATCAAAGGTTTCATATTCATACATAATGCCCAGCACAGATTCCGATGAATTATCAGATCCGTCTCTGGTTACAATTTTTTGAATATTCAGATTTTTAAACTTGCCTAAATTGCTGATTTTTTTCTCAATTAATGTCCCTTTTCTTGAATTGATGGTAAGTCCGCGGGATGTGGTATTTGATCTTTGAATAGTAGGTGGAGGTGTTATCTGTGCCGTCGCCCACATACATGATACACAGGAAATCAAAATAATGATTCTTTTCATTTGTAAAAATTGTTATTAGTTTTAAAATATTAATTTACTACTTCTTAATAAGTTTTTTTGTAAAAACTTTTCCATTTTCAAAAATTGCTTTCGCAAAATAAACTCCTTTAGAAAGTTCGGAAACGTCGGAATTATTTTTATTTATCGTTTTTAATAGCCTTCCGTCAACAGAATAGATCTCTATTTTATTAATTTTTTCTTTTGACTGATACACCAAATCTTGTTTTACAGGACTTTCAAAAGTAAATTCAGTATTATTTTTTACAGTTTCTGCTGTCGGTAATGTAGCTGTACCGTTTAAAAGATATTTCACAATTTCTTTTGTTGGCCCATCTCCATAAACAATTACATTATTATCAAAAACTTTGATTGCGTGAATAAAGTGATAGAGTAAATTGGAATCATTTTCTACATATTCTCCAAATACCGTATCAATAGCTCCGTTTTGATTAAGTTTAGAGAGATAATAAGCAGGTGCATTATTAAGATCAGCATAGCCGGCTATATAGTAAGAATTGTTTTTTTCATAGATATCCCAAAATTCAAGACCAAGAGTACCGGTGTAGCTGAATGTGGTATCGGGCGTCCCATCAGCATTCAGTCTTCCTATCGTAGCGGGCGTTAAGGATCCAAGTTGTGCATATATAATTCTATTAGCTGAATCTGCTTTTATAACATTTACATTTACCCCATTAAACAAGGCTGTCCCATTATTACCAAAACCAGTCATGAGCTGTCCGTCAGAAGTATACTTTTTTATTGTATTGTGTTCTAAAATGATAATATTGGACTGTTTATCTAAAATAATGCGGGGAATTCCGTAAGTGGATAATTCTCCATTATCCCCAAAACTGTTATCTGGTGTACCATCAGAATTTAATCTGAATGTATGAGTGTACCCATCAAAAAATCCATTAGTATCTATTCCGGTTCCCGAAACAATAATTTTGTTTCCTTGTTCTATAAGATTATTCTTTATATTGAAATTGTCCTGATTGAAATTGGCTAATGATTTTATTCCTCCATTGGAAAACGAAGGATCCAATTGCCCATTGGCAAGCAATCGAACTACATCTAAATAATTGATATTATTTACAGAGTCATATCGTTTTAACAGTAGGGTTAATGTATTATTGCTGTGCCTTATAAATCCCACTAAAGCGTCCGATGTGTAATTCAATGCAGTTTTACCATTGGTCCCAAAAGTTAAATCCGGAGAGCCATTGTAACTTGTCGCTTTAGAGATAAGTAACTGATTACTATTGGAGTCAAAGGATTCGTAAAATACGGCATTGGTTGTTTCTGTTAATTCTCCTAAATAAGAGATTCCCGTTTGAAGGTTGTAAATTCCGTTTGAAGCAAACGTAGGATCTTTGGAAATGATTTGTGCAAAAGAAGCCTGTGCTGCAAGAGTAAGCACAAATAATAATTGTTTTTTCATTGGTTTGTTTTTTTTTTAAATTGAGGTTATATTATATAACCCCTATATAAATCTATTTTTAGGCAGTGTTTCCAAATGTAGGATAAAATTCTAGAAGAGGAAAGAAATACTCAATGGCATCGAAAACCTTCGATGAATTTATCCAAAATGGTTTTAACCCAATCCATTTCCCCATGAATGAAGTTCGGAAAGAATAGGTCCCAGCTTTTGCCCTTTCTCCGTTAATTTATAATATACTTCAGGCGGAAAATTATAAACTTCAATCCGTTCAATAATACGATCTTCTTCCAGCTGCTTCAGCTGCTCTGCAAGTACTTTCTTGGAAACCCGGGGCATATTTCGCCAAAGTTCCACAAAACGCACCTGATCTTCTTCAAAAAGATTATGCAGAATTAAAGGTTTCCATTTACCTGAAAGGATATTCAGGCTTCTTCTTAATCCACAGTTTTTAAATTCTTCAAAATTCATATACCTGAATATTTATGGTTAACCTTTTGGTAACCTTCGATTGTTTGACCTTCATTAGTCAATAAATTTGTTCAACAAAAATACTCAAAATGAAATTACAATTATGGCGCAATGCAACATTGCTACTGAATATTGACGGAATTTCCATACTGGTAGATCCGATGCTCGGAGAAAAAGGGTCTATGGGAAAAATGCCTATGACAGAAAGTGAACTACTGAATCCTCTTGTAGATCTGCCTTTCAGTAGAGAAGAATTAAAGAAAAAATTAGAAGGAATAGATGCTGTAGCGGTAACCCATATTCATCCGGATCATTGGGATGCTGACGCAGTAGAACTTCTCGATAAAAATATTCCGGTGATCTGTTCAGAGGTTATTGCTGATCATATTGCAGAACAGGGATTTACTAATATTTTAATTGTAAATGATCATCTTCAATGGAAAAACATTGAAATTTCTACCACCAAAGGCCAGCACGGTACCGGAGAAATTGGAGAAAAAATGGGAATAGTAAACGGTTTCGTTTTTAAAAAAGACAATCAGTCAGTCTATATTGCAGGTGATACAATCTGGTATGATGAAGTTGCTGCAGAAATTGCTCAACACAAGCCAAAGCACATCATTGTTGCAGGAGGTGCTGCCACCTTCTCTGTGGGAGATCCTATTATTATGACCAGCGAAGACATCGCAAAAGTATGTGAATACGCACCGGAATCTACTGTTTGGGTAACTCATCTGGAAGCAGTAAGCCATTGTAAGGAAGACAGGAATTTTATCCAGAAAAAAATAATCGAAAAAGGACTTGGAAACCAATGTTTACTATTGAAAGACGGAGAAGAGGTAATCCTGAAATAAGTATGAAATAAATAACAGGAGTTATGGCTTATTTTTTGAATATTCCGTGGTAAATAATTTATATGCTGTCCACTTTTCTCTTAAATTTTGACTGGAAAGAATTATTATTGGGACATGAAGAATGGTCTTTTCTTTTAGAGATCATTCTTCGTACCATAATTATGTTTCTGACTATTATCATCGGACTTAGAATTTTAGGAAAAAGAGGAGTAAAACAGCTCTCAATATTTGAATTGGTAGTCATTATCGGCCTGGGATCAGCAGCAGGAGATCCTATGTTTAATAAGGATGTCGGAATTATTTCATCCCTTATTGTTTTTATTGTTATTATTCTCCTGTATTCTATTGTGACCCATTTTATCGGAAAAAGTAAAAAATTTGAAAATCTGGTTGAAGGACAATCCATCTGCCTGATAGAAAACGGTGAATTTTCAATTAAAAACTTTCAAAAAGAAAATCTAGGGAGTGACGAATTCTTCGCAGAATTAAGGCTAAAAGGAGTTTCGCAGCTTGGCCAGATTGAGATGGCTATAGAAGAAATTTCAGGAGAGATCAGTGTATTCTTTTTTGAAGATAAATCTGTAAAATACGGTCTTCCTATTTTACCAGGCTCATTAAATAATCCGTTACATTATATTCATGAGGAAAGACATTACTCCTGTATATTCTGTGGATATACAGAGCATAAAAAAGCGGGTAATGCAGGAAGCTGCCCAAACTGCCAAAAAGAAGAATGGGTAGCGTCCAGCAATAAAAGACGTGTAACCTGACCTTTGATTTTCCTAATCCTCAACATATTTATTTCTTGCCGCCTTCATTCCAAAATACAGCATCAGCAATACAGCAAAGCTTAATAAATAGAATGAACTGTTCCAGGAAATGTCCCAATCATGCAGTTTTCCAAACAACGGAGGTCCGAATGCAGCAATCAGATATCCTACGGACTGTGCCATACCTGATATTTTAACCGCATTGATACTGCTTTTTGTTCTTGCAGAAAAGAACAGAATCGACAAGCTGAAAGACAATCCGTTGGAAATCCCTATAATCACAGCATTCACATAGATCCACTGAGACTTCAGAAAGACAAACATCATTGTACTTCCGAACATCAGAGCACATATAAAAAGAATCATAAACCTCTGGTCCTTCATTTTACTGGCAATAATAGGGCAGCAGAATGTTACCGGAATCATGGTAATCTGGATCACAAAGAACACCCAGCCGGAGCTTTCTCCCTGCATATGAAAATCAGCAAGAAATGAAGGCAGCCAGGCTACCAGGCAATAATAAAACAAAGACTGCAGTCCCATAAAAATACTGATATTCCACGCCTGGGCAGATTTGAACATATTAAAATCTGAAGTACTGATTGCCGTCTTAGGCTGAACCGGATTTCTTTTATTGAATATGAGTTCCAGTGATAAAACCAGGAAGCCCAATGCGGCAATCACAAGCCATATTCCCAGAGATCCTTTCCATCCAAAGCCCGTCAATTCTCCTATTTTCACACTGAAACCGGAAGCCAGTGCTGCTGTAAGATTCATAGATACTGCAAAAATTCCTGTCATAAGGCCAATCTGCTTCGGAAAATTATTCTTAACATATCCCGGAGTGACTACATTTCCGATACATATTCCTAAACCGATAAATATAGAACCTAAAAACAAAAGCCATAGAGAACCACTGATTCGTAAAAATAACCCGAAGCTTAAAATAATCAGTGAATACATCAAAAGTTTACTGATTCCGAATTTATTGGAGAATCTGCTTACCAGTACAGAACAGGCAGCAAACATAAACAGTGGAATAGAAGTAAGCAGGCTCACCTGAAAATTATCCATTTTTAAAGCATCTCTTACCTCTCCCAATACAGGGGCAACGGCCACAATCGGTGAGCGGAGATTGCTGGAAATGAGTATAACAACCAGAACATTAATGATTAATAAAACATACGAAGCATTCTTTTTTACTTCATTCTTCATCATAATAAAAACTTTTGTACAAAATTAACGCAGTAATTTTGTTTAATTTTGCCAAAGTTTTAACCTGAAACGACATGAACGCCAGCGACAGTATAAATATAGATGAACTAAATAAGCCTTATTTTGTATGGTTTGAGGAAAACTGGATTCATGATAACGTTCTTCATCATCATCAAAAAGGTCAGCTCGTATATGTAGAAAGTGGTTTTCAGTATATTACTATCGAAGAAAAAATCTATCTGCTTCCCCAGAATCATGCGGTATGGATTCCTCCAAATGCTGTCCATAAAACCAATTCCCATTCTGCAAAAATCAAACTGATGATCATGTTTGCAGAAGTTGGCGCCCAAGAATCCTTCTATCATGAAGTGAATGTATTTTCTGTTCCTCCTGTTTTAAAGGAAATGATAAAATATTCGGAGAAGTGGTCTAAGCTAATGATTCGGGATCATAATGAGAGCCTATTCCTGAAAGCGCTTTTCAACGAACTTCCGAGGTTTGCAGAACATTCCCTGACTTTTCATATCAGCCTCCCGAAAGACAAACGTCTTGACAAAGTCATAGAATATTTGCACAATCATTATCACAGAGAGATCAAAATGGAAGATCTCAGTGATATGGCTCTTTTATCTTTCCGTACACTGGAACGTATTTTCAAAAAAGAAACTGGTCTTACCCTAAGCAAATATCAGCAAATGCTTCGTATTATTAAGAGTCTGGAATACTTGAGTTCCGGAAATCTTACCATTTCAGAAACAGCGTATGAGGTAGGGTATAAGAGTGTTCAGGCCTATACCCGAAGTTTTCAGGCTGTGATGCAGCTCAGGCCAACTGATTTTATTAAAACCATCCAATAAGTTTTAAACCACATATAAAGCCGGTAAAATTTATCAAAAAAGAGAGTTATTAATATACAATAACTTTAGACATTCCTTTATATAAAAGCAATTAGAAAGATTAAAGAACATAATATTTCACATTTTTTACATTTTTCCACTTCAGTAGCGAATATTCAATTATGATATTATTGAAAACAAAAAGGTCTCCACGAATGGAGACCTTAAAAAAACACAAATGATGAAAAAAAATTATTTCGATTCACAAATATAAGCAAAAATCACTTTATACAAAACACTATAAGCTTATTTTTTTTAAAAATTACTTATTTTTAAGTAAAATAATTATTTATTAAATGTTGTTTGTTTTCTTTAAGATTCCGGAATTACCAGCACGAAAATACCTCATGTTAAATATAATTCGCCATCTGAGGAATTGTACGTATGTTTTTAAGTAAAAATAAATAAATAGCGAAAAGTGAATTATTATAAAAATAAGACTCTGCTAAGCCAATAATATTCAAACATATGTTTAATTTTTATATGATCTCGCCTATAAAATTCTCAAAAAATTAATATCTGAGCCTTTCTGGGAAAAATTTAAACATTATATTTGCATCCATGTTAAAATGGTTCTCCATATTATGCTCAATGATGTATGTACTGGCTACCACCAATGCGGGGGAAGTACTGAAAGTGCCTATGTTTGTTGAACATTTCATGGAATACCACGGAAGCTTTTCAGAATTTGTAATGGAGCATTATGATAACCACAAACAGGATTCAGACTGGGATACCGATCAGAAACTGCCTTTTATCAATCCGCCTATCGTACTCACTGTACATGCCCAGCTTCCGGAGCTTTCATTCGAAATAAAAAAACCTAAGGAAATTACTGTTTCAGAGAAAAGCAGTATCTACAAAGAAAAAGATTTCTCCCAACAATATCTTTCTCAGATTTTTCAGCCTCCACGGCTTTCTTAATCAACTTCACATTGAAAATTAATGCTTTATGTTTTTTACTTAAAGTATTTAATTCTTGTTACATATCCATTAATTCGTAATGCAATGTACTGGTGTTTAGACCTTAACTCAAGAAATTACAAAAACTTTATTTTGGACACTTAAGTTATGGAGAGGTCTCAGCTCCTGTATGGTCTTACGGATTACAATTAATAATTTTTCCATGTTAAATAAAATTATTGAGTTTTCTGTAAAGAATAAACTCATCATTGCTCTTTTTACAGGGGCACTCATCCTTTTTGGAGTCTATGAAACCACCAAACTTCCTATTGATGCCCAGCCGGACATCACCAATAATCAGGTTCAGATCATTACCACAGCTCCTTCTTATGGTGCAGCAGATATAGAACGTCTTGTTACATTTCCTATTGAACAGGCCACCAGTAATATCAGCGGAATTACGGAGCTTAGAAGTTTTTCACGTTTCGGACTTTCATTAGTGACTGTAGTTTTTGATGACAAGACTGATGTGTATTGGGCGCGTCAACAGGTTCAGGAAAGACTGCAGCTTGTTCAGGACAATATTCCGGACGGAATCGGCAAACCGGAATTAGGGCCTATTTCAACAGGATTGGGAGAGATTTTCCAATATGTGGTAAGGGCTAAAAAAGGATATGAAAATGTATACGATGAAACCGAACTGAGGACTATCCAGGACTGGGTGGTGAGAAGACAGCTCCTTGGTACTAAAGGTGTGGCGGATGTCAGCAGTTTCGGAGGAAAACTGAAACAGTATGAAATTGCCATTAATCCTAATCAATTGCAGGCCTTTAATATCAATATCAATGATGTTTTTGCGGCTCTGGAAAAGAATAATCAGAATACCGGAGGCGCTTATATTGAAAAGAAAGAAACCGTTCTGTTTATCCGTAGCGAAGGACTTTTGGGAACTACAGAAGATATTGGAAGCATTCAGGTTTCAGAAACAAAAGAAGGCATTCCTGTTCATATTAAAGATGTAGCCTCTGTAAAATTAGGGTATGCGACAAGGTATGGCGCTATGACTTACAATGATACCGGAGAAGTATCCGGAGCTATTGTTCTGATGCTGAAAGGAGAGAATGCTAATGTAGTGATTGGAAATATTAAACAAAGACTGGAAAAAATCCAGGAGTCCTTACCGGAAGGAGTTGTGATAGAGCCATTCCTTGACCGGGCTAAAATGGTTAATAATACGATCAGCACAGTAAAAACAAACCTGATGGAAGGGGCTTTGATTGTGGTTTTCATTCTGGTTTTATTTTTAGGAAATTTCAGAGCGGGATTACTAGTTGCTTCCGTCATTCCTTTGGCTATGCTTTTCGCCATTATCATGATGAATATTTTTGGTGTAGGAGGAAATCTGATGAGCCTTGGAGCGCTGGATTTCGGTTTAATTGTAGATGGAGCCGTCATTATTGTGGAAGCTGTTCTTCATCAGCTTGCCCATAAAAAGCATTTCGGAAAAGACAATATGCTCAGCAAAAAAGAAATGGATGATCAGGTTTCCAACTCTGCGACCAAAATGGTTAACAGTGCGGTTTTCGGGCAGATCATTATCTTAATTGTATATCTTCCGATTTTTACGCTTCAGGGAATTGAAGGAAAGATGTTCAAGCCTATGGCTCAAACCGTTGCCTTTGCCCTGATTGGCGCATTTATTCTTTCCCTGACTTATATTCCAATGATGAGCTCTCTGGTATTAAGCAGAAAGAAAAAAGAGAAAGAAAATATTTCAGACCGTGTGATGGGTAAAGTGGAAACCGGTCACCAAAAACTTCTGATAAAGGCCCTTAAATTTAGAAAAACAATAATCATTGGTGTGTTGATTCTGTTTGCAGGTGCTGTTTTTACCCTTTCCAGAATGGGTGGAGAATTTATACCATCGTTGGAGGAAGGCGATTTTGCCGTTGAAATGAGGATTCTCCAGGGAAGTAATATCAATGAAACCAAAAAAGCTACCACTCAGGCTGCAAACATCCTGTTAACAAACTTTCCTGAAGTAGAAAAAGTGGTCATGAAAATTGGGAGTGCAGAAATTCCCACAGAACCTATGCCCATGGATTCCGGAGATATGATAGTCGTTTTAAAGCCCAAAAAGAAATGGACTTCTGCAACCTCATTTCCTGAACTTTCTGATAAGATGAGTAAAGCATTAAGCGTTATCCCTGGACTGACAACCAGTTTTCAGTTTCCGGTTCAAATGCGTTTCAATGAGCTGATGACCGGAGCAAGACAGGATGTAGTGTGCAAGATTTACGGTGAAGATCTGGACAGCCTTGCCACCTATGCCAAAAAGATGGGAAGCATTATCAATACCGTAAAAGGTGCTCAGGATCTATATATCGAGCCGGTAGTAGGCGCTCCACAGGTTGTGATAGATTATAACCGCTCAGAACTTTCCCGATACAATATTTCAGTGGCGGATATCAACAGGGTGATTAATATGGCTTTTGCCGGACAAACTGCAGGCGCTTTATATGAAGGCGAAAAAAAGTTTGATATCGTTGTCCGAATGGATAACGAACATAAAAAAGATATTACGAGTATCCAAAATCTTCTGGTTCCTACGGCTTCAGGAGAACAGATTTCATTGTCGCAATTGGCTAAAGTGGAACTTAAAAACAGTCCGAATCAGATTCAGAGGGAGGATACCAAAAGAAGGATTATTGTAGGTTTTAATGTGAGAGGAAGAGATGTTCAGAGTATTGTGGAAGAGCTTCAGCAAAAGGCAGGCAAAAACCTGAAATTATCTTCTGGATATAGTATTTCTTATGGAGGTGCTTTTGAAAATTTAAATGAAGCTAAATCCAGATTAGGTATAGCAGTTCCTATTTCGTTAGTGATGATTTTCCTGCTTTTATTCTTTGCTTTCGGTTCTGTAAAACACAGTCTGCTGATCTATACAGCCATTCCTTTATCTGCGATAGGAGGTGTCTATTTTCTGGCGTTGAGAGGAATGCCTTTCAGCATTAGCGCAGGCGTAGGATTTATTGCATTATTTGGAGTTGCCGTACTTAATGGAATTGTTTTGATATCAGAATTTAACCGATTGAAAAAGAACGGAATAAATAATACAAACAGAATTGTACTCATAGGCACAAAAATAAGACTCCGTCCGGTTTTAATGACAGCTTTTGTGGCATCTCTGGGATTTCTTCCCATGGCAATCAGCAATGGTGCAGGAGCTGAAGTGCAGAGGCCTCTGGCAACTGTAGTCATCGGAGGGCTTATGCTTGCAACGCTTTTAACGCTTTTTGTCCTTCCAATTTTATACGTCCTGTTTGAACATATTAATAAAGATAAAATGAAATTCTCAAAAAAACTCAATTATAAAAAACTGTCTGTTTTCTTGCTGTTATTGTCCTTCGGAACTTATAAGACTCAGGAAAACATTACTTATGATCAGGCTCTGGAAAAAGCATACCAGCAGAACGGTACTCTTAAAAATTCGAAATTAATATCAGATTATCAGGAAAAGCTGAAGGCCAGCTATCTGAACATTCCCCAGACGGAAATTACGGGGGGATTTGGACAAATTCAGGGCGAGGAAACAGACAATTCATTCGCAATCTCTCAAAGATTCAGTTTTCCAACGGTATATTCAAGAAGAAAACAAATGCTGGATGCTGAATGGTCTGCCAGTGTCGTCAATCAGAATCTGACCAAAACACAGCTTACCAAAGAAGTAACTGACGTTTTCTACAGGATACTTGTGCTTCAGGAGAAGAAAAAAGTGCTGGAATACATCAGCCAGCTGTATAATAATTTTGCAGACAAAGCCGGATTAAGATTAAAAAAAGGAGAAGCCAATATTCTGGAGGAGTCCACTGCTGAAATTCAGAAAGAACAGATAAAAGTACAGTTGAATACTCTTGAAAATGATTTGAATATCGTAAAAATTCAGCTTCAATTATTACTACAATCTACAATTCCATATCAACCTGTTGCAGAGAAGCCTATAATTAATATTGGGCTTCAGATTTCAGAAGAAATGGTACAACAGCATCCTGAACTTCAATATCTGCAGCAACAGATCAAAGTAAGCGAGGCAGAAGTACAGCTGGAGAAAAGCAGACTGCTTCCTGATCTTCTCATAGGATATACCAATCAGAGTATGAAAAACATCAATAACAATCGTTTCAATTCGGTTCAGGTGGGAGTTGGAATTCCATTGTTTACAAAAGGACAGAGAGCTTTGGCAAAGGCAGCACAGGCTAAGATTGCCATCTCCGAAAATCAGTATGAGAGAAAAGAAATTGAACTTAAAAACAGATTGAATCAACAGTTGGGTAATTATATGAACCAACAGCAGATCATTCAAAATTATGAACAAAAACAGCTTCCCAAATCTGAAATCATTCTAAAAACAGCTCAGAAACAGATGGAAGTGGGAGAAATAGATTATCTGGACTGGGTAATACTGGTGAATCAGGCCGTAAAAACCAAAGCAGACTATATTGATCAGCTGGAAAAGCTTAATCAGATCGGAGCCGAACTTCAATTCTTAATTTCAAAATAATACCATCATGCATTTCAGGAATATATCACTATACAGCCTTGCTTTCATCCTAACTTTATCTTCATGTTCAGGAAAAAAAGAGGAAGAAAAAACGGTTTATGAAAACACAAAATTTTCTAAGAATGACAAAAATTCCGTTCATCTTATAGAAAAACAGATTCAGGCTGTAGGGCTTACAACAACTACAATTCAGAACAGGAATATGGAAAAACTGGTGAGACTGAACGGAAAGACAGACATTGCACCGTCTCATATCAGTTCAGTTTCCAGCATTATGGGGGGACACATCAAGTCGATCAATGTAATTAATGGAAGTCATTTCAACAAAGGGCAGGTGCTTGCTGTGGTGGAAGATCCGCAGTTTATACAGCTGCAGCAGGATTATCTGGTAACAAAAGCACAACTTGAAGCGGCAAGACTGAATTATAACCGCCAGAAAGACCTTAATACGAGCAAAGCCAGCAGTGACAAGACCCTACAGACTGCCCAGGCAGATTATTCAACTTTGAATGCCACTTTAAAAGGGCTTGAGGAAAAGCTGAAAATCATCAGAATCAATGCCAAAGGTCTGAGTGCCGGGAATATCAGAAGTAAAATCAATGTTTATGCTCCGTTCACGGGTTTTGTAAGCAAAATTCTTGTGAATAACGGGCAGTATATAAACCCTGCAGATACTTTATTTGAACTGATCAATCCGGCGGGATTACTTTTAGAATTAAAGGTTTTTGAAAATGATGTGAATGTTGTAAAAGTGGGCCAGGAAATTTTAGTATACAACAATCAGAATCCGGATGTGAAATCAAATGCTAAAATTGTCAGTGTTGTTCCTAGTATTGAAAATGGAGGCTCTGCGACGGCAATTGCCAGATTATCCTCTGTGAATACAGAATTTGTAAAAGGAATGTATGTAAATGCTGAAGTGAATATCAGCAGCCATTATACAATGGGACTTCCTAATGAAGCCGTAGTTTCTTTTGAAAATAAAAATTATGTTTTTGAAGACCTTGGAAAATCCAATTACAGAATGATTCCTGTAATGACCGGAATTTCTGATGATCAGTTTACAGAAATTATAAAAGCCGATTTTTTAAAGGATAAGAAAATTGTACAGAAAGGGGCTTACAGCCTTCTGATGATGCTTAAAAATAAAGCTGAATAGCGTTAAAACATCATTGTAAAATAAAAAGATCAGTCAATCACTGATCTTTTTTTATTTCTTTTTTGGAACTTCCCACTGTACCCCTAGTTTTCTGAAAAAATCTTCAAGATTGATCCAGTCCTGGTAACTGTGTAAAAATTCTTCTCTATTAACGGGTAGATTTTTACTGTGGCCGTACTGTTTACATCCAAAACATAACTCAATATTTTTCCATTGATTTTCTTTATAAATGAACAAAGTATTGTGCGGTTCAAAACATAAAGCTCCATCCCAGGCTTTTACAATTTTCTGCCGTTTTATGATGTCTATTAATTCCTGTCTGGATTCAGGAGTTAGTACTACTTTATTTATGATGATTTCATGGTTGGGAACACCATTTTTCAGTAAGTCTCTGTAAATTGTTTTACTCTTGCCAGGCGTTTCAATATCAAGTCTGAGATCTTCATGACTGGTAATAAGAATCGTTTCTGCCTCTTTTAAGTAGTGAATAAGCTCTTCATTGACATTTTGGGAAAAAATCCATATAGAGCTAAAAAATAAGCTTAATGTATATATTTTATTTGTTATCATTTAAGTTTTCTTTTGTATCTGTCATAAATAAGACCAACAACAGCATATATCAAACTGGTATAGGCTGCTTTTTCAAAAATATAAAACCCAAATTGTCCATCAAGTTTATCTACTTTCATTGCTTCAAACTGGACAAGTAAATCACTGCCAAAAATAAATATTGAAGCCATGAAAACCAAAAGAATAATACATGAAAAAATCTCATTTTTAATTTTTCTGAGGGAAAATATGGTTATCGTTTAACTAATAAATGTAGTAAAAAAATCTATAGCTGATGTGGTAGTCATACAATTAATGGTGTCTCAGTAACAATTTCACAGGAATCGATTTAAAAGAATGATATTTGACATGTTTTTCACAATATAAAATATTATTTAATGCATAATTCATTTTAAAATAATATTTTTAAGCAGTGAATAGTTGTAAAGGATTTTTAGATGAATAATAAAAAATTTTATCAGAACTTTATGACACAAAAACCTTTGCACAATTTCCATATTCCGGTAATGGGACTGGCTTACACAATAGACAGTCCTATTCGTGTTGCCCAGTATGGAATTTCTTCTGTGATCTCCATCATTGATGATGAAATCCTGGAAAAAATGAAGAACTTTTACAATAAAAAGTTCAATCTTGACTATTTCGGGATCTCTACAAAAACAGAAGATTACAGAGCCAGAAGAGTTACGGCTTATCTGGATATGGTGGATGATATCGTGAATGAAAAATTTGAATCTTTCAAACACGAGATCAGCAAAAATAAAGAGGCTTTGAAAGACTTCATAGCTATGCTTCCAAATACTTCAGATCTAAAAAACAGCCTTCAAAACCTGATCAATCAAAAAGATGAATGGAGTTCCAATATCAAAAACTTCATTGAATCCAACTTAAAACCGGGAAGTATTGATGTCAATATCATGACGAAAGTGGATAAAGACAATTATCAAAACAATGAACAGCTTCCAGTGATGTATAACGATGCTCATGCTTCACTGCGTGGATTCGCCAAAAGTAAATTATCATCATCAATGGTTCTTTCCGCAGGCATGAATCCCCGCTTATACAGCTATATGGAAGAATTTGAAGATTTTTTTCCGGACGAAAACGGAAACATCAAAAAGAAAATCATCCTGAAAGTAAGCGATTTCCGTTCTGCAATGATTCAGGGAAACTTTCTGGCTAAAAAAGGATTGTGGGTTTCAGAATACAGAATAGAATCCGGATTAAATTGTGGCGGCCATGCTTTTGCTACCGAAGGAATGCTTCTCGGGCCTATTATGGAAGAATTCAAGCAGAAAAAAAATGATCTGATACAATCTGCCCATGCCTTAATGACAGCTGCTTTAGAACAAAAAGGAAAACCCACAGTTTCTGAGCCATTAGAAATGAAAATTACGGTTCAGGGTGGAGTAGGAACTGCCGAAGAACACGAGTTTTTATTGGCGAATTATCATGTAGACAGCGTAGGATGGGGTTCACCGTTTTTGCTGGTACCCGAAGCAACATCGGTAGATACAGAAACCCGAAATTTACTTTTACAATCAAAAGAACAGGATTTTTATCTGAGCAATATTTCGCCATTAGGAGTGCCTTTCAATACGGTAAAAGGAACATCCAATGAACGATTAAAGTTTGAAAAAGAAGCAAAAGGGAAATATGGAAGTTCATGTCCCAAAAAACTTCTGGCATTAAGCAAAGAATTTTCTCCGGAAGGAACCTGTACCGCTTCCAGAAAGTACCAGGATATCAAACTCAAGGAACTGTACGACAATAAGGAAACCCTTACAGAAAAGGAATTTAAAAAAAAGAAATCGGAAATTACTGATAAAGCCTGCCTGTGTGTAGGACTTGTAAACGCCGCATATATGGAGCAGAACCTCGAAATTAAAGGTGAAAAACAGGGCGTTGTCATATGTCCCGGACCGAATATTGCCTTTTTTGATAAAGAAGTTTCTCTTTCGGAAATGGTAAAACATATCTACGGAAATACCAATATTCTTTCCGACAGCCAGCGTCCGAATATGTTCATTAATGAATTGAAAATGTATGTGGATTACCTGAGAAAGGAAATCACCGATTCTACTGCAGAGATTACTCATTCGCAGACAAAAAAATGGAATGCTTTCAGGAAAAATGTTCTTGAAGGGATAGAATATTATCATGAGCTTTTTACAGCATCATCATTCTTCAGAAACGGTTTATCTACGATCAACCAGCAATTGCAGGAATACAAACTACAGCTTATCGCTATTGAGATTCCTCAGGTTGAAAAATAACCGTATTTTTTAATTGATAGATAATAAAAACAGCTTTCAAATGGCTGTTTTTATTTTTTAAAATTAATAATATATGTATTTTTTCTTTGAGAAATGCAATGGTGCAAAAAATGTTTACTTTAAGGCGCAAGAAAATCAAAGACTTTTTGCAATAGACATAAAATAAACAGTATTCAATTTTATCGGAGATAAAACCTTTGCATCTTAAAGCAGTTAGCGTTTAATTTATTGGCGTCTTTGCAATTTCCAACAAACTCTTAATAACCAAAAAAAAACCAGGAAAAATCAGCATTTTCATTTATAATAGCTATAGAGAGAATGGCTATTTTGAATATTTTCAAGGTTTAATATTCCGTACCTTACGGATCACTTAGTAAAATTATTTTTATGGAAAAAAGAAAAATCAAAAACACCGATTTGTCGGTTGCGCCAATCAATTTCGGAGGAAATGTTTTTGGATGGACACTGGACGAGAAACAGTCTTTTGATATACTGGACCGCTTTACTGAAGCCGGATTCAACTTTATAGATACTGCAGATACGTATTCATGGTGGGTGAATGGAAAGGGCGGACAGTCTGAAGAGATCATCGGAAAATGGATGAAAAACAGAGCAAACCGTAATGACATCGTTTTGGCCACCAAAGTAGGTTCGGAGACGAAAGAACATGGCTATGATATCAGCAAAAAGCATATTTTGCAATCTGTAGATGAATCGCTGCAAAGACTTCAGACGGATCATATTGATCTTTATTATACGCACTTTGATGACAATACCACTCCGGTAGAAGAAACCCTGTCTGCTTATGATGAGATTATTAAGGCAGGAAAAGTACGTTATATTGCAGCTTCCAACTTATCACCGGAACGTTTGAAAGCATCATTTGAAGCTGCTGAAAAGAATAATCTTCCTAAATATGTTGCTTTACAGCCCCATTACAACTTAATGGAAAGAGAAGGTTTTGAGCAAAACTATGCCCCTCTGGCAGAGCAGTTTGATTTGAGTGTATTTCCTTATTGGTCTCTGGCAGCAGGTTTCTTAACAGGTAAATACCGTGATGAAGCAGATCTGGCAAAAAGTGCAAGAGGTGAGGGAGTAAGAAAATATTTAAATCCTAAGGGACTTGAAGTTTTAAAAGCTCTGGATCAGGTAAGTGCAAAACATAATACCACTCAGGGAACGGTTTCTCTGGCATGGCTGCTATCCAATCCATTGATCACTGCTCCAATTGTAAGTGCTACCAGTGCATCTCAGCTGGAGACCGTGTTCAATGCTCCAAAACTTGCTCTTGATCAGGAAGATATGGCTTTGTTGAATAACGCAAGCAGCTAATTTTTTCAATTTTATTATAGATTAAAATTAAATCCGTTCATTGCTGAACGGATTTTTATCGTTTGACGATGCTAACCACCCCGTCAAAAATTCAAAGAATTTTTGACACCCCTCCAGAGGATGGGAATTCAGGTTTACGGTTGTCATTTTTGCTTTTAATATTAATCAGAATATTCTTTCAGAAGCTGTCTGTAGCTCATTAATATTGAAGATTTTGAGATAAAACCAATAAAATCATTATTGTTATTCACAACCGGCAGATTCCATACACCTGTATCATCAAAAGTCTGAAGGATATCCAACGGTTTATTTTCTCTATGAAGAATTGCTGGCGGAGCTTTCATCATCTGAGCTACCGTCTGGGATGTTTCCATTTCTTTGTTAAAAAGATAAGGTCTTATATCATCTAACGTAAGGACTCCTCTAAGTTTTCTGTTTTCATCCACCACAGCGAAAATATTTTTATTACCGTTCTTTACCATTTCAAAAAGTTCACTAACAGAGGCATTTTCATTAATGGTCTGGGAATATTTATCTATAAAATCTTCCGTTCTTAGTGCGAAAAGAAGGTTTTTATCATGTTTATTCGTGAAAATCTTTCCTTCATCCGCTAAGGATTTTAATTCCGGTGAAATCGGGGAGAACCATTTGGCAATCAGATAAGATATGATGGAAGCAATCATCAGCGGGATAAACAGGTCATATCCGAAACTTGATTCAGCAATCAAAAATATTGCGGTAAGAGGAGCATATAAAACACCGCTCATGGCTCCGGCCATTCCTACCAAAACAAGATTGGTCACCGGAACATCTGTAAAACCAATATGCTGGCAAACCAATGCAAACAGATACCCCAAAGTTCCACCAGCAAAAAGAGAAGGGGCAAAATTACCTCCGTTTCCGCCGCTGAATATGGTAAATGAAGTAGCAAATGCTTTTAAAAGTAATACCAGAACCAGAAAAATGATAATCGTCCAGTCTCCGATCTCAAAATATCTGAAAAAACTGTTTTCAATAATAGAGTAGGTGTTTCCGTTGGTAAAGGCCTTTACAGTCTCATAACCTTCCCCGAATAAAGGAGGAAAAAGAACACATAGCAAAGAAAGCACAGCTCCCCCAAACATCGCTTTACGAAGTCTCGAAAGCTGAAGCCCTTTTATAAAATGCTCCACTTTTTGAGAAATAATGACAAAATAACGGGCATACAACCCTGTAACAATTCCTAAAATAAGATAATACGGAACATTTTTATAGTTAAACGGATCTCTGGTATAAAACCTGAAAAGCACGTCTTCCTGAAGCAAAATCCTCGACAAAAGACTTCCACAGACTGCAGCAACAACCAAAGGAATAAAATCCGTGAAGACCACGCCTGTTAAAAGGATTTCAAAGGCAAACATAATCCCGGCAATAGGAGCATTGAAAGCAGATGCAATCCCTGCAGTAGCACCAGCAGCCAGCAACAAAGTACGTTCTTTGTAGCTAAGTCTATAGGTTTGTGCATAATTGGAACCAATAGCAGCTCCGGTAACCGCAATAGGACTTTCTAATCCGGCAGAGCCTCCCAATCCAACGGTAACCGCACTTTGTATCACCTGAGAATACATTTTGACAGATGCCACAATACTTGAATTCTGTGCAATTTCGTATAAAATAGCTCCGATACCTTTACGATCCTGACCTTTAAATAGTGTCAGAACGATCATCGTAGTAAGAACAATTCCCAAAAATGGAAAAACAATATAAAATAATATCTGATATTCAAAATGAACTTTATTGGTAATGAAATAATGAATATTGTGTACCAGCGTTTTCAGAATAACACCTGCCAGACCAGCTGTACAGCCTACCAGAATTCCGGAAAGAACAAGAAACTGATTTCTGCTGAGCCTGTTGTTCAGCCAATGCAGGATAAGCTCATAACTGCGCGCTTTTTCCAGTCCGTATTTCTGGAAATCTCTTTTAAATTTAAGGAAGCTAAGGTACTTTTTTTTGTTGTGAATTTTCACCTTGGAAATATTTTACACTATCATCAGATTGATAAAGCAGCGTAAATTTATGAAATATATCACAAAAAACCTTCTTTTGAAACTGTTGAATTATTCTATAGATTCTATTATTGTAACTTATCTTTTAATCTAAAAGAAATTCATTCATCATATGTATTGTTTATCTTTACTTTTAGTAAGTTTTAATTTATTAAAGAGAAATGAATAAAATTCATAAATATCAGGTATTTGCTCTTTAAAAATATGGAACAAAACACCCATTGAAGATGAACCTATTGCCGCTGTAATACTGGAAAGCTTTATCTCCAGAGATCAGGAACTGAATCTCGTAGGAAAATGTGGAGATACAGTATATGCCAGCAGTCTTTTAAGTATTTATCATGTAGATTTAATGTTTCTTGATCTCCATATTCCTGTGGCCTAAGTTGCTGAACGTGATTTTATTTTTCTGAACCGTGGTAAAAAGAAGGTTAAAATTATTCTTCAGGATATTTTTTATATTAAAAGAAAACAGTTATTAAATAAAAAAAATTATTTTGAGGCAGTAAAAAAAAACAATTAAACATCTGAAAACAAAATACTTACATTAAAATACAAAATTTGTGATGTATGCGTGATGTATTTATGTTGCATTTATTTATTTGATATGTTTTGATTTTTGATGCAGATTTGTGAGCAAATAACACACGATGAAAAAAATATTATTACAGGCTTTTGTGCTTACTTTTGCATTAAGCCATTCCCAGGTGGGCATTAATCAGCCATCACCATCTGCATCACTGGATATCGTCTCAAAAGGCAATACCAATACTACAAAAGCATTAGAAATAAACAATTCCACAGGAACGGAGATGATGACAGTTCTTGATAATGGGAATGTGGGAATAAACGCACCTATCCCTACTGCGAAGCTACATACCAAAGGAAGTGTCCGTTACGAAAATCTTCCCCAATTAGCATCCGGTGTAACACCTATTGCAGTAGATGCCAATGGATATGTAGGTACCTATGTACCAGCTGTGCTTTATTCATACATTACGATCGACAACACCCAGACTACTTCAGCATTTTCTCTTTACAATAATAATATTTTCTACAGTTTGCCTTTCCAGACAACCGGTATTGACAGTAATTCACTAAATGTAACATTGGGCACTGATACATCTGCAACGCTTAACAGAATCTACGGAGGAAGTAATCCGGCAACCAATGTAATTTACATTACCATTCCTGATCCTGGCGTATATAAACTAAATTTAAAGTATTCTATTAATTGTTCTGGTGCTATATCCGGCAGTAATAATGGAAACAATTTTATAGGTGTAGTCAGCAGTATTTATCTGGCATCTGCAGGAAATACTACTTATAAAGAACAGACCAGTATACGCAACAATATATTTCCTCTACGTGACAGTACTGGTAATTTAAGCAGTCCTGGGCAATATGATTATCCCTCACAAAATAGTATGTTTTCTATTATAGCAACTACAACAGCCAATCAGAAACTTGCACTATTTACTAACTGGGGAACAGGAGATCAGTTCAACACAAATGCATGTTCTCTTTCAGGAGCTGCTGGTTTGGAAAAAAAAGCAACATTGATTATTTCTAAGTTATAACTGCAAATAAAATGGTAATGAACAAAATATTCTTGATACCCTTTACATTTGTTTCCTTCTTTTTATTTGCTCAAAGCAGCAATGTAGGATTCAATACAGCTACGCCGACTGCCACTCTTGATGTTGTTTCTAAAAGCAATACCAGTGCAACGAAAGCCTTGGAAATTAATAATTCTTCTGCTTCAGAACTTATGAAAGTAATCAATACAGGAAATGTTGGAATTAATATAGGAACTTCCATGCCCACAGCCTTATTAGATGTAAACTCTGCAGCAATACTTAATATCAGGCATGAAAATTTACCTAAGCTTTTATCACCGGCTTATACTCCTCCCTTCAATAAATTAGGAGTGGATGCCTCTGGAAATAATGTAATTATGCCAGTCACTGTTAAATATTTGTATTATCAGCAACGTTCCAACTATCCTGCCACGTATTCGCCTACTAACAACACAGGCGGATTTTCGCTATATGACCCCAATCAGTATATCAATATTCCCATTATTAATGATGCCGGACTAAAAGGGAATAGCGCAGGATTTACTTTTGGTACAGATACTTCAGCAACAGTGAATGGACAGTCGGTAAGTAATGTCAGATACATTGTAATTCCTGAGCCTGGCGTATATACTTTTGAAGCCTGGGGATCAATTCGTTGCAACAGATATAATAACACTCAAAATTATAGTTTTTCCGGACAGATGAATATAAATACCGTTTTTGCCACAGCATCCGGCAGTATTTATACTTCCAATACTGTTTCAAGAGGAATTATTAACGCCAACAGGGATAATTTTGGAAATACAGTAAATGTATCTTATGCATTTTCAAATGCTCAGATCTTAAAGCATACATTACAAACAACAGTACCTAATCAAAAAGTAGCACTTTTCTTTCAATATGTAAGCGGAGAACCCAATCAGTTAACCCACAATGAGTGTCTTCTCAATATACCAACCGGTGGTGACACAAGTTACTATATTATCATTACTAAATCGTAGTTTACAATACCAGGTTTAATAACAAATACTCTTTAAATACAAAAACCTGCAATAATGCAGGTTTTTGTATATTTTTATTTTGCTCCCGGAGGGCAGTGTTCTTTCAGGTATTTTGTAAACATTGTTGCCAGATGCAGTGATGTTCCTTCACCTTCATTAATAGCGTGGCTACGGTTAGGATAAGACATCAGCTGAAATTGTTTGTTGTATTTTACCAGTTCATTGATGTAAACTTCCGTATTTTGATAATGTACATTGTCATCACCTGTTCCATGAACCAGTAAAAGGTTTCCTTTTAAATTTTTAGCATAAGCCAGTGGAGAACCATTGACAAAGTCTTCTCTGTTTTCCTGTGGAAGCCCCATATAACGTTCCTGATAAATATTATCATAGAATAGCTGATTGGCAACGGGTGCAATAGCAATTCCTGTCTGGTAAATATCAGGATACTGCCCTAAAAGGTTGAGGGTAGAAGAACCTCCACCGCTCCAGCCCCATATGGCAACTCTTGAAGTGTCAATATAAGGCCATTTTGCAAATAAAGCTTTTGCTCCCATCGCCTGATCACGGATATTCATCTGACCTATTTTACGATAGACAGATTTTCTCCACTCACGTCCTCTCGGAGAAGGTGTTCCCCGATTTTCAAGAGAAACATATAAATAACCGTCTTCAGCCATATTTCCGGTATATAACCAATTCCAGCCGGTATAAAAATCATCTGTTACTGTTTGCAGAGCAGGCTCCCCATATACATAGAAAACGATTGGGTATTTTTTATTTGGATCAAAATTTTTAGGTTTTACTACCCATCCGTCTAAGGTAACTCCATCCTCTGTAGTCACCTGGAAAAATTCAGCTTTAGATTTTGCCGGATCTGCTTTTGCAGACCTCTTGGCAGCAACCAATTCTTTATGTTCCGGAAGTGATATCACTGCATCTGCGGAAAATGCATCGATACTGTTATTGGTAAACATGGCAATTTTTCCATTGGGTGATATCGTATAAGTATTAGAGCCTGTATAGGATTCAGGGGTTACTTTTTGGGCTTTTCCTCCTTTCATACTTACTTTGTACAGGTATTTCTGAGTGGCATTATTCGGGGAAGCTAAAAAGTAAATCTGGTTGTTTTTAACATCAAAGAATTCTGGCTTAATTACATCGTAAGCATCTTTTGTGATTAATGTCTCTTTACCGTTCATATCTATTTTATAAATATGTCTCCATCCGTCCTTCTCAGAAAGCCATAAAAATTCTTTACCATTATCAATCCAGTCCCAGCCTTTTGGATCGTTGTCATTCCATCGGGTTTTTATATCAATCCATGCCGCATCGGTTTCTGTGTGAATGACCTTACTGCTTCCGGAATTGGCATCTGCTACGATAATTTTACTTTGATTCTGCTTTCTGTTCAGTTGCTGCAGAATAATGGATTTAGAATCCAGCACCCATTCCATTCTTGGAATATAGTTTTGCTTTTCATCCCCTGCAATATCGGCTTTCTTTGAAGATTGGGAAGCAAGATCATAAAACCAGATACTGCATCCGGAAGGATTTTCTCCCACCTTTGGATATTCTACCGGAACGGTAAAAGAATATAGACTGTCTGTATTATTGATCATCAGGAAGTTTTTCGTACCACGTGCATCCAGCTTCCAGTAAGCAATTTTACTGCCGTCCGGCGACCATCTGAAACCATCCTGAGTTCCGAATTCCTCTTCATATACCCAGTCAAAAGTTCCATTGATCATTCCGTCTGTACCATCTGTAGTGATCTTAGTCTGCTGATTGCTGGCAAGATCTTCCACATAAATATTATGCTTAGATACATAAGCAACTTTTTTGCCATCCGGAGAATATTTTGCAAACATCAGTGAGGAAGCAGGTAATCCTTTTCCCAACTGGGTAAGCTTTTTGGTATTTTTGTCGAAAATCCAGTAATCTCCACGGGTATTATCTCTCCATACTTTCTTTGTATTGACAAAAAGCAATAAACTTTTATCATCAGGAGATACCTGAAAACTCTGTACCTGTAAGGCTTCAGAACTTCCGGCAGGAATCAGTTCACTACTGTTTAAAAGCGTCTGATCTTTTCCGGGATGCAATAGATCAACAATTTCCACCCCTTTTTTAGTAAATGAATAATAAGCGTTGCCATCTGGAGTCCATTGTGTCTTCTGTGCCGCGAATGGTGACAAGCATAGGAAATACAATGCAATAGCTGTCAGTTTTTTTATGTTCTTCATAAATAGTATTTGAATTAAGCTAAATGCTCAGCTCTGTAATTTTCAATGTCTTCAACTGATTTAATTAATCCGTTGCCCAAAAGTCTGTAATTGTCATCTGTAATCAGGAAATCATCTTCCACACGGATTCCTCCGAAATTCCTGTATTCATTTACTTTATCATAATTAATAAAGTCTGCATTCCTGTTTTCAGCCTGCCAGATGTCAATCAGCTCCGGAATCATATAGATACCAGGTTCAACCGTAACTACAAAACCGGATTCCAAAGCTTTCCCTAAACGTAAAGATTTCAATCCGAATGTTTTGGTATCTTTTGGCTCTTCCTCGGTATAGCCAATATATTGTTCTCCGAGGTCTTCCATATCATGCACATCAAGACCCATCATATGACCCAGTCCGCACTGAAAGAACAGCGTATGAGCATGGTTTTTTACAGCATCTTCAGGATTTCCTTTCATCAGTCCAAGATCAATAAGACCTTCTACCAGATGCTGTGCTGCTTTCAGATGAATATCTTTAAATCGTACTCCCGGTTTCAAAAGATTCTGAGCTTGATTAAAAGCATTCAGAACCACTTCGTACATATCTTTTTGCTTCGTTGTAAAAGTTTTGCCTACAGGAAATGTTCTGGTAAGATCACCTGCATATCCCATTGCTGTTTCTGCTCCGGAATCATTCAGGAAAAGATCCCCATCTTTCATTGTATTAAGACGATAATGATTATGCAGAATACCTCCGTTGATCGTCACAATAGGAGGATAAGACATCTGACATTCTTTATTAGCAGCAAGGTATTGGATGGCATTGGCAATTTCATATTCTTTCATCCCGGGTTGAGTGAGGCGCATTGCCAGCAAATGCATTTCATTGGATACATTTACGGCCTCTTCTATCTGTACAATTTCCTGAGGTTCTTTAATGGAACGCTGTTTTACAATTGCCCTGATCATTTCTACAGAAGGCTGTAATTCTCCTATTTTAATCCCAAGAAGATCTCCCAGTAAAATTTTATTGGAAGACTGATAAGGAGGAAGGTAATGAACTTTTCTGCCGGAAGTCTGTGCTTTTACTATATATCGGGCAAGTTCTGCATATGGCTGTGTTTCCTGTACACCGGATTTCAAACTTTTCTCTTTCAGTGTTTCCTGTCTGCCCATCCACACGATGTCATCAATACTCAGTTCATCTCCGAAAACGATGGTCTTATTTTCATCAATATCGATAATGGCTGCGATACGAGGTTCCTGGATTCCGAAATAGTATAAATAGGTACTGTCCTGACGAAAATAATAAGGATTATGTTCAAAGTTCACAGGATTTTCAATATTTCCCAGAAATAGTAAGATTCCGTTAGATACACTTTTCTTTAATATTTCCCGTCTGTCTTGGTAAGTTTGTGCTGAAAACATATATTATGAATACTTTTTATTTTAAAAATTTAAAGTTACGATTTTGTACTATTTATAACTCTTTATTCATTAAAAATTAAGATTCTGTAAAATTTGGATTTTAATATGATATTCAATGTTCATATTTTGTTTAACTTCAGCAATATTTTAACCTAACGAGTAGAGTGTTCCCATAAAGTATTGATATTATGAAGAGTCTCCAGTTTTCTGTTCCTGCCGATACTAACAAAAGTATCCGCATCCAGGAAGATATTATGCCTAATTTCTATCCTTATTTCCATCGTCATACAGAAACACAGATCATGTGGATTCTTAAAGGGCATGGAACATTGGCTATAGAGCAGAATCTTTTTAATTTTGAAGCAGGTGACATTTTCTATCTGGGCGCCAATCAATCCCATGTTTTCAGGGGTAATTTTGAAAAAGATGAAAAGCAGAAGGTTCATTCCATCTCTATTTTCTTTGATCCTCATAAGAAGATTTCCGCCTTTTTCGTCTTACCGGAATTTGAGGAACTTAAAAACTTCATCAGTCATTCAGAAACAGGTTTCCAGGTGGCTTCCAAACTCACAAAAAGCATTGGAGAAAATATTGCTGCATTACAAAAGACTAAAGGAGTAGATCAGATCATAGATTTTATCAGAATTCTAAATCATCTTATGCAAAACAGACATTTGCATATTCCGTTATCTTCAGAAAAGAATCTGCCTAATCATATTTCCGATACAGACCAAAGAATTATAGATGCCCAGAATTTTATTAAGAAAAATTTTGCACAGAATAAACTTACCCTCGACCTTATTGCGAAAGAAGCCTGTATGACTCCTCAGGCTTTTTGCCGCTCTTTTAAAAAACGTACCCGCATTACTTATATTGAATATCTCAATGAGCTTCGTGTACAAAGAGCCTGCAAACTTCTGACAGCCAGCAGCATGTACAGCATTTCTTCTGTTGCTTTCAATAGTGGATTCAATAGCCTTACCAATTTTAACAGGGTTTTCAAGTCCATTATGAAATATTCGCCTAAAGAATACCTGAAGCATTATAAAGAGGCTACAATAGAGCAATAAAAAGCGGCATGTTAAAATACGGTTAGAACATATTAAAATATTAACATTTACCGTTTTGAAATTCTGCTAGTTTTGGATAAATATTATTTGATATGAGTACAAAACTAAACTGGGAAGGTATTTATCCCGCTGTATTAACGCCTTTTACAAAAGAAGGTGAGATAGACTTTGAAATGTTTGCCATCAATACGGAAGCACAGATTAAAGCTGGCGTTCACGGAATTATCCTCGCTGGAACATTGGGAGAAGCCAGCGCTTTGGAAACGGAAGAAAAATTTGAACTGCTGAAATATGCGAAAAAGATAACACAAGGTAGAATTCCTGTCATTCTTAACCTTTCTGAAAATACAACCAAAAATGCAGTTAACTTTGCTCAGAAAGCCAAAGAATTTGGAGCAGACGGACTGATGCTTCTTCCTCCGATGCGCTATAAAGCAGACAGCCATGAAGTTGTTGAATATTTCAAAGCAGTTGCTTCTGCTACAGATCTTCCTATTCTTATCTATAACAATCCCGTAGATTATGGAATATATGTTACCCTTGAAATGTTTGAGGAACTTATTGAATATCCAACCATTCAGGCCGTTAAAGAATCGACAAGAGATCTGGCGAATGTAACCAGAATGATTAACCGCTTTGGAAAAAGAATCAAAATTCTAGGAGGGGTAGATACGATTTGTCTGGAAACCCTGATGCTTGGAGCAGACGGTCTTGTGGCAGGTCTTGTAGATGCTTTTCCTAACGAAACTATGGCCATGTACAACTATGTTAAAACAGGCGAATATGACAAAGCTGTAGCCATCTACAGATGGTTTATGCCGTTGCTGGAACTTGACATTCACCCTAAACTAATCCAGTATATTAAGCTGGCAGCAACAGCGGAAGGAATAAGCAGTCCTTATGTGAGAGCGCCACGTCTTGAACTTCATGGAAAAGAAGCGGAAAAGATTCAAAAAATTATTGAAGAAGGTATAGCTAAACGTCCGTTACTATTAACTCCGGAAAAACAATTATGATTGAAGAAGCATCAACACAAAATATTGACAGAAGAATTCAATTGGCTGTTGAAGCCTTTCAGTTCCTGAAGAATACCACCATCAATGAAAGGGCTGAATTTATGAATGCTGTTGCGGATCAGATTGAAGCTTTGGGGGATGAGCTTTTAACAGCCGCTCATTCCGAAACGTCATTACCATTAGCCAGACTTACCGGTGAAAAGGCCAGAACTGCGGGACAATGGAGAAGCTATGCAAAAGCAGTATCTGCCGGAATCTATACAGAAGCCAGAATTGATCTTTCTCAGCCTGAAAAGCAAAAAGGAGATCTCCGGAAATACAATGTAGGCATTGGACCTGTAGTCGTTTTCGGAGCCAGTAATTTTCCTTTTGCATTTTCTACAGCGGGTGGTGATACTGCGAGTGCAATTGGAGCAGGCTGTTCTGTCATTATAAAAGCACATCCGGCACATCCACAGACTTCACAGATAATGGCTGATGTTATAACTGCAACCGTTAAAGCTTTCGGATGGCCAGAAGGAATTTTTAGCCATATTACAGGGAAATCTTACGAGATTGGCGCTTATCTGACCCAGCATCCGGACATCCAGGCTGTTGCATTTACCGGCTCTTTCAATGGTGGAAAAGCTTTGTTTGATATTGCCAACCGCCGTGATAATCCTATTCCGGTATTTGCAGAAATGGGAAGTATTAATCCTGTATTTGCCCTGCAATACTTGCTTGAAACCAAAGCAGAAGTATTAGCGAAGGAATATATTGCTTCTTTAACGCTGGGAGTAGGGCAATTTTGTACCAATCCGGGAGTGTTTATTGCATTGAAAGGGAAACCACTTGACCGTTTTATCAGTACTTTAAAAGTGGAAATTCAAAATGTTGCTCCTGCCCATATGCTTCATAAAGGTATATTTGAAAGCTTCGAGAAAAATAAAAATACAGCGATAGCACAACCCAATGTTGAATTGATTGCATCAGCACATACTGAAACAGAAGGCTCATATGGAAATGCTTCAGTGATAACAACCAGTGCCAGTAATTTCATGAATAATCCGGTATTAAGTGAAGAAGTCTTTGGTCCGTTTGGTATTGTTGTAGCATGTGAAACTGACGAAGAGCTTAGGAAAATTGCTCAACAGTTAAAAGGACAATTAACGATTACTATTGCGGCTACCAATGAAGACGTGCGTGAGAATAGTAAACTGATCAATCTTCTTAAAGATAAGTGCGGAAGATTATTATTCAACGGAATGCCTACAGGAGTAGAGGTTGTGTATGGCATGCAGCATGGAGGACCGTTTCCTTCTACTACCGATTCCCGTTTTACCTCCGTAGGACCGGATGCCGTCAAACGCTTTGTTCGTCCAATTTCTTTCCAGAACTGGCCGGATGAATTTCTACCCGAAGAATTAAAAAACAGCAACCCATTACAAATCAGCAGAATGGTGGATGGAGTAATGAATTCAGAATCATTAAATATACAGACCACATGAACAGAACATTTTTTTGTATAGATTCACACACCTGTGGATGTCCTGTACGTCTTATTGCGGGAGGAGCACCCATTTTAAAAGGGAATTCCATGATGGAACGCAGGCTGCATTTCATGCAAGAATACGACTGGATTAGAAAAGGATTAATGTTTGAACCCCGCGGTCATGACATGATGAGCGGAAGTATTCTGTATCCTCCTGTAGATGAAAATAACGATATCGGGGTTTTATATATTGAAACCAGCGGATGTCTTCCCATGTGCGGACACGGAACCATCGGAACGGTTACCATTGCCATTGAAGAAGGTCTTGTTGTTCCCAAAATTCCTGGAAAATTACGACTGGAAACGCCTGCAGGGCTTATCCTCATAGATTATGTACAGGAAGGGAAAAAAGTTAAGTCTGTAAAACTGACCAATGTAAAATCTTTCCTATATGCTGAAAACCTTGAAGTTGAATGTCCGGATCTTGGAATTATAAGAGCCGATGTGGCTTATGGCGGGAACTTCTATGCTATTATAGATCCTCAGGAAAACTTCAGAGATATTTCTGATTTTACAGCCAGCCAGCTCATCCATTATGGAAAACTTATCAGGAAATTACTCAATGAAAAATATCAGTTCATCCATCCTGAAATAGAACATATTACCGGATTAAGTCATATTCAGTGGACAGGTAAACCTACTGATCCTAAAGCCAGCGGAAGAAATGCGGTATTGGTAGGTGAAAATGCCTTAGACCGTTCACCATGTGGTACAGGAACATCTGCAAGAATGGCTCAGTGGTATGCTAAGGGAAAACTGAAGGAAGGGGAAGAATTTATTCATGAAAGCTATATCGGTTCTCAGTTTATCGGGAGAATTGAAGAAGCCACAACTATTGATGGAAGAGCAGCGATTGTTCCGTCAGTAGAAGGCTGGGCAAGAATTACGGGGTACAATCATATTATCATTGATGATGAAGATCCTTATTGGCAGGGATTTCAGGTTATGTAAATAAATATATGACACAAAATAAAGGAAAAGCACTTATTATCGGTGCAGGAATAGCAGGATTAAGTTCAGCTTATTATCTTTTACAAAAAGGCTGGCAGGTGGAGATTCTGGAACAGAATGACCTTACTGACAACTGTTCTTATGGCAATGCAGGAATGATTGTACCCAGCCATTTTACACCATTGGCAGCTCCGGGAGTTGTTGCACAGGGAATACGATGGATGTTTGATAGTAAAAGTCCGTTTTATGTAAAGCCCTCACTCAATGCCAACCTGATATCCTGGGGATTGAAGTTTCTGAAACATTCCAACCAGAAACATGTTGATCATTCTGCGGCTGCCATCAGGGATCTTAACCTGGCAAGCAGCAGACTTTATAATGAGATTGCACAAAAAGATGAATTTGATTTTGAACTTCATCAGAATGGCATTTTGATGCTTTATAAAACAGAGAAAGTTGCACAGGAAGAGATAGAACTAGCCCACAAAGCAATTAAGATGGGATTACCCGTTGATATTCTGGATAAAAAGGGAATTCAGAAGCTAGAACCCAATACCCAATTGGATGTTATCGGAGGAGTCAATTATAGATGTGACGGGCATATGAATCCCATGAAACTGATGAAACAAATGATCTCTTATCTTAAAAATAATGGCGTAATTTTTCATCCCCTTCACAAAGTAACAGGTTTTGAAACTTTCGGAAACCATATTAAGGCTGTTATTGCCAATGATAAGCAGTTTACCGCAGACAGGTTTATCATGACGGGAGGTTCATTCTTACCTGAACTTGCTCAAAAAGCAGGTATTAAAATTCAATTAATGCCTGGGAAAGGATATTCATTCATGCACAAGCCAGAAAACCCACTCAATACCTTGGAACATGCTGCCTTATTACTTGAAGCGAGAGTTGCAGTTACCCCTATGAACGGGCAGATCCGCTTTGGCGGAACTATGGAACTGGCTTCACACCAGGATAAAATTAATATGAGAAGAGTAGAAGGAATCGTTAGGTCTATTCCTGGCTATTTGCCGGATTTCCGGGTTAAAATACCCAAAGAATCTGAAATCTGGTTTGGATACAGACCCTGTGCCCCGGACGGACTTCCTTACTTAGGACAATCTTCCAAATTGAACAATCTGATTATTGCGGGAGGCGGTGGAATGATGGGGTTAAGTCTCGGGCCTATTTTCGGGAAAACAGTTTCAGAGCTTGCCAATGACCAAAAGCCAACGGTTGAGATAAAGATATTCAACCCTGAAAGATTTAGTTAAAAAACATCACATAACACACAAAATTATTATTTATGAAAACACGAACTCTTGCAATGCATCCTATTATGAAGATTGCATTTTTTATCGGGTTCTTATTTTGCTATCCCTGTGAAAGCAAAAAATCAGAACCATTGGAGCCATCCCAAACAAATTCCAAAGCTGTATCTGAAAGCACTAAAAAATTAGAAATGTTTCTTACAAAACATCTTATTAATGATATAACTTTTAAAAACTAAGACTATATAGAGACAATCAAAACATTTTTAAGTCCAAAACAATTTGATTATTCAAATAATTTATTAACACACAAATCCAAAAAACCATGAAATTTAAATCATTATTAATTATGTCCCTATTTCCAATAATAGGTTTTGCTCAAGAAAACAGACCTCATGAGTGTAAAGCAGATGAAATGATGAAAAAACATTTTGAACTGCATCCTGAATCTAAGGCTGAATATGAAAAATTTGAAAAATACACTCAAGATTTCATAAAAAAAATGGGATCAAACAAAAATTCATTGAATAATAGGATCAGCAATCCAACCTACATCATCCCTGTGGTTTTTCATGTGTATGGAGAATCTCAAAGTAATGTAAAAGTAAATTACCAAAAAGTAGTTGACTTACTGGAACAAATCAACTTAAATTTCAATGGAATTAACACTGATTCAAACACTGTAGATCCTGACTTCCAATCTATCAGAGGAGCTTTAAGCATTGAATTTCGATTAGCTAAAATTGATCCAACCGGAAAAGCAACAAGTGGAGTAGTATTTCACCCTTTCAAAGGCGGATATGGCAACGGAGGCGGATATGATGCAGAAATTGGCACCGATGCTTGGGATAATACAAAGTATATGAATGTGTATATCCAAAATGACCTATATGCTAATAAGGATTTATATCAATCAGGAGTTGCCTGGTATCCGGATTCATACATGACTTCAGTAAATACAGCCAGAGTTGTTTATAATGGACGTTATATATTTAATGCTGCAGGAACAGTAGCTTCAAACGAATTTTCTGATACATTCACTCACGAATTTGGGCATTGGCTCAATCTTCAACACACGTTCAATGTTCTTTGTTCAACTTCAAATCCAGGTAATGATGGGGATGGAGTTGCAGACACTCCTGTAGAAAATATGTCTTCAGGATTAGGATGTACAGCGGGTAACAATTGTCTTGGACAAAAAGTAAATGTTGAAAACTATATGGGATACAATGGTTCTGCCGGTTGTTATAAAATGTTTACCAATGGACAGGTTAACAGAATGCTGGCAGCATTAAACCATCCTTCAAGAATAAATTTATGGAAGCCTGCCAACTTAGCAGCAACCGGAGTTGCTAATACGCCACCTAGGCTAACGCTTAGCAACAGTACATTTACAGAGAACTTAGACAATAGCGGTAGGGTGTCATTAGATGGAACAGTAGCCTCTGCTCCTACATCAACAATTACACTAAATTCAGCAACATTTGCCGTACCCAATGGAACAACTCTTACAGCAGGAACACATTTCACGTCTTCATTACCAGCAGGACTAACAGCAGCGATAGTAGTTACAAGCCCAACAACTGCTACACTTACCATAAATGGTGCTGCAACCAGTCATCCCAAAAGTCAGGTCCTGAATTCATCAATTACATTCCTGAATCCAGCTATAACAGGAGGCACAACTTCACTAGGGTCAACGACAGCTTTAGCATTAACTTTTTCTTATAAAGATCCTTATAAAATAGTTACAGGGACTCCTCTGGAAAGCTATGCCAACCCAATAGCAACAACCGTAACAACCAACTCCGGAGCTCCATGGAAATATTTTATCATTAACCCGGAGCTTAGTGATGATGCAGGATATGGCGCTTGGTACTATGGCGCAAATCAATTAAAATTGGAAACTTATTGGAAAGGATTAGTATGTGAAACAGGAACAAGAAATATCAGTTTAATTCCAGCCTGCACCACTATAACTAATGCAAATAATATAGGTTACCCAATTGGTACTCCCGGACAGCTTGACGTGTACACTCCTACATATACTACCTGGTCTGGTAAAACAGCCTATGTTGGTTTTAGAAACCAATTCGAAGGCTACAATATTAACGGCTATTTCAAACTGATTGTTGGGGCCAATGGTTCCGGTTATTCTGTAACTGAGTTTAGATATAATACACAACCATATGGCAGTATTACAACACCTTGTACACTATTATCCACTGCAGACGTTGATACAACAAACTCAGAAACATCTATCTATCCAAATCCGGTTTCTGATGTATTGAATATTAAAACAAAAGGAGAAATTAAATCAGTTACTGTTTATGATTTGTCAGGAAGAAAGATTAATGCTCCGGTTACTGGCCATAAAGTTGATCTTAAAAACTGCCAGAGCGGAACTTATTTAATTGATATTGAAACTTCTTTAGGGAAATCTTCCCAGAAATTCATTAAAAAATAGTTCAGTATTCATATGCAGTTGATTGGGCTTAATTTGTAAGCCCAATTTTTTATCCTGTTTATGAGCAATTCTTCATTTATTTACGTATTTTTATTCTGTAATTACATTTCAATGCAGTATAAAAACGACAGGATTATCATCCGTGAATTTACATCTGAAGAATTCCTTTATTCTCTACTCTTTTTGAAAATGAAAACGTTACCCGATATCTTCCTTACAAAACTCCTGAAGAGTATAAAGAAATGTTTGACAAAGCATTGGGCAGTTACAAGGAAAGCCCATTCAGCAGATGGGGAATATTTAATGCTCAGAATCAGGATTTTGTAGGAATGTGCCTGGCAAGAATCTTCCTAGACAACCCAGAACAGATAGAAATAGGATATACCTTAGGCAAAAATTACTGGGGTAAAGGATTCGGGACAGAAGTATGTAAAGCACTTGTTGACTATTGCTCTTCATTAAATCATAAGAAAGATATCGTTGCCGTAACCGATCTTGATAATGTCGGATCTCAGAAAGTACTGCTGAAAAGCGGTTTCGGCAGAATTGAAAACCTTGCGCGAGAAGACAGAGAACTGGCTTACTTTATATTGCAAAAAAAGTGAACTTACTGAGTACTTTTTTCCCCAGATTTCACAGATTTACACAAATGCTTGTGCATATTTTTAGACTAAAATAATCTCAGGCAATAAAAAATCAAAGATTTTTTTAAGCTTTAGTGAACTTCTCAGCAATTTATCTGTTACTTAAAATCAATTTAAGTGTTTTAAAATCTTTTGTGACTTTTGTGTTAAAATACAAACTCTTCAGCTATAAAAACATTTCATTTATACAATAATTTATCATAACTTGCAGAAATTATGATGTCGAAACGTTGCAAATATGCGCTTAAAGCAATGGTCAGATTAGCAAGGAATTATAACCAGGGCTTTCTGCCAACTTCCATTATTGCACAGGACGAAAACATTCCCAAGAAATTTCTGGAACAAATCCTTCTTGAACTTAAAAGAGCCAAACTTGTCAACAGCAAGCAGGGTAAAATAGGAGGGTATTATCTTTTAAAATCACCAGATGAGGTCTCATTAGCAGATATTTACCGTATTTTTGACGGACCCATTGCACTTACGCCTTGTGTATCTTTAAATTTTTACGAACCATGCGATGATTGTGTTGATGAAGCAATCTGCTATCTGAGAAAAGAATTAATCATCGTTCGTGAAAAAACCAGAAAAAGTATGATGGAAGCCACTCTGACAAAGTTTATCAATGAAAAATAAAATTTTTTACATTTAAATTCTACTATTTTGATAGGAGTTATAGAATTTTATATATATTTGCAAGACTTAAATCTCAATTCAAAATGGAAAACAGTCTGAAAAATGAATTCGAAAATCTTGTAAAAGAGGCTTCTGAAGCTTCTATTCAAACTAATGGGCTGCAAATACTGACTGAAAGATTCCCGGGAAAAGTGATCTTTTCAACCAGTTTCAGTTATGAAGATCAGGTCATCACTCATCTGATAAAAGATTTAAATATTGAAATCTTCACTTTGGATACAGGAAGACTCTTTGAGCAGACCTATGAAACCTGGACATCTACGAAGGATTTCTTTAAAAAGAACATCAAAGCCTATTATCCGGATACGGAAGAGCTCAGAAAATTTGTTACAGAAAATGGCCCTGATTCGTTCTACCAATCTGTAGAAAACAGGAAAGCATGCTGTACTATCCGAAAGGTTCACCCTTTAAAAAAAGCACTGGAAGGCTATAAAGTATGGATTACAGGTTTGAGATCCGAACATTCTCCCAACCGAAAGAACATGCCGCAGCTGGAATGGGATCCGGATAATAAGATCATAAAATTTCATCCCATTCTTCACTGGACCACAGAACAGGTGACAGCATACGTAAAAGATCATCACTTACCTTACAATCACCTCCATAAAAAGGGTTTTGTAAGCATAGGATGTGAACCCTGTACCAGAGCCATCAAAGAAGGGGAAGATTTCAGAGCCGGCCGCTGGTGGTGGGAAGATGCCAACAAAAAAGAATGCGGTCTGCATATTCATCAATAAAAAAAGAAAAAAATGTCAATACATCAGTTAAACTATTTAGATCAGCTGGAAGCCGAATCTATTTATATATTAAGAGAAGTTGCGGGTCAGTTTGAACGTCCTGCTTTACTATTCAGTGGAGGAAAAGACAGCATTGTACTGGCTCATCTGGCAAGAAAGGCTTTCTTCCACGGGAAAATCCCTTTTACATTTGTTCATGTAGACACCGGGCATAACTTTCAGGAGGTACTGGATTTTCGTGATCAGCTGGTAAAACAGTTAGATGTAGATCTGGTAGTCAGAAAAGTGGAAGACACCATAAAAAGTAAAAAACTGACTGAGGCTAAAGGTAAATTCCCAAGCAGAAACTGGCTGCAAACCTATACACTTCTTGATACGATTGAAGAATTTGAATTCGATGCCTGTATAGGAGGCGCCAGAAGAGATGAGGAAAAGGCAAGAGCTAAAGAAAGGATCTTCTCCGTTCGTGATGAATTCGGACAGTGGGATCCTAAACTTCAGCGTCCTGAGCTTTGGAATATTTTCAACGGAAAGATCCATAAAGGAGAAAATGTAAGAGTTTTCCCAATCAGCAACTGGACAGAGCTTGATATCTGGAACTATATCCGAAGAGAAAAAATTGCACTGCCTTCCATCTATTTTTCGCATGAAAGAGAAGTGATCGACTTTAACGGACAGTGGCTGGCCAATTCTTCCCACGTTGTGCTAGAACCAGAGGATATTATCACCACAAAGAAAATCCGTTACCGTACCGTAGGAGATATGACGTGCACTGCAGCTGTAGAATCCAATGCTGTAACAATAGATGCTGTTATCGAAGAAATTGTAGCCACCAGAATTTCAGAACGTGGGGAAACCAGAATTGATGACAGGGTAACAGAAGCCGCCATGGAAGACCGAAAAAAAGGAGGCTATTTTTAATCAATGATAAAAGATAATTGATTAATGACTACACAAAGCATTTTTATCAATTATCATTCATAATTTATCACTTATCATTTATAATTACAATCGGATGGATATATTAAGATTTATAACAGCAGGAAGCGTAGATGACGGTAAAAGTACCCTTATCGGCAGACTGCTTTACGATAGCAAAAGTATTTTGCAGGACCAGTTGGAAGTCCTTGAAAAACATTCCAAAAATAAAAATGAAGACGGAGTAGACCTCGCCCTTTTAACGGATGGTCTTCGTGCTGAAAGAGAACAGGGAATTACGATTGATGTTGCTTACCGCTATTTTTCAACCGCAAAAAGAAAATTTATCATTGCAGATGCTCCAGGACACGTGCAATATACCCGTAATATGATCACCGGAGCATCCAACTCTGATTTGATGGTTATTCTGATTGACGCAAGAAAAGGTGTGATTGAGCAGACCAGAAGACACTCTATCATCGCCTCTTTATTACAACTGAAAAAAGTAGCTGTAGCCATCAACAAAATGGATATGGTAGACTATTCCGAAGAAGTTTTTGAAAATATAAAATCAGAATATGCAAAAATTGCAGAAAATCTGGGATTAAATGAGGTAAGCTACTTCCCGATATCAGCATTGAAAGGAGACAATATTGTTTCAAAATCTTCCAGAACAGACTGGTATGAAGGAAATTCCCTTCTCGAATATCTTGAAGAAGTAAAGCTGCACGAAGAAAAAAATAACGGAAGCCGTTTCCAGGTTCAGTATGTAATTCGTCCTCAGACTGAAGAACTCCATGATTACAGAGGCTATGCCGGACAAATTTTAAGCGGAAAGTTCACAAAAGGAGACAAAATTCATATTCTTCCCGCAGATCTGACCACTGAAATCAGCAAAATTGAGATCAATGGGATTGAAAAAGAAGAAGCTTTTGAAGGTCAGCCTGCCGTTATCCATCTCGCTCATGATGTAGATGTCAGCCGCGGAGATATTTTTACTACGGAAGAACATTTTCCCGCTGTGGAAAAAGACCTTGAAATTCTTTTATGCTGGCTGGATCAGAAACCTCTGCAGCCGGGGAATAAATACCTTTTGCAGCAGAACAGCAGACTTGTAAAAGCAGTTGTAAAAGAGGTAGATTACAAGATCAATGTCAATACCCTTGTCCGGGAACAGGCCGATGGCGAAATTAAACTGAATGAAATTGTGAAAGTTACCCTCCGAACGGCACAGCCTTTGGTCTATGACAGTTTTACTAATAATAAAACAACAGGCTCTGCCATTTTGGTGGATGAAACGTCCAATTCAACGGTAGCAGCCTGTATAATTCAATAGAAAAAATGGCAATTTCCGATCAATTAATTCAAAGAATTCATCAGACCAAACAAAATAATATTCATGGATTCTTTGATAAAATAAAGACAAAAAAATGGGTAAAGGATTTGTATGAAACACTTTTCCTTCCTCAGAGTGACAATACTGAAGATCAGCTGAAAAAAAATTTTGAAGCCATTCAGAAAACACTTTATGATCTGATTAATATTGTAACAGGAGATAAAATCCTTACTGAAAAACAGGTCGGTAAGTTTTATGAAGTTTTGCCGGAACTGTATGATCAGTTGGTGCTGGATGCAAAATCTATTCTGGAATTTGATCCTGCCGCCGATTCTCTGGAAGAAGTATACCTGGCATATCCCGGCTTTTTTGCCACGTATGTCTACCGTATTTCGCATCAGCTCTGGATTCAGGAAGTGAAAATTTTACCACGGGTTATTTCAGAATATGCCCACAGTAAAACCGGAATTGATATACATCCGGGAGCCACCATTGGAAAGTCTTTTTTCATTGATCACGGAACAGGAATCGTGATCGGAGAAACAACGGTTATCGGAAACAATGTCAAAATCTATCAGGGCGTTACCCTAGGAGCATTGAATGTTTCCAAAGAAAAAGCCCATCAGAAAAGACATCCCAATATTGAAGATGATGTGATTATCTATTCGGGAGCTACCATTCTGGGAGGCGAAACCACCATAGGCAGAGAAAGTATCATAGGAGGAAATGTCTGGGTAACACAGGATGTTCCCGCCAATTCTCTGGTCTACCATAAAAGTGAAATAAAAATAAAGGATAATAGTTCTTTACCGGAATCTTTAACCTTTGTAATTTAAAAAATAAAAATAGATAGATATGAAGTTTCAGAATGCATTAGAAACGATCGGAAATACACCCGTCGTGAAAATTAATAAACTCTTCAGTTCAGATCATGAAATCTGGATCAAACTTGAAAAAAGCAATCCGGGCGGAAGCATTAAAGACAGAATTGGACTAGCAATGATTGAAGATGCAGAAGCCAAAGGATTATTAAATAAGGACAGCGTCATTATAGAACCTACAAGCGGAAATACGGGAATAGGTCTTGCTTTGGTAGCTGCTGTAAAAGGATACAAACTCATTCTTGTCATGCCGGAAAGCATGAGTATAGAACGCCGCAAAATCATGGAAGCTTACGGGGCAGAATTCGTGCTTACTCCAAGAGAAAAAGGGATGAAAGGTGCTATTGAAAAAGCCAATGAACTGGCTGAAGAAACCCCCAATTCATGGATTCCAAGACAGTTTGACAATCCTGCTAATGTAAAAGTACATGTAGAAACCACAGCTCAGGAAATTCTAAAAGACTTCCCGGACGGCTTGGATTATATCATTACCGGAGTAGGAACCGGAGGACATATCACCGGAATTGCAAAAGTGGTTAAAGAAAAATATCCAAACGTAAAAGTTTTCGCCGTAGAACCGGAATTATCACCTGTTTTAAGCGGAGGAAGCCCCGCGCCACATCCATTACAGGGATTGGGAGCAGGCTTTGTACCTTCTATCCTGGATATTACCCTTTTAGATGGAGTAATTACAGTAGGCAAAGAAGAAGCTTATGAATACGCGCTTAAGGCAGCTAAAAAAGAAGGCCTTTTTGTCGGAGTTTCTACTGGAGCCTCTTTAGCAGCCATCGCCAAACATTTACCGCAAATACCGCCTAACGCTAAAATCCTTACCATCAATTACGATACCGGAGAAAGATATCTGTCGGTAGAGGGACTCTTTTAAACCCTTAATTAACAACTACTTCAATGAAAACAAATATAAAATCACCAAAGGTTTACCTTATCGGTGCAGGACCCGGCAACCCTGAACTGATCACCGTAAAAGCAGTAAAAGCAATCGCAGAAGCTGATGTCGTTTTATGTGACCGCCTTGTAAGCCCCGAGATTCTGGAAGCCTACGTTAATAAAAACACAGAAATCATTTATGTAGGAAAAGAATGCAGTAAAAATGCTTCCACCCCTCAATCTCATATCAATACTTTGATGGTGGAATATGCTCTTCAGAATAAAACCATTGTAAGACTCAAAGGGGGAGATGTTTCCATATTCTCGAATATTCTTGATGAGTTACAGGCTTTAAAAGAAAATCATATTCCCTACGAAATTATTCCGGGAATTACAGCGGCGTTAGGAGCAGCTGCATTTGCAGGGATGCCTTTAACGGCAAGAGGGTACTCTACATCCGTTCGTTTTCTGACCTATTATAAATCGGAAATCGTAAGTGAAGAATACTGGAAAGAGCTTGCTTTGACCAATGATACCCTTGTTTTCTACATGTCTAAAGGAAATCTTACTCCTCTTGTCGAAAAGCTTATACAGCTAGGGATTTCAAGTGATAAAAAAATTGCAGTCATTGAACAGGCTACAACACCTTATCAAAAGGTATACACTTCATCATTTGATGATTTTAATGAAAAATTCGGAGACAAAAACTTTGCTTCACCTTCATTGGTTGTTATTGGTAAAATTGTCAACCTTCACGAAGAGTTTTCATGGCTGGAAAATGCCGAGCAGGAAGGCCTTTACTTCAAATCAGTGGAAAACGGAAGCTTAATCCCAACAACTCAAAATTTCTTTGAATATGCTGTCTGAAACTAAATTAAATGTATTAAAACAAATCTCCGGAGACCTTTCCCGAGATGAAGCTATATGGGCAAGCGGATATCTGGCAGGTATTGCCGGAGTGTCAGCACTCACAGCCGTTTTACCACCACAGCAAACGAATACTATTGCACAGAATGCTGTAAAGAAAATAACACTCGCTTACGGAACAGAAACCGGAAACAGCAAAAAACTGGCTACCACACTGGCAGGTATCGTTAAGAAAAAAGGACTTCAGGTGAAACTGGCTGACCTTTCCCAATACAAGCCCAAAGATCTGGCAAAAGAAGAGTTCTTTTTCGTAGTCATCAGCACTCAGGGAGAAGGTGAACCACCAGCCCTTGCCAAAAAGTTCTACGATTATATTTATGAAAATGAAATTAATCTTAGCGGACTTAAATATGGAGTACTCGCCTTGGGAGACAGCAGCTATCCCCAGTTCTGCAAAACAGGAGAAGATGTAGATTCACGTTTTGAAATATTGGGTGCTCAGCGTATCATTCCATTAAAGAAATGTGATATCGATTACGAGCAGGAAGCTTCTCACTGGATAGAACATGTATTTGAAACGGTTCATAAAAATGCTGGTCAAAGTCCAAAAATCATCACGACACCTAAGGTTTCTAGCGGAAGAAAGAAATATCAGGGAAAAGTTTCAGCCATCATCAATCTCAATGATATTACGTCTGCAAAAGAAACCTATCATATAGAAATTGAAACAGAAGAAGCACTTAGTTATCAGCCTGGTGCCTCTCTGGGAGTAATCCCTTTCAATTCTAAAGAAATAGTGGACGAAATTATTACGCTGACAGGAATTGATCCTCAGAAACAGATAGAAACATCTAAGGTTACAGCTTCAGTTGAAGAATTGTTACATAAAAATCTTAACATCAGCTATTTGCTTAAATCTGTAGTGGCTCAATATGCAAAAATAACGGGACACTCCATTCCGGAAGTCAGATTAAGCCTTCTTGATCTGCTTAGGATTTATCCGGTGAAAAATGCCGATGAGTTTGAAGAAATCTTACAGATATTAACCGCTCAGGCACCACGTCTTTACTCAGTCTCTTCTTCTCCGGAAGCTCATGGTGACACAGAAATTCATATTACGGTTGCCAAATCTGAGTTCTTTATTGACCATCGGAAACATAACGGATTATGCAGTGGTTTTCTGAGTGAATTCAAAGAAGGAGAAGAATTGGAATTTTATATTCAGGAGGCTGGACATTTCAAACTGCCGGAAGCGGATAAAGATATCATTATGATTGGCCCGGGAACAGGTATTGCACCTTTCAGATCATTCCTTTGGGAACGTGATGCTACAGGCGCAGGAGGAAGAAACTGGTTGTTTTTCGGGGACAGAAATTTTGTTTCGGATTTTCTTTATCAGGCTGAGCTTCAGGATTTTATTAAAACAGGCAGCTTAACACATTTAGATCTTGCTTTTTCCAGAGATACCCATGAAAAAGTGTACGTTCAGCACAGGTTGGAACAAAAAGCTCAGGAAGTATTTTATTGGCTGGAAGGCGGAGCATCCGTATACATATGCGGAGCCAAAGAACCCATGGCTTATGATGTGGAACAAACCCTACTCACGATTATTCAGAATGAAGGAAAACGCAGCAAAGAAGAGGCTGTTAACTATCTGGAAGAAATGGAGCTGAGTGGCAGATATGCTAAAGATGTGTATTAAAAGAAGTACTCAAAAAATTAAAGGAAACAAGTTATGAACAACGATAAAGAAAACCTTTCACCGGTAGAAAGGATTAAGACCAACAGCAACGGGCTCAGAGGAACTTTAAAAGAAAGCCTTGCTGATCAATTTACCGGAGCCATAAGGGAAGATGACCAGACGCTGATCAAATTTCATGGAATGTACCAACAGGACGACAGAGACCGCAGGGAAGAGCGTGTCTCTAAAAAACTGGAATGGCTGTATTCTTACATGATCAGGCTTAGGCTTCCCGGTGGTTTTTTAACTCCGCAACAATGGGTAGGATTGAATGAAACCGCTGAAGATCATTCCACAGGAACTATAAAAGTAACCACAAGACAAACCATTCAGCTGCATGGAATATTAAAGTCTCATTTAAGACCTACTATTCAGAGCTTCAATCTTCAGCATCTGGATTCGATTGCGGCTTGTGGAGATGTCAACAGAAATGTAACCTGTACAGCGAATCCTTCGGAATCTCCTTTACAGCAGGAAGCTTACGAACTGGCAGGAAAAATCAGTGAAATGTGCCTTCCTAAAACGAAATCTTATTATGACATCTGGATTGATGATGAACTTCTGGTAGACCGTAAAGCAGAGGAAGATCCTCTGTATCAGGACAGATATCTTCCTAGAAAACTGAAAATAGGAATTGCTGTTCCGCCCAATAATGATGTGGATGTATTCATCAATGATATTGCCTTAATTGCGATTATCGAAAATGATAAAATTGTAGGGTACAATATCGCTGCCGGAGGAGGATTAGGAGCAACTCACGGAAATGAAGCTACCTACGCACGTCTTGCATCCATCCTTGGATTTGTAGATACCGAAGAAAAAGTATTGAAAGCTGTCTATGAAATCATCACAGTACAAAGGGATTTTGGAAACAGAAGCGACCGAAAATTATCAAGATTAAAATACACAATTGATAAATTGGGTATCGACCAGTATAGGGCTGAAGTAGAAAAAAGAACAGGCTTCAGCTTTGAACCTGCCAGAGAATTTAATTTTACACAAAGAAAAGACCGCTACGGCTGGATTCAGAATCATGAAGGAAAATGGTTTTATACTGTATTTGTAGAGCACGGAAGAATCCTTAATACAGCAGAATATCCTTTAAAATCAGGTTTGTTAAAAATCGCACAGACGGGTAAAGCCAATTTCCGTTTTACCTGTAACCAGAATCTTATCCTGGCTGACATTGATGAAAAAGATAAGCCCGAAATTGAAAACATTTTAGAAGAACACGGAATTTCTGAATATACCAGCGGAGCAAGCGCCTTACGTAAAAACTCTGTTGCGTGTGTTGCCCTGAATACCTGTTCACTGGCTTTGGCTGAAGCTCAGCGTTATCTGCCTTCTCTGGTCACGAAAATAGAACCTATTCTTGAAAAATATGGTCTGTTGGAAGAAGATATTACCATCCGTATGACCGGCTGTCCTAATGGCTGCGGAAGATCCCCAAATGCTGAAATCGGATTTGTTGGGACAGCTTATGGGAAATATAACCTTCACATCGGAGGAGACCGATTAGGAATGCGACTGAACACAAAATTTAAAGAAAATATTAATGAAGAAGAAATTCTTACCACTCTGGATGAACTTTTCGGAATATATGTACAGAAAAGACTTGCAGAAGAAACATTTGGCGATTTTTCATACCGTTACTTACACACTTTAAATTAATTATATGGCTACTTTTCATTATGATCTGAAAAAAAACAAAAAAACTCAACCTCTTCATTCAGGGAGACGAATGTGTATGTGTTGTTGATTCTTAAATAACAATACAATCTAAGCTGTTTGAAGTTTTTTTAAATTATTATGAAACTTTACCGGACTGTCATTGCGAACCGAAGGTGAAGCAACCTCAGCAATAATATTAATGGCTTAAACCACCCCGTCAAAAATTCTTTGAATTTTCACCACCCCTCCAAAGGAGGAATTCTAAGCCCTTCAATGATAATATTATACAGCATATAAGACTTTCATCATAGAAGTAAAAATTCAGACAGCTTCATTCTCAACCTAAAAAATGAAGAAAAAATGAAAAACAAAAAGCAGGGAAATTTTCTACCTAAAGCAGGCATTATCGCATTTACATTTCTATTTTTTAACCTGGCGGAAGCACAGCAGCAACTCATAGAGCTTAGCGGAAGCATCAAAAATACAGGTACACACAAAGGTCTCGATTCTGTAAAAGTACAGATCGAAAACACGCAGGATACCGCATTAACGGATCAGGCAGGTAACTTTAAGCTCAGAACAAGAGTTACCATTCCGTTCCGGGTGATAATTCAGAAAGATGGATTCACAGGTCAAACCGTTGAAATACTTTCACCTTCCAATAAAATAACAGTAGGACTTAACCCTCAGAATACCATTATTGATGACGTAGTGATCTCAGCATCCAGAGTTCCGGAAAAGATATTAAGATCACCTATAGCCATTGAAAAAATTGATATCAAAACCATCAGGGAAAGTCCGGCAGCCTCATTCTATGAGACATTGGAAAATGTAAAGGGGTTACAGCTTTTAACCTCAAGTCTTACTTTAAAGATTCCTAATTCGAGAGGTTTCAATTCGCCTAATAATTTCAGGTTTATGCAGCTGGTGGACGGGGTAGATGTACAGTCGGCAACGTTGGGTGTACCATTGGGAAATGCAATAGGACCTACGGAACTGGATATCCAGTCGATGGAAGTCACTCCGGGAGCGGCTTCAGCGTTGTACGGAATGAATGCCATCAACGGACTGGCAAGCTTACAGACCAAAGATCCGTTTACGTCTGAAGGAATAAGTGTTTATTTCCGTGGCGGAGTGAATCATGTAGACAATGTGAACCATAAAATAAGTTCTCTGGGAGAAAGTGCCATCCGTTTTGCAAAAGTGATTAATAAAAACTTTGCCGTTAAGGTGAATGCTTCCTATTTCAGCGGAACAGATTGGATTTCCAATAATCAGACCGACCAGAATCCGGCATCATTAGTCACTGCCAATCCCAATTTTGCACTCGCCAATAATCCGGCAGAAGACCTTTGGAATAAATACGGTGATGAAAGAAATAATCGTGTAGCCGTAAAAGTGGATTACAATGGGAAACCTACTACATTCAACGTTTCGAGGACAGGATATCTGGAGAAAGATCTGGTGAGTCCTGATGTGAAAAATATCAAGTTTGATGCAGGATTATATTACCGTTTCGGAGATCAGTGGAGAACTTCTTACGTGTACCGCTATGGCTTACTGGATGGAACTTTCCAGAGAGGAAATAAAATCCGTTTGCAAAATGCCACGGTTCAGAACCATAAAGTAGAATTGACAGGAAAAGAACTGACCTTCAGAGCTTATGTATCCATAGAAAATACAGGAGATTCTTATAACCTGAAACCTTTGGCAGATAATCTTGATCTGACGAACCTTTCCAATACCAACTGGAAAAATATATTTCAGACCGCACTTCAGAACAATTTAAATGGAGGAGCCAATCTTAACGATGCATTTATCCTGGCTCGTCAGCAAGCAGATAAAAACAGAGTTGTACCGGGAACGGCAGCCTTTGAGCAATTAAAAAATACCATCATCAGAATTAATAACTGGGATTCAGCCAATGGAGGAGTAGCAGGAGCTCCGGCAACAGGAGGAGCAAAACTTGAACAGAAATCCCGTTTTTATCAGGGGGAACTTACCTACGATTTCAGCAGGTTTGTGAAGATTTTCAACCTTCTTGCTGGTGTAGACTACCGTTTGTACAGCATTACTCCGGATGGAAATAATTTTGTTGATTTCAATCGTCCGGTCAATGAAAGAAATATCCCTTTAGCCAACGGCACCTTCGGGAAAGATGTTATTTATCAGAAATATGGAGCTTTTGCACAGATTACCAGACTTTTCTTTGATGATAAATTAAAAATCAATGCCGCTTTACGGATCGACAGAAACCCGGAATTTGAAGCTAAACTGAATCCAAGAATAAGTGTGGTCTATTCTCCTGTAAAGCAGCATAACTTCAGAGCTTCTTTTCAAAACGGATATCGTTTTCCTTCGTTATTTGAAGCACTTTCATTCGTCAACAACGGAAATGTAAGAAGAGTGGGAGGTCTTTCAAAAGTAAATGACGGATTAGGTTATCTGGAAAATTCCTATACGCTGGCTTCCATTGATAAATTCACCTCAGCAGTAAATGCAGATGTAGATGCAGGAAAAACACAGTTTCAGGCGGCTCAGGATAATAAACAGCTTTTAACCGTAGCCAATCTGCAGAAGTTACAGCCGGAAAAGATCAATTCATTTGAAGTAGGGTATAAGTCTACTTTTTTCAATAATAAACTGGTGCTGGACTGGGATTTCTATTACAATATTTATGAAGGATTCCTTGGTCAGGTAGAAGTGGCAGTTCCAAAAAACAGTCAGGTAGGAAGCAATACCGCTGTTCTTGCGATGCTCGACAGAAGCAAGCAGGACAGATATAGGGTTTATACGAACAGCAACAGTACCTACAAAAGCTATGGAACATCTTTAGGGATTCGTTATAATATTACAGGAAATTATAATATCAATACCAATGTTTCCTATAATGATCTTGCTTCCAGCAATACTTCAGATCTTTTTATCACCGCTTTCAACACCTCGAAATGGATGGTGAATGTAAGTGTAGGAAACAGAGAGATTGTTAAAAATATAGGATTTACCCTTGTAGCAAGATGGCAGAGTGGCTTTATGTGGGAAAGTCCTTTGGCATCGGGAGAAATCCCTGCCTATTACACCATTGATGCTCAGGCAACATGGAAACTACCTGAAATTCATGCGAATATTAAGATTGGAGCTACCAATTTACTGAACCGTCGTTATTTTCAGTATGCCGCAGGTCCTGAAATCGGAGGACTGTATTATCTCGCTTTTACTTATGACTTAAAACTGTAATCAGGATGAGCAATTCTTTATATCCCATATTTTTAAAACTTGAAAACCTTTCACTGCTGATCATTGGCGGTGGTAAGGTTGCCCTTGAAAAACTGGAATCTGTTTTGGGTAATTCACCGGAAACTTCTATCAAACTGGTAGCGAAAGAGATTATCCCTGAGGTCAGAACCTTGCAAAATCAGTTTTCCAATATAACCCTTCACGAAAGAGCCTATGATGATGATGATTTTAATGATACAGATATTGCCATTATTGCGGTAAATGATATTGAGCTGGCTGGGGAAATCAGAGAAAAAGCCCAGAAAAAAAGTATATTGGTGAATGTTGCCGATAAACCTGATCTTTGTGACTTTTATTTAGGATCCATTGTTAAAAAAGGAAGCCTTAAAATAGCCATTTCTACCAATGGAAAATCTCCAACCATCGCTAAAAGATTAAGAGAAACCTTTACCGAAGTGATTCCTGACGAGATGGATAATGTGTTGGACAATATGCAGCATATCCGCAATCAGCTCACCGGAGATTTCAATTATAAGGTGAAAGAACTCAACAAAATTACTACAGAATACCTGTCTGATAGAAAGGTTTCTTCAAAACCTGATATGGAAATTGAAAAGCTGATCAATATTACCAAAACAGCCCAGAGAAAAGCTAATATTTATCTTGCCATTATTGGAGTTTTACTTCTTTTGGGGTTATTTGGACTTTTGGTGTACCAATTTGATCTTGCAGATGATATTCAGTATTTTCTGAATAAGGACGGCCATATCTTTTACTGGATGCTGTTTGCCGGTTTTATGGCAGAAATTGTCGCCGGATCCATGGGAATGGGATATGGTGTAATCTGTACCACAATTCTTTTATTGCTGAATGTTCCGCCACCTGTGGTAAGTGCAAGCATTCATTCTGCAGAGTCTTTTACTACTGCCGCCGGAAGCTTCAGTCATTACAAACTGGGAAATGTCAATAAGAAAATGGTCTGGGTGCTGTTCCCGCTGGCTATTGTAGGCTCTGTAATAGGTGCTTTAACACTTTCTCATTACGGTGAACATTATGCTCATATTGTAAAACCTGTTATTGCCTGCTACACCTTGTATCTTGGTATTAATATTTTCAGAAACGCATTCAAAGATAAAAAGTCAGGACAGGGTAAATCCAAAAGAAGAACCAATCTCAGAGTATTGGGACTGGCGGGTGGTTTTATAGATTCTTTTGCAGGTGGCGGATGGGGACCATTGGTAACCGGCACACTGATCAAAGAGGGAAGAATTCCCAGATATGTAGTGGGAAGTTCTACTGTTGCCAAGTTTTTATTGACGGTAACCAGTGCCATTACATTCATCTTCACAATAGGAATTCATCACTGGAATATTGTGTTGGGACTTTTATTGGGTGGTGTTTTTACTGCTCCGTTTTCTGCAATGCTTACGGCAAAACTTCCAACAAAGAAAATGTTTGTTGTGGTAGGAATAGTAGTGATCCTGATGAGCCTTATTACGATAACAAAATCAATTTTATCATAATAAACCGATTATAATCAAGCTTCGTAAAAAACGTGTTTTTTTTAACGCAAAGATTTTAATGTTTTACTTTATTTTGAGGCATCTGGGGTAGATATTAATGATGCCATGTATTGACACTATCATTACTCATTTTTAGTAAAAATCTGAAACCATTAAAACTTTGCGTTTTTTTATTTTTTTTAAACCATATATAAATACATTATATCATTGCCCGTTTTTATTTTTCAAGCTCGCGGACGACTACTTTTGCCATTTCTTTGGAGCTGAAAGGATTTTGTCCTGTTATTAATTGTCCGTCAACCACAACATTGGAAGTCATTGGAATAAAAGCTTTTTTATAATGTACACCCCTTTCTTTAAGGGCCGCTTCAAGATTAAATGGGACTTCATTTTTCCTTCTTGCCAAAGTTTCTTCAAACCAGTCAAATCCGGTGATATTTTTACCTTTAATCATATACTCTCCATTGGAAAGTTTTACATTCAGCAATCCGCCGACTCCATGGCAGATCGCAGCGGCTATTTTATTATTTTCGTACTGTTCTCTGAGCATAGTCTGTAAAGTAGTATTATCAGGGAAATCATACATCGTTCCATGTCCACCCGCCAGATAAATGCAGTCGAAAGATTCATTCTTTACCTCATTAAGACTTTTTGTATACGTTAATTCGTTTATAAAATCCGGATTTTCGTAATGCCTTTTTGAAATTTCATCCAGTACAAGAGGTTTCAGACTTTCAGGATCAATGGGAGTATTTCCGCCTTTGGGAGAAGCTATGGTAATCTGCCATCCTTTCTCCTTTGCTGCATGGTAAATATGGGTAAGCTCACTCAGCCATAATCCTGTTTTAAAGTTACCGCTGGCATACTGATCTACATTCGTTACGATTATCAATATTTTTTTCATCATCATACTATTAATTAAAAGATTTTCTGAATTCTAACGGTGAAACAGTGGTTTGATTTTTAAATAAACGGTGAAAAGACTGTGGGTGTTCAAATCCTAAATTATAGGCAATTTCAGAAACAGATAAAGTGGTTGTAGAAAGCAGTTCTTTAGCCTTTTCAATCACTCTGTTCTGAATATGCTGCTGTGTTGTCTGTCCTGTGTGAACTCTTAGCATATCACTCAGATAATTGGGACTGATATTCATTTGAGCTGCCACAAATTGTACAGTAGGAATCCCATCGATCAGCAGTTTTTCATTTTTAAAATAATCATCCAGTATATTCTCGAGCCGGGTCAAAAGATCGTGATTCACTTTTTTCCGGGTTAAAAACTGACGGTTGTAAAATCTGTCACAGTATTTTAACAGTAAATCAGTATTGGAAACCAGCAGATCCTGGGTGAAACCATCCATATTGGCTTCTATCTCCTTGCTGATGTTATCAAGGATGTCCGTTACCGATTTTTCTTCTTTTTCCGAAAGATACAAAGCTTCGTTAGCAGAATACGAAAAATAACCATATTCCTTTATTACAGAGGCTAATGGATATCCCTGCAAAAAATCAGGATGAATAACCAGCACACTTCCTCTTACCTCGGAAAGCAGAATGTCTTCAAACTGCAACACCTGATGGGGAGCAATAAAATACATGATTCCATCTTCAAAATCATAATAATGCTGGCCGTATTTACATTTTCCTGCACAATCTTTTTTAATGGAAACCACATAAAAATCCGTGGTTACAGCACTCAAAATAGTTTGCGGATCTACATTCACTTCATTAAAATCAAATACGCTGATCAAAGGATTGGAAGGTCTTTTCAGCTTCAGGTAATTGTGGAGTGCTGTGATGGAAGTTATTTTTTCGGGTGTTTTCATTTTATTTCTTTTTTATACCATATAGTAAGTATTTTATTCTGAACACAGACTGAAAGTCTGCAAACGAAGTTCTGGAATGTAGTGAAGAATCTCATATCGGCCTCCATGTTTTGCCATTCGGTTATGGTAATGGTGTTTCTAAGATACTTATTTTAACAGGATTATTTTGCAGATTGCTGTTCTTTTTTGATCTGCTCAATTCCTTTTCTGTAAGTAGTTACATTAAATTCCGGGAATCTCTTTCTGAATTTTGAATCATCAAACAGGTTATCATATTGATATCTGGGAATCAGCTCCTGCAATTCTTTTGCATTTTTATTGAATAAGGATCCAATTGAAAAGGCTAGCTTTGGAATAACTGAATATTTAAATTCTTTCCCATAAATCTCTGAAGCCAGCGCAATAAATTCCTTATAAGTTAATGGATTATCTACCGGTAAATGCCATGTCTGCCCATAAGCCTCAGGAGTATTTCCGATTAAAGCAGTGGCGCGGCTTGCATCGGGAGTCCAGATCAGGCTGCGAAGTTTATCATCTCTTAAAGGAACTTTTAGCTTTTTGTTTTCTTTAATAGCATTGAAAATAAGGCTATCCGTAATACTCTGAGTTTTTCCCGGTCCATAAAATTCAGGAGCCCTGCAGATGACAGCTTTTATTTTTTCTGCCTTCATCTCTTTTAAAAGCATATCTGCCATCTTTTTTCTTACCATTCCTTTTCGTCCTACAGGAGCAAACACCGTTTGTTCCGTTAAAACTTCATTATTTTGAGGATACATATACGTGTTGTCAAAGAATACCAGCTTAGTACCGTTGATTTTGCAGGCATCAATAACATTTTTCATGATGGTCAAAAACTGTTTTTCCCATAAACCGGTATCCATAGGAAGTCCAAGGGTGAAGTAAGCAATCTCACTTCCTTTAACGGCTTCTATGGCTTTTTCTCTGTCTGATAAATCTGCTGAGAAAACAGTATCCGTATCATTTACTTTTTTAGCATTTCTGCTGACAATACGAATATTTGATGTATAATTCCTTTTCAGCTCTCTTGCAAGTTCTTCTCCAATCTGTCCATTGGCTCCTAATATAGTTTGCATCATTTTTTATTTTGAAGGTTATCTATTTTACTGAAAATAAACTCAATACTTTCAGCTGCTTTTATTTCTGATACAAAATTCGGGCATAACTCTAAAAACAAAGTAACTTAATCAATGGAAGTTGTAACATAATCTCAGATCATGAAAAAAGCCAGGAAAGTAAAGGTAAAAGCATTCGAATAATCCATATTATTTTACTTCCTTTATTTCCCCAGCTGTCCAAACTTTTTGCTTTTTATCATTTCCTGTCCAAAGCCAGGTAGTTATCATCAATTCTGCTGATCAGAATATAGAACAAACCTGCATAGATCATCTGAATACCCATTGCTTCCCAGTTTTCAACGGTACTGCTTCCAAAAAGTAACAAAATAATCAGAGAAGCTCCGGCAATGGCGGCAATAAGGGTTTTAAAACCCATTATCAACAGAAGACCGATTGTAAATTCGAGAAAGGGGAGAACAACACCAAAAAGATGAACCAATGGCTGTGGAAGCCAGCTTGTTTCAAAACCTTTCATCATTCCTGATGCAAAATCCTGTAGTTTTACGAGACGGGCCAATCCGTGTCCCAAAAAGTTGATTCCCATCGATACACGAAGGAAAAAATAGGCTGTTTTTGTAGTATTCATAGTGGTATTTTTAGGATGGAAGCCGGAAGAAGGAAGGTATAGATCTGTTGTGATTCACTTTTACTGTGTTTTTCAATCATTCTCTAATTTGCTTTTACAGACTTCAATAACTTCCTTCTTCCAGCCTCCCGCTTCCTTACTTATTAAACTTTTCTTCGCTGTTGTCAACCGGAGTATCTGGATCATTCATCACCATTTTAGCGATGTCATCTTTTCTCATAAAAACGACTCCCTGTTTTTGTTGGGTATACTGAATAAATTCCTCCATGGCATTTACCATTGCAGGTGTTCCGCCTATTCTGTCATGAAAACTTATGCTCATCATTCTTCTCTTTGAAGCTCCTTCTTCATACAGACGGTCAAATTCAAATTTCAGCTGGGCCAAAAACTGATCGGGACTCCAGTGTTTGCCTTCAATATTGACAATATCATTGTTGCGAAGCGTATAAGGAATGACTACAAAGTTCTTTCCTTTTACTTTGGTAATGAAAGGTTCATCATGGCTTAAATCATCAATATGATACAGAAAACCAAGATCCTGTAATACTTTAAGGGTATTCGGGCTTCTTCTCAGCCAGTTAGCGTTATAGCCAACAGCTTTCTGTCCTGTGATCTTTTCCACAACATCTACACCTTTCTTTACGAAATTCAGTTCGTCAGCATAATTTTTATTCCACTGGTTATCCCAGGTAAAACCATGAGCTGCAATTTCATGGCCTCCGTTTGCAATAGCTTTAACAACTTCAGGATACTTTTCAGCAGCAGTTCCTACCACATGAGAAGTAACTTTAATGTCATATTTTTTCCATAAATCCAGCATCCGGTAAATGCCTTCATTTCCTCCGTAACGGTACCAGCTTTCTGCAGGAAGATCCGGCTGTCCTTTTGGTAACGGTGTTCCACTAAAAGGGCTTTCTGCGCCTTCCGACTGTCCGCCGGTTTCAAACTGCATAGAAATGGAAATAACCAATTGAGCTCCATTCGGCCAGTATTTTTTTGCCAGAGTCTGTTTTTCATGCTGTTGCTTTTTTTCTGTTGTGTCCCTATCATGATGATCAGAAAAGGACATCAGAACAATTGTGGATGCAAGCAGCAATACTGATTGTTTTATATGTTTCATTTTGAATGTATTGATAAGACAAAATTCATCAATAATCCATCAGTATATATTGTAAAAATTAATGGTAAATTTGTAAAAATCCATTCTGCTATGAAACGAATCGTTAATTTCAACTCTTTTAATGTTTTCAGCATTGAAAAGGAAAGCTGGGACGTTGAATATCACAATCATAATTTTTATGAACTGATCATTATAGAAAGTGGAAAAGGATTTCATCATCTCAACAACATTACTTTTTCTTATAAAAAGGGAGATGTTTTTCTTCTCAGACCAAGTGATGGCCATGAATTTTCAATTAAAAGCAAAACAAAATTTATTTATATAAAATTTACAGAACAGTATATCTGGGAAAACCTGCTGTCTACTAAGAAAAATGAACTTCAGAAAGTTGTACAGCTCCTCATGGAAGATCATTCTTTTGTGTATGAATCGGTGATTAAAAGTAAAACAGACAGGACCCATCTGTTACAACTTGCCAGGATTCTTCTGTATGAGTTCAGTCACAAAAATACCTATAACAAAGAGATTACTACTGACCTCTTTTGCAGTATTATTACTATTCTTATCCGAAATACAATACAAAATGCTACAACAAATAGCTGGATCACACAAAATGTGAGCAGAATTGAGAAAATCCTGTATTATATCAATGTAAATGCTTTGGATAATGATAAAATGAAAATTGAAAATCTGGCCAGAGAATTTATGCTTTCCCCGAACTATATTAGCATTCACATCAAAAAACAGACTGGATTTTCCATACAACAGCATATTATGCAGCATAAAATAAAAACTGCTGAAAAGCTTTTACTGCAAAGCCATTATAACATCAGTGAAATTGCAGACAGGCTGGGTTTCAATGATGCCAGCCACTTCAATAAAATATTCAAAGCATACAAGCAAACGTCACCTTCTGAGTTTAAAAAGAAAGGTTCATCTTATTGATCATCGGGTTTATTTATTTTTCAAACCTTTAAGCTTATGAAAACGAGTGCCGGGATTTTGCTGTTTAAAAAAGAAAAATACAGTCTGTATTACTTTCTGGTTCATCCCGGCGGTCCTTTCTGGCGAAATAAAGATCTTGGGGCATGGTCTATTCCTAAAGGAGAGTTTCTTCCTGATGAAGATCCGTTGGAGCATGCATTAAAGGAATTTAAGGAAGAAACGGGTAAAACAATAGAAGGAAAATTCATCGGATTATCACCTGTTCAACAAAAAGGCGGAAAAACCGTTTATGCCTGGGCTTTAGAAAGAGATATTGAGACTTCTGACCTTTACAGCAATACCTTTTCATTAGAATGGCCACCCAAATCGGGTAAGATAATAGAAGTTCCGGAAGTGGATCAATGGGAATGGTTTTCTTCAGAAGAAGCACAAAAACGGATCAATACTGCACAGAAAGATTTTATAACAGAACTTGAAAATATATTAGAAAATCAATAACATTTAAAAAAAAACTTTATCAGCTCTGATAAGTGGTTTTCATTATATAATATTTTACCATTTTATCCCAATCGCTTTTAAAGCACTGGATGTTAAAAAGATATCATCAAAAACAGTCAGTGATTCTACATCATTGAATCCTGTAGGAAGGAGGTCATTTTTATTAAAAGACAATTCAATAGAAGAGTCGTATGAAGCAATGATTCTTACTTTGGAATATCCATTATAATCTACCTTAAAGCCTTCAAACATACAATTCTGTTCAGCCTTCTGGTATTCAGCATATTCTTCAAAACCTGCAACGTCCGTTCTTTTCCCATCATTATGGTCAAGAGATTTCCATGCCGTATAATTTTTAGGTTCTTTCAGGATATTTCCTTTACGGTCTACAGGGACAAACATTCCAAGAGTCAAACGCTTCTTTAAGAAATTGGCATAATTATTCATCAGATTCAAAATCTGAAGATCGGCATATCCTTCATGTGAATAATACTCCAGCACGAAAGTTGTCATCGGAATCAGCTTGAGAGAAGCATCAGTCGGCATAATTAATCTTTACTTTTTTGGGCGATAAAAATAGTATTTTTATTTTCGCTACCCAATGAAAACAGATGAATAGGATGGAATTTATACCCATTCTGAATAACAACAACTTTAGGACAAACCCTCAATTTTCATTATTTTTGAAGGAATAACCATAGAAGTCATTATAAACCTATCTGCAAAAGATATTAAAGCTTTTACGGATACCAATTACAATATGTTGAATAAGATACTACTGGCAGCCGGCATGATTCAGTGCTGCTTTTACAATACCATGGCACAAAACCCCGGCCAACGACCTGTTTATACTTCTGAATGGGGACATCTTTTTCGTGAAAGTGGAAAAAATAAAGATCTTTTAGGAATATTTTCTACTGAAGCTCCGGTTTACGTTCTGGATTCTACCCAAACGCAATATAAAGTACAGGTAAGCAACGGTGATATTGGTTTTATTGACCGCCAGCCATTACAAAAAAGCATGCATGGGAAAAAATCAGCGGGTGAGCCACTACAATATTTCTATAGAGGAAAAGAGGGATATCAATGTCCGCATTTTTATATACAGGTATCTGAACTGCGTGTACGAAAAGGCCCTACTACAGAAAGCATCCCGATAAGAAGAGCAGCTCTAAATGAACTTGTCTGTATAGATTATGTTCCTTTATATGAGGATGGCTGGATCTATATTGGTGACCATTTTCATGAAAATCCTGAATATATTCAAATGAAATATCTGGGTAATGAACTTACCTACGACAAAATTCTGAAAGATTATCTTGCAGTGAAAGGTAAAAATAAGGAAAAAGAACTGGCTCAGGTGGGAAGGTTGCGTGAAATTGCATGGCTTGAAGATAAAAACCTTAAACAGGCATTGCTTTACTGGAAAGAATCTTATTCAGGGATAGAAAATACAAAAATAGATATTGATTTTGAACTTCTTCTGGCAGATCAATTTTCAAAAAAAACAGGAACAGAAGCTTATGAGAAAAAGCTAAAAGACCTGAATATGCATTTCTTATGGAAGAATTCTGAACTTTTTAATGGAAAAATCACAGAGACACAGATGAAAAAGCTGGAGATGCAGAAGGTTAAAGACATTCCGGATACCCCTGAATGCGGCTGGGAACCTCAATATTTTTACAGAACATCTGATATGATTGTAGCCTTTGAAGAATATAAAGGAAAAGTTTCCGGAAGTATTTACAAAATGTCCTTCAAAAACGGTGAAGCTGTAGTTCTGGGAAATGAACATATGGACTCCAACTATAATGAAAAGGATTTTGTTAACCATTTTGGTGATCTGCTTTCAACACGCTGGATTTCTTCTCCACACGAATATCATATTCAGAATGGAGATGCAGGGATTTTTATTTTTACTTTTAAAGATGGGAAACTTTTCAGCTATGAATGCATGTTTTATTGTTAGAAAATTTTTATCATTTTGATCAATAGGAGCGGGCTTTAGTCCGCTTGTTTGTTATTTCCATATTAAAGGCTTCAACCAAAACTTTACAACTATTAAGTTTTGGCTGAAGCCATAGGATTTTATGCATATTATTAAAACGGGCTAAAGCCCGTTCCTATTGAATATAATAACTCCTTAGATATTTTATTGCTTATCTTTTTTCCTTTTTAATCAATTGTTAACGATAATCTTTCAAATGAATTTATATATCAATGGAGGCGGGTTTTAACCCACTTAATGTATTATTTGCTATAAAAAGGGCTTTAGCCCAAACTTGAAATATTTTCCAACATCGGTGATTAAATTTTAAAGCCCTACCTTTACTTCACCAAACAAAATAGTATAATATGTCATTCATAACACCGGAAGGAGCCAGGAAGGCTCAGCTATCCCTATCTGAAAGAGCACCCGTTGCTCATGCTGTTCTCTCAGGTGAAGAGAACATTTCGAAATACAACAGTGGAGTATGTCATGATGTGGTAGCCTATGCATTGTATATGCGTGGCGCCAGGATAAGCCCTACCCAGCTTGCAGAATCGGCAGGACAGAAATGGTTAACCTTATTCAATTATCCGGCAGGAAAAAAATGGGATGGATATACACCCATTCCGGCAGGAAAAGCCATTGGTTTTTACAGACTTATTGATAAGACATTCTTTCATTCAGCTGTTACCACGGGAAACGGAAACGAAATCAGATCTGTTAACGGATTTTCATTAGGATCTGCATGGGCAGTACCTGTAGATATGAAATGGGTATTGGGTAAAAAGAATTCTGACGGAACCTTCAATTATGATGGAACCAAAATAGAAGTCTATATTTCTTCTTTATAAAAGAATTTCTATTTCCATAAAAAAGGCAGATCAGCATATTCGCTTTTCTGCCTTTTTACTTTTAAAGATCAGCACATTTAGGGCATATCCCGCTGATAATAAAATTATATTCCTGTGCAATAAAATGTTCCGGCAAACTGATTTCCGGAATAGCATTTTCAATACACGTAACGGAATGACATTCCTTACAGTTAAAATGAACATGATTGTGAAAATGTTGTTCATGGGTACATTTCCCACTGCATTTTGCAAAATTCACCACACCGTCAATATTGACGATCTTATGTATAGCACCTTCGTTTTCAAGCCTTTCCAGAACTCTGTAAATGGTTACTCTATTGCACAGATCTCCCAGTTTCTTCTGAATATCAGAGTGGGTAAGGGCTACCTCTGAACCATTAATCAGGTTTAAAATTTCAGTTTTGGCGTGAGTATTTCTGACTTGTTTCATTTTTAATGCAACAAAGTTGCGGTATTTAAATTTTTATCTTTACTTTTGCAACAAAGTTACGATAAGAAAATTAATCCATACTATTATGAAATCAAAAATTCTTGATGCTGTAGGAATCTCCGCTGCTGTTTTATGCCTGATTCATTGTATCGTCTTTCCATTATTACTGATTGTCCCCTTGGGAATATCACATAACCCTTATATTGATCTGGTTTTCCTTTTCATTGGAGCTGTTGTAGTTTTCAGAATAACGAAGAAAATAGAAAAGCAATGGCTGAAGTTTCTATTCTGGGTATCACTGGCTCTTATTTTTATTTCTATACTGGCAGATTTTCTGTTTGAAGTACATCTTCCTCTGATCTATATGGGAGCTGCCGGTTTGATTACAGGCCATCTTATCAATTTTAAAAATCATAAACATTAAAATCATGACTAGGAAACTTCCTGTAACGGTACTCAGCGGCTTTCTGGGAGCTGGAAAGACAACATTACTGAATCATATTCTTCACAATAAACAAGGCTTAAAAGTAGCAGTCATAGTGAATGATATGAGCGAAATTAATATTGATGCAAGGCTTGTTGAAAACCAAAATACCCTTTCCAGAACAGAAGAAAAATTAGTAGAAATGAGTAACGGATGCATCTGCTGTACACTTCGTGAAGATCTTATGGTAGAAGTAGAACGTTTGGCGAATGAAAACCGTTTTGATTATCTCCTTATCGAAAGTACGGGAATCAGTGAACCGATTCCTGTTGCCCAAACATTCACTTATATTGATGAAGAGAGTGGAATAGATCTGTCCCGTTTCAGTTATGTGGATACAATGGTGACAGTGGTTGATTGTTTCAATTTCATGAATGATTTTGGCTCTAATGAAATGTTGCTGGATCGTGATCTTACTGATATGGAAGGCGATTACAGAACGATTGTCAATCTTCTGACCGACCAGATTGAATTTGCCAACGTGATTATATTAAACAAAACAGATCTTATAAATACTGAAACCCTTGGCTTTTTAACAGCAGCTATAAAGAAACTGAATCCGGAGGCTGTTCTTCTCCATTCAGAATTTGGAAAAATTGATCCTCAAAAGATTTTAAATACAAAGCTTTTTGATTTCGAAAAAGCACAGTCATCTGCAGGCTGGCAAAAAGAATTACAATCCGATCATCACACCCCGGAAACTGAAGAGTATGGGATAAGCTCATTGGTTTTCAGAGATAAAAAGCCTTTCCATCCTATGAGACTTTGGGAATACCTGAATCATCATTATCCTGAAGGAGCCATCAGAGCTAAAGGTTTGTTCTGGCTGGCCTCAAGACCTGATGATGCTTTAAATTTTTCCCAGGCAGGAGGTTCTTTCAGACTGGAAAAAGCAGGAGTTTGGTGGAGTAGTATGCCTATGAATCACAGGGTGCAGTATTCTTCATTTGTAGATAACCAAAAATTTATAGAAAGCAGATGGGATAAAAACTGGGGCGACAGAATCAATGAACTGGTTTTTATCGGACAGAATCTGGATAAAGATCAAATGTTATCAGACCTTCAACATTGTCTTATTAATGAAAGGGAAAATGAACTATTTGACAAAAAACAAAGTTTTGAAGATCCGTTTCCAAAGAACATTTAAAATTAACTTTCAATTAATACGACAATGTTACGATAAAAATTTAAATACGATAACTTTCAGCACTATTTCAAAAACAATATGGACAGAAGAAAATTTCTAAAAGGATCTGCACTGCTTTCAGGGTTATTGACCTTATCACCATCTGATCTCTGGAGCTTCGGGAAGAATACCGAACTTCGCCATAAAGGAAAAGCGAAGAATATCATCTTTATGGTAAGTGATGGGATGAGCCTCGGAACACTTTCAATGGCAGATCTGTACTCACGGAATATTTTAGGAAAGGGTAGTAACTGGCTTAATCTGTATCATGACCAAAAAGTAACCCGTGCTTTGATGGACACCGCTTCAGCAAGTTCTATTGTTACAGATTCAGCAGCGGCAAGTTCTGCTTTTGGAGGCGGAATAAGAGTTAAAAACGGGACGTTGAATATGGGAGCTAACGGAGAGAAACACCTTCCCATATGGCAGCAATATAAAAAAGCAGGAAAGAAAGCCGGCTGTGTAACTACGGTAACCATTACTCATGCTACTCCCGCAGGATTCTGTATAAATTCTTCCCAAAGAAATGCTGAACCTCAAATTGCAGAAATGTATGCAGAGCTGGAATTCGATGTGCTGTTAGGAGGTGGAGACGAATTTTTCAACCCTGCAAAAAGAGACGATAAAAAAGACCTCTATTCTGTTTACAGCAAAAAAGGATACCGGATTCTGAAAACACAAAATGATCTGAAAGAAATCAAAAAAGGAGAGAAATTATTAGGCATTTTCAGTACAGGAGCATTACCATATAGTATTGACAGAGCGAATCTTCAGGAGTATAAAAATACGCCAACTCTTGCTGAAATGGCCCACACAGCCATCAATCAGATGAAAGACCATCCCGAAGGTTTTGTCCTTCAGGTAGAAGCCGGAAAAGTAGACTGGTCTGCCCATGCCAATGATGTGGCAGCACTCATCCATGATCAGCTGGCATTTGATGAAGCAGTAAAAACAGTTATGGATTTTGCTGAAAAAGACGGAAATACTTTAGTCATCATCACTACAGACCATGGAAATGCCAATCCGGGAACGATTTACGGAACAGATGCAACCAAGAATTTTAACAGCATTTCAGATTACCAATACACCAATGAATATATTCTGAACAAGATTCACAAAGACTATTCGGTAAAAGACATTAAAGACTGGATCTATGAGAGCAACAGGATTACTCTGAATGACGATGAAGCCAGGCATATGTTAAGCTTCTACAATGGTCTTGAAAAAGAAGAAGGACTTTATAATTATAAGAAACTGCCTTTTAAATTATATTCAGAAATTCAAAAAAGCAGGAATTCTGTAGGATGGATCAGCATGGATCATTCCGGAGATTATGTGGAGGTAGCTGCGTATGGTCCAGGAAACGAACTTTTACAGCCGTTTATTAAAAATACAGACCTTCACGATCTGATGCTGAAGGCCTGTCTGGTATAGACATTCATATTTTTTCATATTTAATTATTTGGGAGATACGAGGCGGATTGATTGTGTCCGCCTTGTTTTTTTGTGTAAACGGGTTTAAATTTTCCCCATTACAAACATATTTTCCATAGTAGGAACACTACTTCCACCAGCTTTTTCAAGTGTAATGGCAAAAGCCTGTGCATTAGGAATACTAGCCAAAGCAGTCCTGCTGTCTTTATCTTCAGTGTACATTCCTGCATTTACCGGTTTTCCATCCTCTATTGCCCAAAGCTGATACTGCATTCCTTCTGGGGCTTTAGGAAGTTTTTCCGCATTCAGATAAACTTCTTTTGTCTTTTTATCCCAGAAAACCATTGCTTTGGCCTCAGCATGTTTTTCTACCCCTTTCAGCATAACCATCTGCATATCTGGATTGGAAAACATATCAATCTTCCGGTTCATTTTTTCCATAGCCTGATCCTGCTGCTTTTTATCTGCTATCATTAAAGCCATTTCTTTTTGATTGGCAGATTGAGTATTCATCCAGAATAGATTTCCTCCAACACTTACCAGGAATAATACTGATGCCGCTATAGCATATGTTTTCCAGGGCGTATTTTTCTGATACTCCTTTATGTCTGTATTATTTTCTGTCCGTCCTTTTACTTCAGGGAGATCTGCAGGAAGGGAAGGAGACACTTCTTCAACAGTCTGTTCCTGCTGAATTTTATTCCAGATCTTTGATTTCAAATCACTTGGAGGTGTTACAGCCTGAGCTGTCGCCAGATCTTCCAACGTTTTTTGTGCTTCTTCAAAAGCTGTTTTTACTTCAGCATTATTCTTCATCACACACTCCAAAATCCCTGCTTCTTCAGGAGAAGCATGGCCTAGAATATAAGATTCTATAATTCCGGATGATATGTATTCTTTAGTGTTCAATTTATTGATAATCTTTTAGCAAATCTTTTAATTTCATCAGTGCATTTCTCATTTTTGTTTTTACCGTTCCCAGCGGTATCTTCAGTTTCTCGGATATTTCGTTTTGGGTATATCCCTGATAATAAGCAAGGTCTATAAGCTCCTGCTTGTCTGCCTCCAGACCTTCAAGCACATTATTAAATCCAATATAATCGGAAGAATTATTAGTGGTTGAAAGCTCTGCAGTATTATATACGAAATCCGGAAGTGATTGGTTTTTAAGTTCATTTTGGAAAGCTTTCGATTTTAAATAATCGATGGCGGTATTCCGTGCTATATTAATCATCCAAGTGTAAAATCTGCCTTTGGAAGTATCATACTGATGGATAGAGTTCCATATTTTAACAAAAACATCCTGAATAACTTCTTCAGTGTATTCTTTAGACTGAACGATTCGAAGAATAATCCCATACAGCGCACCGGAATAGTGGTCATATAGATAATGAAAACCATTTTCGTTTTTTTCTTTTAGTAAAACGATAAGTTGCTCTTCAGAATAGGTTGTTTTAATAGCTTTTATTTTTCTATCCAAATGTAATAAAATAAAATAAATTCCCAACAAAATCTCAGTAAACTTTTATTTCGTAAATGATTTTAAGAAAATAATTAAAAAAAATCAATATGAAAACGTTCGTTTCAAAAACAATACTTGCTTTTTGCCTTGCCTTATGTTTAGAAGGTTATAAAGCACAAAGCACACTTTTCAAAGCTAAAAATCCCTATTATTCTCACACCTCAGAAAATATTCTGAAAGTAAGCAATAGCGAATGGAAAAAGATTTTAAAACCAGAGCTCTATCAGGTTGCAAGAGAAGGTGCCACAGAAACTGCTTTTACAGGGAAATATTATGAATTTGATGAAAAAGGCACTTACTATTGTGCTGTATGTGGAAATTCTCTTTTTATTTCAACCTCTAAGTTTGCCACCACCTGTGGCTGGCCTTCTTTTTATCAGCCCATCCATAAAAACAGCGTGAAGTACAGAAAAGACACCTCTTATCACATGGAGCGTACCGAAGTACGATGTGGAAGATGTGATTCTCACCTTGGTCATGTTTTTGATGATGGTCCGAAACCTACAGGAAAACGTTTCTGCATGAATTCGATCTGTCTTGAATTTGTTTCGGATAAAAAATAAAACACTACAAATCAATGATTTAAAATAAATTTTATTTTTTTTTAAATCTAAAATAAAACCTAACTCGTAAATGACATTAAAAGCACAATTAAATACAATTAATTAAAAAATCAACACAATGAACACACATTCAAAAATCACAGTTTTAGCAATGGTAGCATTATCATTTGCTTTCAGCGGAAAGGTAACTGCACAAACGATGAAAGAAAAAACAGTAATGGTAGGAGGAGCTCCTATGTATCCTTCCAAAAACATTATTGAAAACGCTGTCAACTCCAAGGATCACAAAACCCTTGTAGCTGCGGTAAAAGCTGCCGGCCTGGTAGAAACATTACAAGGTGCAGGACCTTTTACGGTATTGGCTCCCACAGATGCTGCCTTTGCAAAGCTTCCGAAAGGAACAGTAGAAAATCTTGTAAAGCCTGAAAACAAAGAAATGCTTACCTCTATTTTAACTTATCATGTTCTTCCAGGAAGATACAGTGCCAAAGAAATTTGGGCAGCCGTAAAATCAGGAAACGGAAAAAGCATGATGAAAACAGTGCAGGGTGAAGACCTTACATTCTGGACAAAAGGTAAAGATCTTTACATAAAAGATGCAAAAGGAAACAGCGCAAAAGTAACAATTGCCGATGTGAACCAATCTAATGGGGTAATTCATGTAATAGACACGGTATTGATGCCATAATAAATTCTAAGATTTCAAACAGCATATCCATTATGCTGTTTTTCTTCCTCTTATGTGTCCAACACTAAAAATTAATAATATGAAAAAAACAATTCAGGTTTCTAATCAGGGCGCTACCCTTGATACCAGTAGAAGAAACTTTTTAAAATTAGGTGGAGTAGGATTAGCCATCGCAGGTCTTACCATCATTGGATGTAATGATGATGATGACTTCCAGATTATAGAAGAATCCAAGCACGATCTTGGAACAGGAGATGTAGGTGTACTTAATTATGCCTATGCTTTGGAACAGTTGGAAGCAGATTTTTATACGAAAGTGGTCAACAATTTTTATACGGGAATTTCCAGTATTGAAAAAGAGGTTTTTACAGATCTTTATCACCACGAAGTTATTCACCGTGATTTCTTCAAAGTTGCAATCAGCGGTGCCACAGATCATGTGCTTCCTAAACTTGAATTCCAGTATCCGAATGTGAATTTTAATGATCGGAACTCAGTACTAGCAACAGCCAAAGCATTAGAAGATACCGGTGTTGCAGCTTACAATGGAGCAGGGAAATATATTTCCAATCCTGCTTACCTTGTGATTGCCGGTAAGATAGTTTCCGTGGAAGCCAGACATGCCTCTGCCATCCGGAATCTAATTAATCCCGGATCAGCAGATTTTTCAGGAGATGATGTGATAGATGCCAATGGACTTGACCTTGCCAAAGAGCCGAAAGATATTGTAATGGCTGCCGGAGCGTTTATCAAAACACCTTTTACCTGGAAAGAAAGAGGAATCAACTAATCATTCACCTTAAAACTCACATTATGAATATTCTTAGATTACTGGATAAGCTTTCTGATGACAAATTTTTCACTACAGAAGCTTCAAGACTGGAAACCATTACGAATATTTCTTTATTCGGAAAAAAAGCAGCTACAGCAGCAATACCTCTTGGATTGGGGGCGATGATGGCTACTCCTGCCAAAGCAGAAACTACAAAAACTGCATTAACAGGTGCTGCTTTAAAAAGTACCCTTACAGATGCTTTACAACTGGCATTGGTACTGGAATATCTCGAAAATGAATACTACAGCATAGGATTGTCAACCCCCGGACTGATCCCCAATGGAGACAGAACCGTTTTCATGCAGATTTCAAAACATGAATCCGCTCACGTAAGCTTTCTGAAAAGCACACTGACTTCTTTAGGAACAACTCCCGGAAATAAACCTACTTTTGATTTTACAGCCGGCGGAAATTTCATGCCTTTTACAGATTATAACCAATTTCTTATCCTTGCTCAGGCCTTTGAAGATACCGGAGTAAGGGCTTATAAAGGACAGGCCGGAAATGTGATGTCCAACAAAGTGGTACTTCAGGCAGCATTGCAGATTCACTCCGTTGAAGCAAGGCATGCCTCACAGGTAAGAAGAATGAGAGCCAACAAAGGATGGATTGAACTTGCAAACGGAGGAAATATGCCTTCAGCTACCAATCCTGTTTATGCCGGAGAAGACAATACCAATCAGGCTGGTTACAATACAGGCGCTCTTTTTGGTGCAGCAGCAGGTTCTGCAGCTTATGACGAAATCTTAAGTGGCAGCGATGCACAAACTATTGCCTCACTGTTCATAGTTTAGTTGTGATTTGGATGATGATAAGTGGTGAGTCCATTCCCGAATTTTCGGGAATGGACTTTTTCTAAACCACCAATCGTCAGACCTTAAGAAAATACATAATCAATACTTATATTGATCCCGGTTCATCCATTAAGTACCATACTTTACGCATGGTACTTTTTCATTTTCATAATGCGTATTATTTCTTTTAAAATGTAATATTTCTCTCAATTAATCTGAAATAAATATTTATATAGCTTTATTAACACATTTACTGTAATAGAATACAAAATTATTTCGTACTTTGGTTTACATATTAAAATAATATTTTAAATAGATTTAAAGCATTTAAAATATTAACCTTAATGTCTTGATTTTCATTTTTTAATAATGAAAAAAAGAAAAATCTCTAATTGTTGATATAACATATGAAGAAGTATCCAATTCCTGCAAATGAAGAAGAGAGAATGAAGAAACTGGAGTATTTTAATCTTTTAAATCTTGAAAAAGATCCCCAGTTAGACATTTTTGCAGAAACAGCATGCATGGTGACAGGCTGTCCTGCAGCGCTTATTTCCATGATGGAAAGCGAAACCCAGACCATTCAAAGCTGTGTGGGACTTGCTATGGATCTTGTAGACAGGAAAAGCACTTTATGCCAGTATTCTATTGCAAGTGGGGACATCGTAGTCATCAATGATACCTTGTCAGATGAAAGATCTTCTGATAATCCAATTATTCTTGAAAGCGAAATCAGGTTTTATGCAGGAGTACCTCTGATTGATGATGAAGGATTCGTATTAGGGACAATCTGTGTGATTGATTATAAACCTAAAACAATTACAGACGATCAGGTTTCAACGCTGAAAAAAATAGGAGAGGCCATTACAAAAGTCCTTTTGGGAAAAAGAAAAAATATCCAGGCGGAGTATTTTCAACAGACCTTTACTATTTCCAATAACCTGATCTGTGTTCTGAATAAAGACTTCTTACTGAAAGAGGCTAACCCGGCTTTTGAAAATACTTTTCAAAGAGATAAAGGTAAGATTCTCAATCAGAATTTCCTGGACCTGATAGGAAATCATAATTCTCAACTTCAATTACTTTCCGAAAACCTACCCAATACGGATGAAGAAGTAACTTTTACTACTACAACCAATATAGATGGTAATCAAACTATCATTATTGAATGGTATTTAAAGCTCAATCAAAACCATTCAGAGATTTTTTGTTTCGGAATCAATATCACCCAACGCATTGAAGAAAAACTTAAACTGGAAAGCTCTGAGCGCCGCTTCAGAAACTTCTTTGAAAATGCCATAGGATTGATGAGTATGCATGATATGGAAGGGAATATCATTGCTGTCAACGAAAAAGGGAGAGAAATCCTGCAATATTCTGCCGAAGAAGTAGAAGGATTGAATTTAAAAGATCTTGTTCCCCAAAAAAACTGGCCTCTTCTTGAGCAATATCTCGAACGGATCAACAAAAATCATGAAGATTCCGGAACCATGATCCTGAAAACCAAAGAAGGTGAAGAAATGATCTGGATGTACCACAATCTTGTTGAAATTAATAAAGAAGGAAACCCTAACGTTGTAAGCACCGCACTGAATGTTACAGAAAGAGTGACTTTGGAAAAAGATTTGGTTCATACCAAAAAGATGCTGGAACAGACAAGTGCTGTTGCCCAGGTGGGAGGATGGGAAGTGAATCTGAAAAATAATACCGTAACCTGGTCGCAGTCTACAAGAGAAATCCATAAAATAGATAAAAATTTTAAGCCGGATTTTGAAAATGCACTGGGCTTTTACAGTGAAAAAAGCCGGGAAAGGCTGGAATTCTTATTGGAAAGAGCTATAAAAGAAGGTGTACCCTACGATGAAGAATTACAGCTTGTACAGAATGGCGGCGTGATGATTTGGGTAAGAGTAAAAGGTATACCTGAATTTGAAAACGGAGTATGCACCAGAGTCTACGGAATCATTCAGAATATTGATACATTCAAAAAAATCTACCTTGAGCTGGCCAAAAAAGAGGCTATGCTGCAGTCTTTTGTTACATATGTACCTTCTACAGTTGCGATGTTTGACAAAGATCTTAATTATGTTTCTGTAAGCAGGAGCTGGAAAGAAGAGTTCCAGATGAACGACATCAGGCTTATTGGTGAAAACATGTTTAAAATTTCTCCCAATGTACCAGATGAAAGATTAAAAATATATCAGAATGCACTGGCGGGAAAAGCTTACAAGAATGAAGACATGGCAATAGAGGTTCCAGGCAAGGGAATTATTCAGCATTACAGCGTAGAAGTCACCCCATGGTATCTTTCCAATAATGTTATCGGGGGAATTATTGTTTCTGCACAAAATATTACAGGATCTGTAAAAATCAACAGAGAACTGAAAAATGCCAAGAAAATGGCAGATATTGCCAGCAAAGCAAAATCTGAATTCCTGGCCAATATGAGCCATGAAATCCGAACTCCACTGAACGGTGTGATCGGTTTTTCCGACCTCCTTTTAAAAACTCCGTTAAACGAGATACAGACTCAATATCTTAATTATATCAATGAATCAGGAGAAAATTTATTGAGTATTATCAACGATATCCTTGATTTTTCCAAAGTAGAATCCGGAAAAATGGATCTCATCGTTGAAAAGTCCAATATTTATGATATGGTAGGTCAGGTAATTAATGTTATCCTTTACCAGTCACAGAAAAAAAATATAGAATTACTGCTGAATATAGAACAGGGACTTCCTGAAACCATCTGGCTGGATGAATCAAGGCTGAAGCAAATTTTGATCAACCTTCTTGGCAATGCAGTGAAATTTACAGAACAGGGAGAAATAGAACTTAAAGTAGAAAAACTGAATTTAGACAACAAAAATATCACACTCAGATTTTCAGTAAGAGATACCGGAATTGGTATTCCTAAAGAAAAACAACAGCATATTTTCAATGCCTTTACTCAGGAAAACAGCTCTATCAGCAAAAGGTATGGAGGAACAGGTCTCGGACTTACCATTTCCAATAATATTCTGAAATACATGGGAAGCAGTTTATCACTGGTGAGCGAACTTCAGGAAGGTTCTGTTTTCTATTTTGATATAGAGGTTCCCTATGAAATGTGCTACAGCCATGAAGATGAAGAGCTGAATATAAACAAGGTCCTTATTGTAGATGATAATGAAACCAACAGGATTATTATTCAGCACATGCTTGCCTATAAAAATATAGATTCCAGGCTTGCTGCCAACGGAATGGAAGCACTTCAGATATTGCTGGCAGGAGAACGTTTTGATGTTATTCTGATGGATTATCATATGCCGGTTATTTCCGGGTTGGAAACCATAGAAAAAATCAAAGAACTATTTGAGGAACAGAATGAATCATCTCCTCTGATTATTCTCCATACGTCTTCTGAGGAACACGATGTTATCAATTCTTTCCGTCAGGAAAACAATTCTTACTTCCTGCTGAAGCCTATCAAGTCCGAAGAGCTTTACAAAACATTGAGACGTGCTGTAAAAAATACTGAAAAAGAAACAACCAACAACGCACAGCCGGAAGCCGCAACCTCCATACTGATGCAGTCGCCACAGGTCTTACTTGTAGATGACAACCCGGTGAACATGGTTCTTAATCATAAAATGATGCGCTCACTCATTCCCGATGCTCTGCTTACGGAAGCCACGGATGGACTACAGGCAGTTCGGCAGTGTAAAGAAAAAATATTCAATATTATTTTAATGGATGTTCAGATGCCGGTAATGGATGGTATTGAAGCAACCAAAAAAATCCGTTTACTCCCGGAATATTCCCATGTTCCGATTATTGGCGTTACTGCAGGAAATGTACTGGGTGAAAAAGAAAAATGCCTGGATTCCGGGATGAATGACTTCCTTCCTAAGCCTTTAAGACAAAATGATCTGCTGGAAATGCTGAAGAAGTACATTCCTAATGAAAATAATCTTCCCTCAAATAAAGAAAATTATCTGGATATAAATCTTCTGAATAAACAAATAGGTGATGATGATGAAGACTTCAGAAAAGTATTTTTAGATCTTGTAATAGAACAACTTACTCAGGCTGAAGAAAACATTAAAAAAAGCACCGCTGAAAAAGACAGTACCAATCTGAAATTGATTCTTCACAAACTCAAAGGAACAGCAGGAACAGCAGGGTTGGTAAAACTTACAGAACTTACTGCCAGCTGGGAGAATAAAGCAGAGCCCAACATGGATTTTGGTGTCATGGAAAAAGAAATGATCCGGGAAATAACAACAGGATTACAATTATTTAGAAATCTAAAATTAAGTTGATTATAGTAGTCTAAGACGACAAACTGATTCTAAAACAATTGAACACAAATTACCAAATAAAGGAAACGAAGTAATCCTGACTCCGAAAAGTTATGATGCTATTGAATCCCCTTAAACCAGAGAGTTTAAACATACTCCCGGTGTAAAAACCAGGAGTATGTTAATAAATATTGTAAATATTAGGATTGCTTACGGCGACGGCCTGAAACCTTTTTGTCAAGATCCCTGATGTCCTGTCTCAGTTCACGGAACATCTCTTTAAAATTGTAGCTTTCATAATCACCCGGCTCAAAATCTTCAGGGAAAATTCCTGAAGCATACTGCCAGATTTCCACTACCTCTTCAAAAGGAATATCATAAGGTTCATAAAATGAATTATCAGCACTTACGCAGATCGCATTTTCTTTCCTTTCTTTAAAACGTTTATAGGTAATCCCGTCATTTAAGGTGACAAAAACATAGGTTTTACCTTCTTTCAGTTCATTGATTCCCTCCACGTATTTTCCGACAATATAAGATCCGTTTCTGAACGGCGGCATAGAATCCCCATCCGCAGGAAAAGCTCTGTATTTTCCATTGGTAAGAAAAGGAAGAGCAATACGCTGAAGACTTTCCATATATTCGATATCACTATAACCTTCCAGATAACCCATTGAAGCCTTCTGGGGAATAATTTCTATGGTATCATTTCCTTGATTATCTACCGCTACCGGAAGAACAATTCTGTTATCCGGAAGCTTTAGCATTTCATCTACCGGATGTTTCTCAATATCTACAGACAGCATAAGATCAATACTTACATGGAAATATTTTGAGATTTTCACCAGCAGTTCGATAGGAGGTTCAGAAATTCCGTTTTCATATTTTGAATACCGAACTCTTGAAATCAATAATTCATCGGCTACATTTTGTTGGGAGAGCTTCCTCCTGGCTCTTAAAAAGCGTATATTATTTGAAAAAACTGACATTGATATAAGTATGTCAGCAAAAATACAAAATTTGATTCCGTTATCAATAAACAGAACGGTTTTTACTACAAGAAGAACATAAATTTTATTCTACTCTTATCTTTTTTCCAGAATGAATCAATTTAAATGCTTCAAAGATGAGTTTTTATCTTACTGAAGGTCTATCTACAGATAAATATTTAAAATTTAAAACCAATTAAAAAATAGATAATAATAAATGATATTTAGTATAAAAATAATAACTCAAAATTCCCCAAATTGAATTATTATTTTTAACTTTTAGAAAATCAATCACATATAATCGAAATTAATATTTTGATAAAAATACATTCATATTAATAAAATATTAAACAATAATAACATATAATTAATTTACTTAAATTAATTTTTAATCAATAAATAATTATTCATATATTAGTGATGTAATAATCATATAAAAATTATAGTTATGAAAAACTTAAAAAAATTAGACAGAAACGAATTAAAAGCTATTTCAGGTAATGGATTACTGGATCCAATCGGCGGACTTCTAGGTGGAATAGGAGGAGTAGTGGGCGGAGTAGTAGGCGGTGTAGGTACTATCGTTGGTGGAGTAGTTTCCGGCGTTGGATCTACAGTAGGTGGAGCAGTGGGCGGTGTAAGCACTGTTGTAACTAATGCTTTATGCCAGACACAATGTGTTGTGAATGGTGTAGTTCACATCAAATTACTTGAGTGCGGTTCTACTTGCTAACAGTAAGCATGACATTAAAATCACGAGACTGCCTTAAAAAAGCAGTCTCTTTTTTATGTGAAAATTTAAAATATCGAAACAAAATCCGGAATGCTTACCATTTTCATAATTATTTTATCTTAACCATTTCACATTCCATTATTTCATCAGAAAAATTAGAACTTAGTTTTAAGAAAACCTTATTGTTTATAACTTTTAATATTTCAGCTCTCAGTACATCATCAGGAGTGCTTCCCTCCAGGATTTTGCCTTGTATTACTTTTCTGTTTTTTAATTCGTAATGACAATCATCAATCCAAGTGACATCATACCTTGCCTTATAACCCATTTTTGTGTTTGTTTCAGTCTGGATTTTGCTATTTCTTTCAATAACTGTAATTCCATACTCGCCATTATCTATTTGAAATTTTCCGATATGTGCAGATTTACACTTAAAATTCTGAGCATTTATTACCAAAAAGAATGAAAAAAAAGAAAATAAAAAAAATATTTTGTCCATAAAGAGTTTTTTTGGTTTTTAGTTTTCACTAAATATAAAAATAATTCACATAACAAAAGGTACTTTTTAGCACCTGAATTTCAACACATTCCAGGGTTTTAAAAATTACATCCTTACGAATTGTCTATAAATATCTATAGATTAATGATCTAATTGTGAAGTAAGGTTTCAAAACTCTCAGTTAAAATTCCTAAGTCCGCTTCCCTGCATTACGATTTCCAACGGTGTGAAAATCACTATATAAAACCCTTATTTTTCTGCAGTTGTTATTTCAATGACGGCTGCATTTTTTTTACACGGTTATTATTTTTTATGGCTCTTGCATTGGTCTGATTTCACCCATGTTTTTATAGAAAAATTTTCATCAAAAAAAACTAAAAAAAAAGGCTATTAAATTATAATACGACGAGTTTTGTCGCTGTGCGCCAGTACTTTTGTATCAGAGATAAGATAAAGAATCCCGGGAAATTAATTGTCTTACCCAACCCAATTTTAACCTTAAAACAACTTTTTTAAATTATGTGTAAAAAACAACTAATAATCATTTTTCTCCTTTTATTTTGCATTTCCTATGCGCAGAATGAATTTACTACCATCTGGAAACCCAATGCAAACGGCATCATTGATCATTCAATAAAATTCGGCGGCACAGGAACCAATTACACCATTTACTGGCAAGAAGTAGGATATCCTGAGCATAACGGGATGTTTGATTATGTAACCTCTAGCAGCAATGAGCCTTTACTTATATATTTTGGGCCATCATTCCATCCAGATCCTCTGCAGGCCACTTACGAATTAAAAGTATCCGGCGGTAACGGATTATTTTACGGGTTCAGGGCCAATACCGACATCATGCCTCCTGGTGGAAATCAGGAACTTATAGAACTCAGCCAGTGGGGAAATACAACATGGCTTCAGCAATTCGACAGAGCATTCGCCAACTGTCCCAATCTTAATGTAACGGCTGCAGATACTCCTGATTTGACACAAATAACCAGTTTATCACAAATGTTCCTTAACTGTTCATCTTTGACAGGCCATACTTCATTTTCTTACTGGAATCCATTCCGTATTACGGACATGAGCGGTATGTTCAGCGGAGCGACACTGTTTAATCAGAATATCGGAAACTGGGATACAGCAAAAGTAACCAATTTCAGCAGCATGTTTTCTTCTGCATCTTCTTTCAATCAGGATATTTCTGCCTGGAATACGATATCCGGAACTGATTTCTCCTCCATGTTTGCAGATGCCACAGCTTTTAACCAGCCATTAAATTCATGGAATACAGAAAATGCAACTAATTTCCGCTATACATTCTATAATGCGACAGCATTTAATCAGCCTCTTGATAACTGGAATACAGGTAAAGTGACAGATTTTGAGCATATGTTTGAAAATGCAGTATCGTTCAATCAGCCCATCGGAAACTGGGATGTAAGTAAGGTTGATTATTTCGCCGGATTTAATATGTTTGCGGGTGCTTTACATTTTGACCAGGATATTTTTTCGTGGAATATCAAGCTTCAAAACTTCAGCTGGAATACAATCTATTTCGGATTTAAAAATGCAGGTTTATCATGTACGAATTACAGTAACTTTCTCATCGCTCTGAATAATAATCCTACCTGGGCGAACTCAACAATTACGTCCGGAACTATAGATGCAACAGGATTGGTTTATTCTACACCGCAAGCTATGCTGGCCAGAGCACAGCTGATCAACAAAGGGTTTAATATTATTGGAGATTCCTATATTTCAGGTTGTTATCTGTCAACAAGAGAAGCTTCCCCAAAAACGAAAACTTCCGCTTATCCTAATCCAACGACAGGAGTGATCAACGTGGAATCCTCAGCAGATGAAAATATTTATTTATATGATAATAACGGTAACCTCATTAAAAATATATTGTTTAGAAAAGGGAAAAATACCATCGATCTGACTGAATATCCTTCAGGAGACTATATCTTTAAAGGTGATACTTTTTTCAATAAAATCACCAAGCAATAGTAGAACAGCCGAAAAGTTAGCTATTTAACTCTGCTCCAAAATCTTCGGATTTTGGAGCTTTTATTGGATAAAATAAAAAAACATTAGCATCATTACAAACTTTATATCAACACAATCCGTAAATTTGAGTCTTAACTGATATTTAGCCCCAATGCCATGATAAAAAAGTATTTACTCTTACTTTTAATTTTCACTTCTGCAACTTCTTCATTGCTTGCCCAGAACTATGAAAGATATAAATACTAAAAGACACTATATTAAAATCAACAAATCTTGGATTTGAAAAAAAAATCTGTAATCCAATCCAAAAAAACGTTAACGAAATTGCATCACTTTATAACCAGAAACGAACGAGAATTAAATGACAGAGAAGTTTACGACAATAAACAGCACACTTTCACCTTATGAAATTGGTCAACTTATTCAAGAAAAATATGGATTAACTGACAAAACGGAATGCAATATATTTCGGCTTGCGATGAACCACTTATACATCGTTCATGATGGTGAAAACAAATACGTTTTTAGAGTGTACACCCATCATTGGCGAACTCCATTAGAAATTGAAGAAGAATTAAGACTTCTCAATCATCTGAAAGAGGCAGACCGACAAATTGCTTTTCCCATAGCTGATCAATCAAATAAATTTATCCAGAAAATTGAAGCTCCGGAAGGAATCAGATTTGGCGTTTTATTTTCATATGCTAAAGGCATAAAAACAGCAAAATTTTCACCCGAAACAAGCTTTCTGATTGGACAAGCTTTAGCAAAAGTTCATCAATCAACAGAAAATATCAAGCTGATGAGAATGTCTTACAACGCTGAAAACCTGCTTAAGAATCCTGTTATAAGAACAAAAAAATTCTATAATAAAAATACCAGCGAAATTGAATTTTTAGAAAGTCTCTCTGATTTTTTAACGCTAAAAATGGAAAATGAAGAAAAACAGAAAATGAGATATGGAGTGGTTCATCTTGACGTCTGGTTCGACAATTTGCACATTGATGATGAAAAAGAAATCACATTTTTTGACTTTGATTTTTGTGGTAACGGTTATTTATGCTTTGATATTTCTTACTTTCTATTTCAGTTATTTACAACCCATCTGAACGAACAAGAGTATCAGGTAAAAGCAGACAGCTTTATAAGAGGTTATGAGACTGTAACTAAAATTACTCCCGAAGAAAAAAAGTTATTGCCTTTCGCTTGTCTGGCCATTATGAACTATTATATCAGTATCCAGTGCGACAGATTTGAATATTGGACCAATATTTTCCTGAATGAAGATCATTTAAAAAGAATGGTGGGTAATTTAAAACGATGGATTGCTTACAACAAAATTGAGATAAAATAATGATGCAGCACTGTATACAGTTAATTATATTTTTAGAAAACTATAAAGCATGACAAGATATTTGACGATTATTATAATATCCTTATTCTCATTAACAACTTATGGACAAACAAAAATGCGCTCTATTGATGAATTAATAAACGATAAAGATCCAGGCTGGATTCTTGTAAAAGAATGGATAGACTCAGCAAAAAATAAAGTGGAAATATTGCCTGTGGATACAAACAAGGCAAAGGATGCCTTATATAAAACTCAAGTTACCACTAAATCTCCAATGGGTTCAATTGTTTATATGACAGGGGGACTTTTGGTTGATAATGGATGGATAAGGATTCTTGGCTCAGGAAGTGATAAGCTAAGCAGGTCATTGCCAGAATGGAATAGAGGAAAAACATTTGAAGATTATGGGCAGCCAATACCATATCTTTTAATTGCTGACGATGCAATTGGAGGTATATTTATTCTTAATGGTGGTGGGTTGGGCAGCGATTTAGGAAAAGTTTATTATTTGGCTCCTGATAATTTGGAATATGAACCTCTTGACCTTACTTACACTGAATTTTTGAATTTTTGCTTTAATAAAAATCTTGATCAGTTCTATAAAGGATACAGATGGACAAATTGGAAAAGTGAGGTAGCAAAACTTAAAGGCGACCAGGTATTCAACTTTTTTCCTTACTTATGGACGGAACAAGGCAAGGATATTAATAAAGTATCAAAAAAGGAAGTTCCAATTGAAGAAAGCTACAAGCTAACTCTTGAATTTAGAAAGAAGCTTGCATTGGATGCAGAAAAATAAATGCCTTAAATAAATATTATTAATATGGATACAAAATCGATCAGTTTTCCCAATCAAAAAAAGCGCAATGCTGCGTTACGTTTCATGCATCTGTGGATTATTTCTTATGTGTATCTTTTTATCTTTACATCCCAGTTTTCACCTTTAGAGGGAATACATAAGAGTGGCGTCTTGTGGTTGTGTAAAAATGTTTTTCAGCAAAAACAGATAGAATATATTACAATGACTGGTAGCGGCGATACTACATTAGATTATTGGGTAGTGCTTGTAAATATTGGCTTAGCGCTAGTGGCTGCACTCGTTATACTTTTCGCAGACAAAAAACAGCGGACATTTAAAGACTTACATTGGTTTACGGTAGTAGTAGCACGTTATTATGTAGCTATGATAATGCTTTCGTATGGCTTTGCAAAACTTCACGACGGACAGTTTCCTGCCAACACAATTGGCAGGCTGGAAGAAAGAGTAGGAGATATGTCGCCAATGGGAATGGTATGGACTATGATGGGAGCTTCCAGTGGTTATACATTTGTTTCCGGATTGTTAGAAGTTATTGGTGGACTTTTGCTTCTTTTCAGGAGAACCAAGACTTTTGGTGCGCTTTTTTCCATGACGGTGATGATCAATGTAGCTCTGTTGAATTTTTTTTATGATGTGCCGGTTAAAATATTTTCCAGTCATATTGTTTGGCTTTGTCTTTTTATTGTAGGCGGCGATGCAATGGCTTTATATCGTTTTTTTGTATTGCAACAGCCATCGCAATTACGCTTTCAAAAAAGAATATTCGACAAAAAATGGAAGGGTATTACAGTTACTGGACTCAAATGGTGTGTAGTAGCTTTTTTTATATTGAGTTCTTCATCAGCACTGTTCTATACGCCTCCGGCTGTTCCAATGGAAGGTGCGTATATTGTTGATAAATTTATAATAAACAACCAGGAAATACCAAACAGTGATTCTGTCGGCTGGAAAAAGCTATTAGTCATTTCTCCAAGCCGGACGAAAGTAATCCTGAATAATGACAGTATTAAAACGTTTCAGAGTGTTTTAGATACTGAAAAAAACACACTTATGCTTCGTAAAATAGATCATCAGGACCTATATGCTTACCTGCATTACAGTACTCAAAAAGATAGTATTGTTTTTACTGGAAATAAAGGTATTGATTCTATAAAAATCAATACAATAAGAAAGAAAAAGGAAGATTATAAGTTAAATAAGAGAGGTTTTCATTGGGTTAATGAATACCCTTATAACAAGTAAAAGATTTTATATGAAATCACTATTTATAAATATTGATAGTTTTATTTTATGGAAAAACTTACGATAATTTTTTTGTGATTTCTTAACAATCCCATCATCAAAATAAACTTTATATTCGTAGTATAAATGGCTTTAGGAAAATTACATCAATTAAATTAAGCTGAAAAACAAAACGTAACCATCTAAAAATTAGGAATTAAATACAAAAAAATGAGGAACACTATTTACACTTTGTTATTATTATTTTTATTCACAGGTGTTAATGCTCAGGAATATTCAAAATTAATAAGTGAAGCTCATAAATTATATCAGACAAAAGATTATAAAATGTCTACAGATTTATATAGTAAAGCTTTTAAAATTGAAAGTGAAAATCCAAGTCACTTATATAATGGGGCATGCTCATCTTCTTTGGCAGGAAATACAAAACAAGCATTTAAATGGCTGAACTTATCAATAGATAAAGGCTGGACCAATCTAAAGCACTTAAATTCTGATACTGATTTAGAAAATTTACATTCAAAAAAAGAGTGGGGGAAAACCATTGAAAAATTAGAAGAGAAATTAGCTTTACTAGAAGCAAATTACGACAAACCATTGCAGGCTGAATTATTGGCAATTCTTGAGGAAGACCAAAAATACAGAATCCAAATGAACGAAACTCAAAAAAAATTCGGTCCGGAATCTAAAGAAATGAATGATCTTTGGAAAATAACAATACAGAAAGACTCAATTAACTTATTAAAGGTAAAAAAAATATTAGATGAAAAAGGTTGGGTTGGCAAAGACAAAGTAGGCGCACAAGCCAATAGTGCATTATTTCTTGTGATTCAGCATTCAGATCTGGAAACGCAAAAAAAATATTTACCCATGATGAAAGAAGCGGTAACAAAAGGAAATGCAAGTTCAGGTTCTTTAGCTTTGTTAATTGACAGAATAGAAATCCGGGAAGGCAGAAAACAAATATATGGGAGTCAGATAGGAACCAATCCTCATAACAAAGCTCTATATGTTTTACCTTTAATTGATCCTGACAATGTAGATAAAAGAAGGAAGGAAGTTGGCCTAGGTCCAATTTCTGACTACGTTAAAAATTGGAATTTAGTTTGGGACGTTGAAAAGTACAAAAATGAATTACCCGAATTAGAAAAATTAAATAAATAGAAAAACTTCTGCTTACAGCAGTTTACAAAAATGGCGGGTTTAGGACTTAATGTAGAAATTCCTTAATCCGCCATTTCTAAAATAATTTGCAAGCAGATGAATTTGATATACTTAGAAGCTATTAGAACAACTTAGATAGAGTTAGATATTACTTGAAAAAATCTGATGTATCAATCAGAGTGTAAAATAATAAAATTCAACGTGTGGTTGTAGATCTTTGAAACTAAAACAACACACAATTTAACATAATATAAATTATAGGATTTTTATTGCAAAAATGAAATAGAGTATTAACCTCCTGAGAATCCGTTATTTTTACATTTTTCCTGCCCAATAGCTTTTAACGGCTTCAGGGAACTTCTTCAGTATAAACTCATTTAAAAATATCAAGCTTACCTGCATTCAATTCCCAGAAATATCCGTAAGACTATTTACCTCAAAAAATTCTCATTCAGCCATTTCAGTTTGTTATAGCTTTTCAGGAATTTGGCTTTCAGCTCAATATTTTTTTCTCGGGCATCCAGTAATTTATTTTCTCTGGAATTGATCAGGAATAAAGAACTTTCCCCGTTGCTGAACCTTATTTCCTCTGCATTCAGAAGTCTGCGGTAATTATTCAGATTCCTGGTGGAAATATCAATCTGCGTAAAATAATTACTGACTTCGTTTTTATAGGTTTCAATTTTGGTTTCCAGTTCACGGGTTTTAAGCTGAGAATCCAGCTGGTTTTGAGAAATCTTCAGCTTGGCAATTTCATAATCTGCTCTTGCCTGTCTCATGAAAATGGGAATCTCCAGTTTCAGTCCGTACTGGAAATTATTATCAAATAAAGGCAGAAATTCAGATTTGTAATTTTCTTTATTGAAAAAATTATAGGTAAAATCCAGTTTTGGAAGAAAACTCTGCCATTTCAGTCTTTTTTCACTTTCCAGAATATTTTGCTTTTGAAAATAATATTCCAGTGAAGCATGATTCTGAAGCTGTTTTGATTCTAAATTCTGTACCAAAAAATCATAATCGGTATATCCGGAATGCTGATCGAGATTGGAAGACGGAAAAATAAGCGTTGAAATTTCATAAAAATCCTGATTTTCTTTCCAAAGATACATCTGAAGCTCCTGAGTACTCTTTACAAAACCAAGATAAGCATCTCTTTCCTGAAGCTCAAAACTTTGTAATTGAGAAGCAGCTTCCACTGTATCAATTGCTGGTCTTTCACCGTACTGATATGTTTTTTTTGTAAGCTCAAGGCGTTGTCTGTTAATTTCTACAGCCGATTTCTGTAATTTGTAGATTTCATAGGTTTTCACCCATTCCCAATATGTATTTTCTGCATCAAGAAGAAGCTCGTTGGTAAGAACGGTCTGCTCTGCTTCCGTCATTTTCAATCCGAATTTTGCCTGGTCAAGCATTGCTCTTCTTTTATCATACAAAAGATTTTTTGCCAAAGGCACCGTAACCCCAAACTGATACAAACCTCCTTTTGTTTCGCTGCTGTTCAGTTTTTCTCCATCCAGATAATTGTAACTTCCGGTAATGTCGATTCCGTACCAAGTAGGAATTCCGAGTTCTACATTTTTCTGTTCGTAATATTTTGTTCCGTCAATATTTTTTTCTCCCAGTTTTCCTGCAATCACCGGATCAAAATTTCCTCTTGCTTTGGTAATTTCTGCATTGGCAATTTTATTCTGAAGCTGATATCTGAAAGCCAGCGGATGATAATTCTTCACAATATTCAGAAATTCCTGATGAGAGAGTTTCAGAGAATCCTGCGCAAAAGAAAACTGAATACAAACCAGAACGAGAAGCGCTGAAAATTTATTTTTTAGACTTTTCATCTTTTGAAGATTTTTCGGTTTTTACTTCATAATAATCCGGTGGGAATCCGTTGATATTTCGCCACAATTCGTACCATATCGGAACATCATTAAGAATCGCAATTCCCTGAACTCCGGTTCCCATTTTGATCTTCGGAGGCCATTGTTTTTCATTTTTATCCTGAATCACCAATGCTTTGAACATTCCGTTTGCACTGATGTTGTTTTCTACCGCAATCACTTTTCCTGCAAAAGTTCCGTAGCTGGAATTCGGCCATCCTGAAAAAACAATCGCCGGAAAACCATCGAAAATACACATCACGCGCTGTCCTTCTTTTACCAAAGGCAAATCGACAGGTTTAATGTAAACTTCTACGGCGTAATCTACTTTCTCAGGAACAATGATTCCGATACTTTCTCCATCTTTCAGAATTTCTCCAATTCCGGCTTTATTGATCTGTACAACCTGTCCGTCCTGAGAAGCAATCACGAAATACAAACCTTGTCTTGCTTTGTAATTGGCAACCTGATTTTCGAGTTTGGCAATATCGCCGTCACTTCCTTCAATCTGTCCCATACTCTGGAAACGGTCGCCCTCGGTTTTGCTCAGTTTTTCATTATAATCCTGAATGACTGCATTCTGTTCGATGCTTACATTCACAATTTCCTGTCTGGTTTGGGCTAATTTATTTTCGGTTGCTGTTTTTTTAGCCAAAGCATTTTGGTAAGAAACACTTCTCTGCTGAAATTGGGTTAGCGAAACCAAACCTTCATCATACATTTTCTTCTGTCTTTCGTATTGGTCGGAAGTCATTCTCAGTTCGTTTTTAGCTGCTTCCAGTTCTGCTTCTTCTCCTGCCAATTTATTGTTGAGCTGACTGATTTTTACTGTAAGCTGATTCAGTTTTAAATCTCTTGCGGAATTCATAGCCCGGATCTGGCTGTTGGTGGTTCCAACTTTGGCTTCGTAATAATCTCTCACACCCTTTTTGGCTTCCACCTGCATTTCGGTTCTTCTTACCAAAAGCGGATCCAGGTAATCTTCTTTTACTTCAGAAAGCTGAAGAAGAGTGTCGCCTTTTTTTACATAATCACCGTTTTTCACATACCATTTAATGATTCTGCCCGGAATTGGTGAATTGAGTTGCTGCGGACGCTGTTCCTGATAAAGCGTACTTACATTTCCCATTACCTTGATGTTTTGGGTCCACGGCAAAAACAGTATAATGATGCCTCCAATCAATATGAAAAGAAACCATATTTTAACCCTTGATTTTTTGTGGATGTGATATATTTTATTAACTGACTGCAATTCCATCTTTTTTAGTTTTTGTTAAATAAAGTTTTCACTGTTCCGTCTTCTACCAGCAGCCTTTGATCTGCATCGTTGATTAGGTTTTCATTTTCTGATACTACAATGATTGTAGAAACCTGTTTCAGTTTTATAAGATACTCTTTCATTTTAGTTTTAAAAGTATCATCCATTCCTTCAAACGGGTCTTCCAGTATCAATAATTTTTTGGCGCCCACTAATGTTCTGAGCAGCAATATTTTCTTTTTGATGCTAAAGGATACTTCAGTATCCGTTTCGCTAATCCTGGTTAAAAGACCGTTGCTGAACTGGCTGGACAGGTCTTCAACCCCTATTTCTTCAGATAATTTCAGAATTTGCTCAACTGTTGTTTCATTGTGACCCAGAGCTATATTTTCATAAACGGTTTCTTTTATTATCGTCATATCTTTTAGATACAAACCAATCAGGTTTCTGAGTGAAGATTTATCGATATTTTTAAGCGGTATTTTATCAAAAAGAATACTCCCTGAAGTGGGTTCATAAAAACCGCTGATCATATTCAGAAGCATAGATTTTCCTGCTCCCAACTTACCTGAAATAACGGTAAGCGAATTTTTTTTAATTTTAAAATTAACATCTTCAAAAATTTTCTGATAATCGTTAAAAGAAAAATGTACTTCTTTGCATTCTATTTCAAAACCTCCTTTTTGAGATTCAAAATCTATCGTGCCCAATTTTTCTTCGGGCAGATTGGTAATTTTATTCAGTTTTGCCAACGCAGCGATTACATCATAATAACTTTCAAGACTTTTGATCAGTTTTTCGACAGCTGTCATAATACTTAACACTACAATTTCGGTGGCAATGAATGCACCAATGTTCAATTGCTGGTTTACTAAAAGATAAGTTCCAATCACCAGCATTACCAATGTAATGATTACTTTAAATGCAATGATCGTTTTATATTGGAAAACCAATACCTTGAAATGCTCCGTACGATTATCAAGATACTGTACTACTCTATTATCAGTTTCTGCAAGATGAATCTGCTTCTTAGAATTGAATTTGAATGTTTTTACAGATGCAGCAATATCTTCAATCCAGGAAGCCACTTCATATTTTTTATCACTTTCTTCAATACTGGATTTGATTCCGCTTTCCATTGTAAATCTGAAAATAATGACCACACAGATCACCACTAAAGCCCCAAAAACCAAAAACCAGGGATGGTAAAATGAGAGCAGCAGAATTCCAAATAAAATCTGGATCAGAGCTGTCGGAATTTCCAGTAAGATTTTTGAAATTCCCTTCTGCAGATTCTGGGTATCAAAAAAACGGTTCACAAGTTCTGGTAAATAATATTTTCTCGTTTGTGATAAATCTACTTTAGGAAGTTTTTCAGCAAAGGCAAGAGAAAATTCAACAAAAATTTTCTGCTGTATCTTCTCAATGATCTGCATTACTTTCAGCCGGAAAAAACCACTCAGCCAAGTTCCTAAAACTACAAAAGCGATCAGAATATAGATAGAAGTTGCCATCGTTGCTCCCATCACAAAACTGACAATAGATTGTATGCCCAAAGGTATGCTCAGCATCACCAAACCATTGAGGATAGCGTAAAAATAGATATTGGTAACATCTTTTTTGTCCTTGGTAATGTACTGAAACAGTTGTTTGCTGTATTTTTTTGGAGAGTTTTCCATCGATCGGTTTATTTTAAAAGATTGGTGGTTATGAAACGCAGATAATCCAGCACAAAATTTTTATGATCCTTTTTGGGGGTATGATTATCTGTAAGCTTTGGAAGATGTTCACTAAAGAAATGCTGATCATGAGCTGTTTCCAAAAGTGTACTTGCAAATGATCTGGGATAAGGAAAATCCGGTTTGGCTTCAGAAATGACTTCACCAAAAAAAGCACAAAGACTTTTCAAAGGACTGAAAACCATTTCCTTATTAATTTCATCTACTTCTTTTACCAAATAGGCTTTGCTGCTTTCTGCAATAACTATTGTATGCAGTTTTATCAGGTCATAATCTTCTATCATTGTATTGGCGTGATCCTGATGTGTAATAATGTTTAACAGTTTATCTATTTTTTCTTTAGGATCTTTTATTTCTAGCAAGCGAAACTTGGATATCAGCTCCAGGTAAGACCAATACCAGTTGAGAATATAGGTAAGAAGTTTATGTTTTGATGAAAAATACCGATAAACGGTAGCTTCTGTAGAATTGATTTTCTGTGCCAGTTTTTTAAATGTGAAGTTCTCAAATCCTGTTTCATAAATCAGCTCAATAGCATTTTTTACAATAGCTTTGCCTATTTCGCTATTTTCAGGATCTTTAAGATAAAGATTTTCGTTGACTTTAAATTTTAACTGAAATTCCATTGTAGTAATTATTATGAATACAAATATAAAACTATAATTAAAATAAGCAAAACTTATACCATTGTATCAAATACTACAATTATAATAGTAATACTATTATTTGGCATAGCTTTTGTCGCTTTTCTTAATATGAAAAACATTAAAATGGACAAGCTGAACACCATTTAAAAAGTAGGCACATTCAATTAAACAGTCAATTATGAAAAGAAATTTTTTTCCTTTAGTTTTAGCAGCAGGCTTGATAATGCTTTCCTGCAAGTCTACCGAAAAAAAACAACTAGTGAAGAAACCTGTGATCTCATACGTTATGACAAAGGAGCAGCAGGCAGCACTTACACCGGATGAAGTACTAGCGGACTTTATTGAGGGTAATAAAAGGTTTCAAACTGGCACGACTACTCTAAGAGATCACAGCTTACAGGCAAGAAAATCTGCTCCGGGACAATTTCCAAAAGCTGTAATTTTAAGTTGTCTTGATAGCCGGGTACCTGTAGAAGATGTTTTTGATCAGGGGTTGGGCGATATTTTCGTAGGAAGGGTTGCTGGCAACTTCGTAAATGAAGATCTTCTCGGGAGTATGGAATTTGCCTGTAAAGTTGCTGGTGCAAAATTAATTTTAGTAATGGGACATCAGCATTGCGGTGCAGTTAAAGGAGCTATAGATAATGTACAACTAGGTAATATAACTGCAATGCTTTCTAAAATAAAACCTGCCGTGGAAATGAGTAGAGATTTTACGGGATCAAAGACATCTAAAAATGATGAATTTGTAAAACTCGTTTCTGAGAATAATGTAAAATATGCTATAGAGCAGATTCGTGAAAAAAGCCCTATTCTTAAAGAAATGGAAGATAAAGGAGAAATAAAGATTGTAGGAGCCTTCTATCGTCTCACAGACGGAACACTTGAGTTTGTGAAATAACAGATCATACTTATGCAAGGCTGGAAATGATTTTTTCTAAGATAATTATCATTGCATTCTCAGCCTGCATTTAACAAAAAATATAACATAAATGAAAGTTTTAGGAACATTGTTATTTATTTTCTTACTGACAGGAACAATGGCAAAATCACAGCAATTAAATGAGTTTAGAACAATTAGGGAAGCTAATGAAAATCCCGAAAACACTTTGCGGTTAACCATCGTAGAGCCGGAAAAACTAGGAAACATTGATTGGTTAAAATATAAAAACCTTAAATATTTAAGTCTTAAAAACCTTCATCTCAAAGAAATCCCTAAAGAAATTGGCTCATTAACTAATTTAAAGGTTCTGGATTTGAGTGGAAATGATTTTGAAGTTTTACCACCAAGTTTTATTAAACTCAATGATTTAGAGGAGTTATTTTTAAATGATGAAAAAAACATTGATCTGTCGAAGAATGTTGATTTGATCAGTAAAATGAATAATTTGAAAATATTGCACATAGAAAATGACAAACTAAAAAAACTTCCGAATAATTTTTGGAAACTTAATCATCTTGAATCAATTTACCTAAATGGTAATCAACTAAAAGAATTTACCTTACCTAAAGAAAAAATGAATAATATCAAAAATATTTATCTTAACAACAACCTCTTTGTTCCCAGTGATATACAAAGACTAAATTCCAAGTACGGAACAATATTAAGGTTTTAATTAATTTATGAATAAACTAAGACTCAAGTGTTTTAAAATGAAGCTTTAATAACTTTTGTGGCTTTGTAAAGTTTAAAACATTTTATTATAAAAAAAACCGGACACCTGGTAGATTTAAGTGTCCGGTTTTATATCATAATCTTAGATGGTTATCCATTCAATCCCAAACTGTTATACAGCTGTACCTGCCATATTCCGAATACTTCTTTAAGCATCACAAAAGTAAATGCTGCATTATAACTGTTAGGAAATACAGTAATTTCAGTATCAATAAAATCTGAGGCTTGTGGAACAGGCTTTAATCCAAATGTATGAAACAGAGCCACAGACCTTTTCATGTGAAATCCGGAGGTAACCAGATATACATCAGAAGGAGCCAGCTGTTTTAGGATCTTGCTGGCATATTTTGCATTTTCATACGTATTCATACTTTTATCTTCTTTAATAATGTCAGCATCTGATACTCCCATCTTTTTAAAATTTTCACGGAATAATTCTGCTTCACTTGTATGGCCTCTTCCTTTTCCGGAAATTATTATTTTACAAGGCAGATTATTTTTCTTGTATTCATAGTACAGCTGATAAGCAGTTACCAATCTGGAATAAGACAATGTATGCAGCTTTTCTGCGTGCTCAAAGTCTACAACTCCACCACCCAATACAACAATAACGGGATTTTGAGGAACTCTATTTTTACTTGCAACAGGACTTACATAATTTTTCTGCAAATATCCGGAAATCAGTTTACCCAGAAAGCCATTTCCTATAAAAACGATCATCAAAACGGCAAAGAAGCCAACTCCTATTCTGAGGTTTTTGCCTTTGTTTTTTCTTTTGAGCAGAGCAATGATAACCACTGCAAGAAATACTAAAAAATAAGGTTCTGTAAAAAGCTGTACAACAAGGAATAAAAAGTCTAATAAAAATTTCATTTTCAAATAATATTGATTAATGCCGGGAGGCATAGAAACCGCAAAGATAAGGCAATTTCCTGAGCATGCTTTCCATAGCAGCAAACCATTAAAATTCTCAGGATAATTTCATCTCATTTTTTTTATTTTATATAATTATTTTATACATTTGCAACCATAAAACAACACACCTTTTAGTGTGTTAATAAAAAAACAAAATACCTACCCTAGTGAAAAAGCAGAATAGAATCGCCATTTTTATGACTGTACTCCATATATTTTTGGACAGACATTTTTGTAAAGAAAAAAGCAAAAACTCTTTACATATAAAGAAACGATTTTTCTCATAAACAGGAGAAAACCGAAGAATATTATCTTTCCTGAAGCAAATTGATATTGCAGATTAACATTCCAAAAATCTGCAAGAGACTTTTCACTGGACTTCACCAGGTACGCTCGCTTACCACTTTATCTTTCTAAAGCAAAATATATCAATGCTTTGCAATTTCATTTTCACCTCAAAAATAAGATATTTCACTGATTAATTACCGGACTCTATTTATTACAAAATCTTAAACAGATTTACGTTCAAAATTAATATTGCCTCAATGCAATATGGTTTTTAATAGGATACATTTGTCTTGTAACTTTAATACAATCAATGAAATATCAACAGTTATCAAAACATTTGTAGCTTATCTTAAAAGACCTGCTCTTTATCCTGAACTGGGCAGAAACATCAAAAAAATCATACTGATCCCTCATAATCCACTTCCCTTTCCAAAATAATCTGGTTTCTGCTCACCGTAACCAGTATTTTATCTCCTGCCTTAAAACCACATTGCTGTACCCACTTCCCTGCTATTCTTATTTCGGGGAAGTAGACTATTTTGCCATACGCTCTTGAAAATGATTTGAGGAAAACCGTAAGGTAACGATTGTTCAGTTCATTATATTTGCTGCTGGTCATTCTTCTTTTTCTTTTCATAGGTGTTATTTTTATACAAATGAAGGCATAATAAGAAGCATAAACCATCTGAGGAAAGGATATTTTATTCTGAAAGAGAGATATTTTAGAATAGTATTTATTTTAAAATAGCGCTTTATTTTTTTAATCTAAAGCTTTATATTTGTTATTATGAGTTACACAGATATGCAAAATAAAAAAATACACCAGGGTAGAAATATAAAGCGTTTCCGCGAAATGCTGGGAATCAAGCAGGAAGCATTGGCTTTTGAAATGGGCGACGACTGGAGCCAGAAGAAAATCTCCCTTTTAGAGCAAAAAGAAACCGTAGAATCTGATATTCTGGCACAGGTAGCGAAGATTTTGAAAGTTCCTGCAGAAGCGATTGAGAATTTTGATGAGGAATCAGCAATCAACATTATAGCAAATACTTTCCATGATAGCGCTGTTGCAAACACTTTTAGTGATGGCGGACAAGCAAATTTCCATTGTACTTTTAATCCTCTTGATAAAATGGTTGAGCTTTATGAACGTATGCTTCAGCAGCAGAGGGAAATGATTGAGAAGTTGGAGAGGTTGATTGAGAAGAAATAAAAAATGGCTGACGTCCATAGTAAAGAAACGAGAAGCTACAATATGAGCAAAATAAAAGGCAAAAATACCAAGCCTGAAATGCTCGTACGTAAATTTCTTTTTGCAAATGGATTTCGCTATCGTCTTCACGATAAAAAATTACCTGGTAAACCAGACATTGTTCTTCCAAAATATAAAACAGTAATATTTGTACATGGTTGTTTCTGGCATGGACATGAAGGATGCAAATACTTTGTAGTTCCAAAAACCAGAACGGAATGGTGGTTGAATAAAATTCATCAAAATATTGAAAATGATAAGAAGTCAAATATTGCATTACAAAACGAAGGCTGGAAAGTATTAATAATCTGGGAGTGTGATTTAAAAAGTAATAAAAAAGAACAAACTCTTTCAGAATTAATAAAAATAGTAAAGGGCAACAAATAAATGTGACTTAAAACACGTTGTCTTATAAGTCACATTTAAGTATTTTAGCACAGTGGAAAATATTAAACAAAAAATCGGAGACAGAATTAAAGAAGTAAGGGTTGAAAAAAAACTCTCACAGGAAGCTGTTGCTTTTAATGCAGGTATAGAAAGATCTTTTATGACTCATATTGAAAAGGGCAGAAGAAACGTTTCAATTGAAACATTAAAGAAAGTACTCACAGGTCTTGAAATTTCATTTTCTGATTTTTTTAATTCCAATTTTTTTAAGAATGTCTGAAAAATTTACATATATTGATCTTTTTGCCGGTGCGGGAGGGTTATCGGAAGGTTTTATCAGAGCCGGATATGAACCTGTTGCCCATGTTGAAATGGATAAGGCCGCATGTTATACTCTGAAAACACGTGTAGCCTATCATTATTTGAAATCTGAAAACAGATTTAATGAATACATCTCCTATCTAAAAGGAGAAATTTCAAGAAGCGAGCTTTATAATAAAGTTCCTGAAGAATTGCTTAATTCCGTTATCAATCTTCCTATAGGGGATGATCATAATGAGACTATTCACAATGAAATAGAAAAACAATTAAAAGGAAAATCAGTAGACCTTATCATTGGCGGGCCACCATGCCAGGCATATTCGCTGGCAGGCCGTGCAAGATCTTCTAATGGAATGAAGGGGGATAAAAGGAATTTCTTATATGTACAATATGCTAAATACCTGGAAATTTATCAACCTAAATTATTTGTATTTGAAAATGTATATGGTCTGTTGTCTGCAGGAAATGGCATCTATCTGGATAACATGAAAAAGCTTTTTTTGAAAAAGGGCTATGACATGAAAATATTTAAAATTGAAGCAAACAATTTTGGGGTACTTCAGAATAGAAAAAGAATTATTATTATTGGAGTAAAGCAAGACCATAAAATTGAAATTCCAAATCTTGGATCTGTAAAATTAGTATCCGGTGACAATGTTTCCTCCATTTTGGAAGATTTACCAGAAGTACAGGCAGGTGAAAATAAGGGGCATTTTACAAAATATAAAACAGAAGCCAATACCTATCTCACTTCAAGCTTTATCCGTAATGGAATAGATATCCTTACACAGCATCATGCAAGACCCCATACAGATCAGGATAAAGAAATTTATCGTATAGCTGTACAAAAATGGAATGAGAATAAAGAAAGGTTAAGCTATAACGATCTTCCGGAAAGGTTAAAGACTCATAAAAACCGTAAATCTTTTTTTGACCGTTTTAAAATAGTAGCATCAGATCAACCCTTTTCACAGACAGTTGTTGCTCACATTGCAAAAGACGGACATTATTATATACATCCGGATGTTAATCAGAATCGTTCTCTTACTGTGAGGGAAGCCGCACGATTACAGTCTTTTCCTGATGATTATTTTTTTGAAGGAATTAAGGATGGTAACGCAAGAACTCCTGCTTTTAAACAAATTGGCAATGCCGTACCACCACTGATGGCGTATGGGATTGCAAAAAAAATAATAGAACTATTATGATAAATGTAGAAGAAAAGCCAATTGCTTCTTTTGAATATAAAGTTCAAAAAAACTCCGTATTTAAGCTAGATCTGGCAAATGTAACAGGAGAAATTATAAAAAAAATTGATTCTCCATCTAATGGGCAAATTACCTTGGATGAATATAATTTATATTATTCTCCAAATGCTGCTTTTATAGGTAAAGAAGAAATCACAATTTATGGTGATAATAAGACGTTTAAAATAATATTTGATGTTGTATCAACATTTAAACCTAAAGCACATATTTTAATTTTATTAGGAGAAGAGTTGATAAAAAGTAGCGTAATGGCTATTTATGAATTAATTAAAAATAGTTATGATGCTGACTCAAAAGGTGCATTTGTTAAATTTGAAAACATCGAAGATTTAGAAAAAGCTTCAATAACAATTACCGACTCAGGAACAGGGATAACAAAAGAAGTACTTGAAGAAGTTTGGTTTGAGCCAGGAACAGACTTTAGAAAACCTCTCAATTCTGACGGTTCCAGAAAAATTAAAAGGAGTCCTATTTTTTGGAGAGTCCCGATGGGAGAAAAAGGAGTTGGTCGTTTTGCAGTTCATAAATTAGGACATACAATTAAATTAATAAGTCGTCCTGCAGAGATAATTCTTGATGAAGTTGGTAAAGCTAAATCAATAAATTTATTAGATTATGAAGTTGTGGTCGAAATTGACTGGAGATCCTATTCACAAAGTAAATATCTTGAAGATGTAAAAATTAATTGGGAAGTTAAGAAAAACTCTGAAACCTTTCACTTCAAAAATTCACATGGAACAGAAATTATTATAGGAAATCTTAAGGAACCTTGGAGCCGTGGTATGGCGAGACAACTTAAACGTCAAACAATCTCAATGTTATCACCTAAAAATGATCCAAATAAATTTGATATTAAACTTGACTTTGGCAACTGGTGGTTAAATGATTTTCCTAGTATTGAAGAAGCTTTAAAGTCTGCACCTTACAAACTTACAGTATTGGTTGAAGAGAATTATGATATGACTTTTGAGTACAATTTTGCTCTATCTAATAATGAAGAAATCGGAACTCGTTCAATAGATGCTAAGAGCAATGATCTTCAAAGTAAACAGAAATATAAATGGAATATCAAAGGAACCTTAAAACCATACTATAAAGAATATCTTCTGAAAAAAGAATACAATCAGGAGGAAATTAATACTTTTCTAGAAAAATATGATTCCAATGAAAATATAATTCCATTTGGTTCTTTCATGCTCGAATTATATTCTTATGATTTAGATTCTGTATCATTACGTGATTATACTCTATCTCCATCCTTTATAAAAAGTATTTTAAGAGAGCATTCAGGTATAAAAGTATTTAAACAAGATTTAAGAATTTTTGATTATGGAGATCCTGGTAACGATTGGTTGGGGCTGGATATTAAAAGGGTAAATAATAAAACTTGGTTTTCCAATAATCAAAATATTGGATTTATTTATTTAGATGATGAAAAGTCTAGTTCCCTTATTGAGAAAACAAATCGAGAAGGATTCATTAATAATTATTCTTTTGATTTTCTTGTGGTTTTACTCGAATTTATACTAAATGAGTTTAAATCTGAAAGAACTTCAGATAGGGAAAGATGGTTGAAATTTAATAAAAAAGGAGCAGAAGGATCATTAGAACAACAATTAGATGCTTTTAAAGAAATAGTTAATAATGTTGATTTTTCTAATGAGGAGAAAAAACAGTTGGTGTTACGAGAAGCTGAAAAGATAGAGGAACGATATGCCCAAGATAAAGAAACATTATTGATTCCTGCTGGAGTTGGGATGACAGCTTCTTTTGCAATGCATGAAATAGAAAAATTGGTTCCACGAATGGAAGAAACTATTAGGGAATATCCAATTGATGTAGCAACAATAGAAGATCAAGTACTTGAATTAAAAGATTATGTAGAAGGAATAGTATCAATTGTTAAAAAAGGCAGTGACAAACCTATTTCTTTAACCGAAAGTATTGACCAAGCACTTAAAAATTATGCTACGAGATTAGCTAATCATAAAATAAACATAAATTTAGATTATGATCCAAATATTGAAACCATAAAATGTGATAAAAGGCTTTTTATCACAATGTTAATGAACCTTATTGATAATAGTATTTATTGGATCGATACCATTTATAAAAAAGATAAAGGAATTTATATAAAAACTGAAAAAACAAATGAAAAAGTTACTATTTTATTTGTTGATAACGGTCCCGGATTCAAAGACAATATTGAAGACATTGTCCGTCCTTTCTTCTCACGAAAAGAAGGAGGTATAGGAATAGGAATGTATCTCGTTGATACAGTTATGATGAAATATGGTAAACTTAATATTATTTATGATAGTGAAATTTTAAAAGATAGGAATGTTCCTGGAAGTTATACAGGAGCAGCAGTTGAACTGGTTTTTAACAAAATTAATTAGAAAATTATGTTTATAGATGATTTAGCCGGGCCTGATATTGTAGTCATAGATGATACAGAAAGAGAAGTAAAAAGTCTTTTAGAAGCATTAGGAGAAAGAGGTATAAATACAGAATATATTAAAGTAGATCTCGCTGGAAATATGCCCGAACATAAACCTATAAATTCTTTTAAGCTAATGTTTCTAGATCTCAATTATAATACTGGAATTGGATCAACTTTTGATGCGGAATATTGTGCAGAATTAGTCTCTCGTATCGTACCAAAAGATAAGCAGTACTATTTAGTAACTTGGAGTAAAGATGTTGATAAAACAGAATCTGTAGTTGAAGTTTTAAGAGAATATAATGTTGCGCCTGTAAAATATTCAAGCAAACTTAAAGAAAAATATAGAACTGGTGATGATACCTATAATATTGATGTTTTACTTGAAGAACTCAATAATGAGTTTAACAAAATTATCAAACTTGATGAATTCTATGGGGAAATTATTGAAATTGATGAAAATTCAATTTTAGTAAATTGTTTACTTAATGAAGAAAAAGGTGTTTATCAAATAAGAAAATTTGATTTAATTCCATTCACAGATTATATTAGCTTGGAAGTGGGAGCTATCATTTTAATTCGCTCAACAACCAAACCAGGTAGCAGACTATTTGAATTTTTTAATGAATCTAATGATAAAAAAGAGTTGTTCAAAAAGCCTAATTATTTTGAAGGATTAGATAACTCCAGGTTTTTCACGGAAAAATAAAACTAATAACCTTATGAAGATTACATTTAAAGATGTCGGTCAAGGAGATTCCATAATTATAGAATGGAATGATGAAGGTGTAAATAAAGTCGGTATAATCGATTGTAAAAAGAAAGGAAATTCAAATCCAGTTGTTAAACATTTAGAAGAAAAAAAATATTCAGAAATAGAGTTTATTATTTTGTCTCATCCCCATCTCGATCATTATTCTGGTTTTTTAGAACTATTTGAATATATTGAATCGAATTATATTACAGTAAATTTATTCGGTAATACATTGAAAGATATTGGTCCAGGCTATTGGGAATGGTTTGAAGTATCTCCTGAGGATTCTCGTATTTTGGCAGATATAGTTAGAAAGTCCGAAGTGCTAAGTAATTCAGGCTTATTGAAAAAACACTTTTATGTTAGTGAATTTGTTAGATTACCAATAAAAGGTATTGAAATGCATGCATTATCTCCTTCTCATCTTGAAATAAAAGCTTATCAAAACGACGTCCAATTTGATGCCATAATTAATAAAAAGCAAGCAAGCAAAGCTGCAAACTATCTTTCATCATTATTTTATATAAAAAAAGGCGACTCTCTAATCTTACTTACATCAGATGTTGAAAAAATCACATTTGATAGAATCTATAGTGAAGGAAGTCTAAACGATCATTTATTTTGCTTATGTCAAGCACCCCATCATGGATCTTACAATAATTATCACGACAATTTTTGGAATAATTTAAAAACTGTTGATGGAAAAAATGTCGTTTTTTCATCTGGAATGAATGAAAAATACAAGCACCCTCATTTAATTACAGTTAAATCATTTGCTAACAATGGTTATAGAATAAATCCCACCAATATTGTATATGGAATTCAAGAATTTCTTGATGAGATAGATAATAAAACACTTATTCTTGATACAATTAGTGAAATTGATGAGGAATCAATTACTGGAGGAGACAAGATTTTTACATTCTAAGAAAAATTATATCAATGATTTTTAGTATAAGAAAAATAAATTTATCCTCTTATAGTATTCTATTAGAAAATTTTATTAATTAAAAATTTTCGTAACTACAAAGTACATAATGAATTTAAAAAGAGATATATTTGAAACCATCTAAATTAATATTATAACACTCTACCTCTTCAAACCTTAAACTTATCTTAAAATCCTCCTCCCCAACTCCTTATTATCAATATTTTTCATACATTCACATGATTTTATAAAAGCACATTGAAAGCTCGTATTTACTACTATTTTCAATCATTACATTGAAAAAAGATCAATTAATGATAACAAAACAAGGATAGTTTTCAATTAAAAGCACAATCAGAGATATGTTGAAAAATTTTAGAACCGTTCGTTTTTTACTACTTCTTCCGCTTACCTTTTTTGCGTTCGGTTTCCGCCCTCCCGGCAATGAAGAAGAAAAGATGCAGATCATCATGGTCAATACCAAGAATATTTTGTCTTACCTGCATTACAGCCCCAAACCTATTAATGATGCGTATTCAAAAGAAGTGTATAAGCAGTATTTTGAATCAATAGATCCTACAAAAACCTATTTCCTGCAATCTGATATGGATGAGTTTCGTAAATATGAAACCAAACTGGACGATTATCTGAACACCGGAGATCTGACTTTTTATAAACTGACCGTGGATAAATTGTCTCAAAGGATTGATGAAATTGATACAATGACCAAAGACATTTTCAGTAAACCCATTAATCTGGAAGAAGATGAAATACTGACTTTGGAACCTAAACTAAAAAATGCACCTGCCAACAAGCAGCAGCAATATAATGAATGGCGGAAATATGTAAAATACAATATTCTTCAGGAAATAGAATCCCTGAACAGGAAAAGCGAAAAAAAGAAGGATAATTCTACCAATGAAGAAAACAGCAGCAAGCCCAAAATACTCAGCCAGGATGAAAAGATAAAAAAAGCGACAGAAAACGTTAAAGATCTTCTGGAAGAAAAATTTATCAGATTCAGGAAAAGGCAAAAAATGGATTCGTTTACTGTGTATATGAATGCGTATACTCATATTTTTGATCCGCATACCAATTATTATTCACCGCAGGGAAGGAAGGATTTTGAAATGGACTTCAAAGGAAAAATAATCGGGATAGGTGCAGTGATTCAGGAAAAGAAAGGAAGCCTTTATATCGGAACATTATCCATTGGAGCTCCCGCATGGAAGACCAAGCAGCTTACGGAAGGTGATAAGATCTTAAAAATAAAATCTACGCCCGATACGGAACCTGTCAATGTTGTGGATATGCTTTCCGGCGAAGCCATCAAATTAATCAGAGGGGAAAAAGGAACGCCCATTACTTTAACGGTACAGAAAAAAGACGGAACGATTCAGGAGGTAACCATGAACCGTGAAGAAATATCGATTGAAGATACTTTCGCTAAAAGTATTATCGTAAATGCATCCGATAAGAAATACGGCCTTATCAATTTACCTAAGTTCAATGCGGATTTTGAAGACAAAGACGGAAGAAATGCATCTGATGATATTAAAAATGAAATTATCAAACTTAAAGAGCAAAATATTCAGGGAATTGTTCTTGATCTTAGAGGTAATTCCGGTGGTTCTTTAACAGAAGTTGGTGATATTATGGGGCTTTTCATGGATGCAGGCCCTTATGTGCAGGTGAAAGACGGAAATGGAAAGATTACCACTTTAAAAAATAAAAATGAAGCGCCCATCTGGAAAGGTCCACTTGTAATTCTACAGAATGAACTGTCTGCTTCTGCGGCAGAAATTTTAGCCGGTGTGATGCAGGATTACGGAAGAGCGGTTATCATGGGATCTCCTGTATCCTATGGAAAAGGAACCGTACAGGTATTTGTAGATCTGAACAGGTTTTTAAATACGGAAGAAGATTTTGGTTCTGTAAAGCTAACTATTCAGAAATATTATAGGATCACCGGAGAGTCTACACAGAGAAAAGGAGTAAGCTCAGATATCCCGATGAAAGATATCTTTTCTTATGCAGAGATAGGTGAAAAATATGATGACTACGCATTGGCCTGGGATAAAATACCGGGAACAACCTTCAATAAACAAAACTTTCTCAATATTCAGGCTTTGCAGAAAGTAAGTGCAGAGAGAATTGCTAAAAATGATAATTATAAACTGTTACTTGAGTATGCCCAATGGAGAGAAAATCTGGGGAAAGAAAAAACAGTGCCTTTAAGCATTCAGAAATACAGCGGACTGATGAAGCAGAGAAAAACTGAGGATGATAAATTCAAAATATTAAAAACATGGGAAAATGGTCTTACATTCACGATGTATCCAAAGGATATTGAAAGAGAGAAAAACGATGCCGCATTCAAAAGCAAATCTGAGGCATGGATTAAAAATCTTCAGAAAGATCTCTATCTGCGGGAAGCCATCAATATAGTTGAAGATTGGGAAGTAAGATCTTAAGCCTATTTCTCCTATAAAAATTCAAAGCTCAACAATGTATCACCTTATACTGTTGAGCTTTTTTCATTACAATCAAAAATTTATTACAAAATATTTGCGTAGCTAAATAACTACACATATATTTGTAGTCAAATAACTACACGATGAATTTAAGAAGAGATGTATTTCAGGCGATAGCAGATCCTACAAGACGGTCTATATTGATGCTGGTGGCGGCACAATCGATGACAGCGGGAGCCATTGCTTCCAATTTTGATACGGCAAGACCTACCGTTTCAAAGCATCTTCAGATCCTTACAGAATGTGAACTGCTGAGATCTGAACAAAACGGCAGAGAAATTATCTATCATCTGAATCCCAATAAAATGAAAGAAATAGCCGATTTTATAGAACCCTTCCGCAACATGTGGGATGAGAAATTCAACAAGCTGGAAAGTGTGATGAAAGCTTTTCAGAACTTGAAAAAAGAGTAATAAAAGATAATAGACGAAGAGATGAGAGACCATGGATGTCAAAGTTTAAATTGTGAACACCAGTGTCAATAGTGAATTTTGCTTTGCAAATGAATCGTCAATGAGCAGTGAAAGGATAACAACATTAAACTTTAAACCTTGAACTCTCCCACTCTCAAACTCTCAAACTTAAACACCACTCAAAATATGGAACTTAAAACAAAAATTCAGGCAGAAGACGGCAAACAGGAAATTTTCATCATCAGAGAATTTGATCTTCCTGTAGAACTTCTTTTCAAAGCGTATACAGAAGCTGAATTGTTCGAACAATGGATGGGAACGAAAGTAACCCAATTCGAAAACAAACAGCACGGAAGTTATCGCTTCGAAACGTCAAACCCTCAGGGCGATGTAGTTTTCAGTGCCAATGGAACTATTCATGACATTGTTCAGAATGAAAAAATTATAAGAACTTTCCAGATGGAAAACATCCCATTTCCGGCTCAGATGGAGTTTTTAACATTTGAAAAATTAACGGATACCACCAGCAAAATCACGATCCAGACCATTTATAAATCTGCAGACTTCAGAGATCAGCACCTGAAAATGCCTTTTGCACAGGGTATTAATATGGCGCATAACCGTTTGCAGGAATTGTTAGGTGAAAGGCAGCAGGTAGCAGATAATAGGTGATACCAGAATTTGATACAAGATACGAGGTTTATATACTATCCTGAATAACTCAAACCTCTCCCACTCTAATACTCTCAAACCCTAAAACATACCACACAATGAATCCAAAAGTTAATTTTTTCTTCGAAAACGCCGGACAATGGCAGGAAGAATTTGAAAAATTAAGAACTATTGCCCTGAGTACAGAGCTTACAGAAGATTTAAAATGGGGCTGTCCCTGTTATACTTATGAAGGGAAGAATATTTTCCTGATCCACGGTTTTAAGAAATACTGTGCCCTTCTCTTCTTCAAAGGTGCTTTAATGAAAGATCCTGACAATATCCTGATTCAGCAGTCTAAAAACGTACAGGCAGCAAGACAGATCCGCTTTACAGAGCTAGCGCAAATCAATGATCTGGAGGAAGTTCTTCGCTCGTATATGTTTGAAGCCGTTGAAATAGAAGAATCAGGCGCTAAAGTGGAAATGAAGAAAACAAAAGAGTTTGAAATAGCTGAGGAATTTCAGGAGAAGCTGGATCAAAATCCTGCATTACAGGAAGCTTTCCAAGCATTAACTCCCGGAAGACAAAGAGCCTATCTACTCCACTTTTCTTCTGCCAAACAGTCCAAAACCCGTGAAGCCCGCATTGAAAAATGTATCCCACAAATCATGGAAGGAATAGGATTAAACAACTAACTATAAAAACAGATCATGAACACACCACAACCATCACAAAAAAGAACAAAGATCATCTATTGGATATTCACACTTTGGATGGCTCTGGGAATGGTTTCCACGGCCATTGTCCAGCTGATGAAAAACAAAGATGAGCTGGTCAATTTTACCAATCTCGGCTATCCTTCTTATCTGATGACCATTATCGGAGTATGGAAAATTCTGGGCGTTATTGCGATCTTAATTCCTAAACGTTTACTGTTAAAGAATGGGCGTATGCAGGCTTTTTCTTTGTTATGTCAGGCGCTGTAATTTCCCATCTTATCGTGGGTGACACAGCAGGAAGAACTTTTCCGGCAGTATTATTATTGGTACTGGTCATTATTTCCTGGTACTTCAGACCGGCAGAAAGAAAAATCACTATTATTGATTAATGTTTTAAGATTAAAATGAATAAATTTTATCGCAGATAAAATCCTAGTGTCTTTAAACAAGGCATTATTAATAAAATTTGCGTCTTCGCAATTCCAACAATACCACTCAACATATCCATATAACAAAATAAAATTTGACATGAAAAAGAAACTGACCCAGGAACAAATCAACGAGCTTTTAAAAACACTAAAAGCCCGTTTCGAAAAAAATATGAACCGCCATAAAGATCTGAAATGGGAAAAAATTCAGCAAAAACTGGAAAGCAATCCCGAAAAGATCCGGTCTTTACACGAAATGGAAGCCACAGAAGGTGAACCCGACGTAGTAGATTACAATAAAAAAACGGATGAATATTCCTTCGTTGACTGCTCTCCGGAAAGTCCCAAACGCCGAAGCTTATGCTATGATTATCCTGCCTGGGATGCCAGAAAAGCCAACAAACCAGAGAGTAACGTCATTGATACTGCTTCTGAAATGGGCATTGAACTTTTAACAGAGGAAGAATACCGCCAGCTTCAGGAATTGGGAAAATTTGACCAGAAGACTTCAAGCTGGATCAAAACACCAACGCAGATCCGTGAACTTGGAGGTGCTGTTTTCTGCGACCGACGGTACAATACTGTATTTATTTATCACAATGGTGCAGATTCTTACTATGCGGCAAGAGGTTTTAGAGGAATATTAAAAGTATAGAGGAGAATAATTAACTGGGATCTCTCAGCCAGGGAGATTCCACACTCCAGAAAATAATGTTAACGCCCAGATAGTTTTCAGCATATTTGGTAAATTCTTCTTTGGTAAAAGGTTTCTTGGTTTTCGGATTTTTATAGGTCAGAGTCGGCTCCTGAACGGCCATTGCCACCAGAGAAAGCTTTCCTTTATATCGATTAAAAAAAGGATAAGAATTTTTCATTTGTGCTTTTTTATCCGGAACAATATCAGGCCCGCCCAACCCAATATTATTTTTGTAAGCAAAATCAAATAGTCTGGACATATACTGATGGTCATTTTCCCATTCACAAGGAAAGAAATTGACATATTGCAGAACGTAAGAATAACGGAAAGCACTTCTCGCAAACTTCAGATTTTCCAATTCGGCCTGAAAATAACGGTCGCAGCTAAAGCCTGTCTTATCCTTCTTCATATCAATATCTATTGCTGTTTCCGGAAGATTAATCCCCTGAATTTTTCCGTCAAATTTCTTTGCCAGCTCTGCTATCAATTTCTGAAATCTCTGCCTTACAGCCGGATTCCATTGCTGGGTAGCCCAACCGTTTCCAACAGGTTTATTTTCACCCGGGTTATCATACTGAGGAACCAATCCTCCTGTATATTCTTTATCTTTCAAAAGATATTCAGGAATATATTTTGCCTGTGGTTCAAAAAATCTGTCCTGAAGTTGTATAAATAGTTTTTTATTCAGGCTTGTCAGATAATTCAGATCTTTTTCAATAACAGAAAAATCATATACATCTTTTGATGTTTCCAAAGCTTTCCAATTATAGACAATCTGTACTCCGCCAATATCTTTGCGGGTTATCATCTTTTCAATTCTATGCAGATCTCCCGAGGAAGTATAAATATAATTCTGAGGAGTCTGTCCCTCGACAAAACGTAAACCTAAAATAAATAAAACCAAACCCAGGACTTTAGTCATCTTTTTCATTACAATCAATTTTAAAGAGTAAATCATTTTTCATGCCTAAAAACATTAGACATTTTTAAGAGCATTAAAATAGTATTTCATTATGAGCAATATTTTTAAACATTGTTGTCCAATTAGATTAAAGTATAATTAACAGGTCGCTCCTCCGGAGCTTTATTATTACGGAGACTTCATTTTTTCTATTAACAGTAGATCCCGATGGGATCAAATTCAGCTCTAATAAGAACTAACTGTTAATAGAACGTATTTGCTTTAAAATTATAGCTCCAGAGGAGCGACCTGTTAATTCATGCCGTAAGTATTAATAATTTCAATGTGTTTTTTCAATTAATATTTTTCATTAAAATTCATTTTCTGAAATATTAATTTTCATCATAAAATCATTATCTCTTCATATCCTATTTTTAATATACAAATACTATTATTATTTTAGCAGAATAGAAATTTGATTTTTAACAATTAAGGATATGAAAAAATTAATCTTATTGGGCGCTGTATCAGCTTTTTTAATCAACTGTAATAAGAAAACTGAAGCACCGGCTCCCAAAGTAGAAGCAGATACCATTGCCGTGGAAGAACCTGTAATAGATACTCTTGGACCAAAATCGTTCTGTTATATCGGGGTTACAGGAAAAGACAGTGTTTTTGCTTCTATTGATGACAATTTAGGAACAATCACCGGAAAATTATCTTATAAAAACAGTGAAAAAGACAGTTCAAAAGGAGATGTAACGGGTTTCAAATCCGGAGATACCCTGAAATTAACGTATGAATTTACTTCTGAAGGTAAAAAGAGCAAAAGAGATATCTACTTTCTTCAAAAGGATAATGTTTTAACAGAAGGTATTGGCGATCATAAAGAAGAAGACGGACAATCCAAATATGCTGACGAGAAAAAAATCAGTTATAAAGACGGGCAGAAGCTAAACCCTGCTGATTGTAAGGCCGTAAGCGAAGCTCTGAAAAAATAATCCATTATAAAACAAAAAAGAGGCTATCTCAAAAGTCCACTAGGGCTTTTGTCATTCTGACGAAGAAAGAATCTCAATCATAAACAACCAGATGAGATTCTTCACTACATTCCAGAACTTTGTTCGCAGACTTTCAGTCTGTGTTCAGAATGACACTTTGGAGACAGCCTTTTCATTTTATATTAATTCTGTTTAATTATTTCAATAAAACGGTTCACAGCTTCATCTCCTGTGCTCCATGAAGTAATAAGACGAATAGCTGAAAAATTTTCATCTATTTTTTTCCAGACATAGAATTCAAAATTTTCAGACAATACCTCAATAAGATCGTTATTTAAAATAGGAAAAATCTGGTTGGTATAGGTATCGGAAAGAAAAGCTGTTCCTTTTTCCTGCAGAGCTTTTTTAATTTTCATCGCCTGCTGATTGGCATGTTGTGCCAGCTCAAAATACAGATTGTCTTTCATGAGTTCCATAAACTGAATTCCCAACAGTCTTCCTTTTGCCAATAATGCCCCTTTTTGTTTGATATTAAAAGCAAAATCTTCCTGCAGCACAGGATTATTTATCACAATTGCCTCTCCTATCAAAGCTCCGTTTTTAGTTCCTCCAAGATAGAAAACATCGGTAAGAGCAGCTACTTTTTCCAGCGTGAGATCACTGATCTCTGCTGTCAGTCCATGCCCCAGCCTTGCTCCATCCATAAACAGGTATAATTTATTTTCCTTACAAAATGCGGAGAGTTCTTCCAGTTCTTTTGCCTGGTAAATTGTTCCCAGCTCTGTAGAGTTAGAGATATACACCATTTTAGGCATCACCTGATGTGGCACATTACTGTGTCCTTCTAAAATAGGAACAATATCTGAAGGTTTTATTTTTCCATCTGCCGTTTCAATGCTCAGTACTTTATGGCCTGTAGCTTCAATAGCTCCTGTTTCATTATTCAGGATATGCCCGGGAGCAGCAGATATTACACACTGATAAGGTTTTAGAATGGCAGAAATAACAATTAAGTTAGCCTGCGTTCCACCAGAAACTAAAAAAACTTCCGAATCCGGATTGTTGATTTTTTCTTTAATTAATGCTTTCGCTTTTAATGAATACTCATCTTCTCCATAGCCAGCCTGCTGTACAAGATTATGCTGTGAAAGGGCCTGTAAAATATTAGGATGGCAGCCTTCAGAATAATCGTTTTTGAATGAAAATTTCATAGAGTAAAAGTAAAAAAAGTTAAAATAACAAGAGCCAACTTTCCATTTTATTTTGTTAGATTTGTAGTGAAAATCATCTAACATTTTGAAAACAACCCTAACAGAAGAGAATTACCTGAAAGCTTTGTTTCATTTAGTTGACAATGAAGGAAAGGTTACGATTAATGAGCTCAGCAAATTTTTGAATGTAAAAATGCCGAGTGTTAATAATATGATGAAGAAATTTGCAGAAAAAAAGTGGGTTATTTATGAAACCTATAAACCCTTAATCGTTACAGAAAATGGAAGACGTGAAGCAGCTCTGGTTGTTCGTAAACACCGACTTACCGAAATGTTTCTGGTTAAAAAAATGAATTTCGGCTGGGAAAACGTCCATGAGATTGCAGAGCAGCTTGAGCATGTGCATTCGCAGATCTTCTTTGATAAAATGGACGAAATCCTGGATCATCCTAAATTTGATCCTCACGGAGAACCTATTCCCGATAAAGATGGTAATATCATTGCCCAGGATTTACAAAAATTAAGCAGTTGTGAACCGGGAGAAAATGTAACTTTTGCTTCTGTTACCCTTTCTGATGATGCTTTCCTGACGTATCTGAACGACAGAAAATTGCTGCTCAATACAAAAGTGAAAATTGTAAAAATAGAAAGTTTTGATAAATCCATGACGATAGAAATTGAGGGCAAAACAGAAATTCTAAGCAAAAAAGCTACTGAGAAAATACTGGTCAAGAAATAAACCATTACCACTGAAAAAATAAACTGAACAGATTTTCATTAAAAAAAATCAGGTTTTTCAAAAATTTAAACAATTAAGAATCGTAAGGAGAAAAGTATAGTTAAGGTTAATCATTCTGATTTTAAGCTTACAGCAAAATTTTACTTAATGCTCTATCCCAAATAGACCTAACAGGTTTTAAAAACCTGTTAGGTCTGACATTCATATAAATCTACTTTTACTCTATTCCTCAAACTGTTAAAAAACGGTTAAACTCTTCTTCTCTAAATACCCGAAAATTTATTTTTACCTAGGTTTGTAAAACTTTCTACAGGCTTTGTCTTTCCGACAAATACCCAACCTTTAATTATTACTCAAAAAATTATGAAGAAAAGCATTCCGTTTTTTATTATTTCGATGTTACTAAGTCCATTTGCAAATGCTCAGACTACTCAGGTAAGAGATTTCGTGATTGAACCTCAGATTAAACCCAACTTTTATATTTATAAAACTTTTGGTGTATTTGGAGGTAAAGAATATTCTACCAATGCCGTTTATCTGGTAACCAAAAAAGGAGTTGTTTTGTTTGATGTTCCATGGCAGAAAACCCAATATCAAAGTTTGCTGGATACTATTCAGAAACGCCATAACCTTCCTGTTATTGCTGTATTTGCAACGCATTCACATGATGACAGAGCCGGAGATTTAAGCTTTTATAATAACAAAGGAATCAAAACCTACGCTACAGCGAAAACCAATGAGCTTTTGAAGAAAGACGGAAAAGCAACTTCCACTGAACTTATTAAAACAGGAAAACTTTACCGTATTGGTGGTGAAGAATTTGTAGTAGATTTTCTTGGTGAAGGACATACTGCTGATAATGTAGTGGTTTGGTTTCCAAAATATAAAATACTGGATGGAGGATGTCTTGTCAAGAGCAAAGCAGCCGTTGATCTTGGCTACACAGGAGAAGCCAACGTTGCCCAATGGCCGCAAACCATGACAAAGCTGAAAACCAAATATTCACAGGCAACTTTGATTATTCCGGGACACGATGAATGGAAAGGAGGCGGACATGTGGAACATACGCTTGATCTTCTGAACAAAAAATAAATTTGAAGCGCCCTGGCATCCGCCAGGGCGCTTCAAATTTAAAACCATCATTTTAATGGTTGATATTTTCTAAAAGTTGTGATACTCTTTCAATTTCTTCCATCGTATTAAAATAATGAGGGGATAAACGGATCGCATGATCTACATTTTTAGAGGTAAAATCAATGAGTGCATCTTCTCTGCGGTTTTCCTTGAAAAATACATTGTTATCACTCAAAGCCTTATGAATATTTTCAACCCTTCCATCCGGCTGGCAGAAAGTCACAATACTGCTTAACCTATTTCCCTGATCCAGCACTCTGAAACCGTAGTTCTGCAGATTGATTCTTAAGGTATCTGCTAACTTGTGGTTGTAGATCTCTATTTGATCCATTCCAATGGCATTGGCATAGCGCAAAGCTTCTGCAAATCCAGCTAAAGCAGCATAAGGTCTTTCAAAAAATTCAAATCTTTTAGCAGTATCATTGAGCTGAAAATCATCAAATGCTGTCCATTGAGCACCAAAACTATCTAAAAACAGAGGATACATTTTCTTGTTTAATACTTTATCTGAAACATACAAAAATCCAGTTCCTCTTGGTCCACGTATAAATTTCCTCCCGGTTGCCGTGAGAAAATCACAATGGATTTTTTCAACATCCACCACAATCTGTCCTACAGACTGGCAAGCATCCACAAGATACAGAACATCATATTGTTTACACAACTTCCCCACTCCTTCTATATTCTGGATTAAACCAGAATTAGTAGGAATGTGAGTAACAGCAATTAATTTTGGGTTATACTTTTTGATCAGATTTTCAAAGGCCTCAAGATCTAATTCATGGTCAGGAAGATTGTCCACTCTGATGATTTCAATATGATATCTTTTCTGCAAAGAAATAAAAGCAATCTGATTGGATATATAATCATCATTGGTGGTAATGATACAATCTCCTTCTATAAAATCAATACTGGATAAAGCTTTTGCATATCCATCTGTAGAACTGCTTACAAATGCAATATGGGAAGGCTTTGTATTAATCAATTTTGCCGTCTCTTCATAAAACTGATTGATGATACCCGGGTTTTGCACCGCTGCTGCATACCCTCCCAATTCCTGTTCTTCATATAAAAACTTAATGGTTGTCTCCACAACAGATTGGGGCATTAATGAAGCCCCTGCACTGTTTAAAAATATCTTACCCGAACATCCCGGAGTATCCTGTCTTATAACTTCTAAATTCATTTTTATTGATCCTTACAGCAAATTTACTTTTAATTTTTCCTAAAAACGTCTATAAAAAATCCCGAATTTTCATCCGGGATTCAATTTCTAATCTAAAACACTCCAACCTCTTTTTGGGTTTGTGTTCGTGGAAACTTCCTGCTCATTAACGATGATATTTTCTTTTCTCTGCCCGATATAATCAAGCTCGCTTAGTTTAGAGAAAATAATTTCAAGGCTTCTCAACATCTGTTGGATATAAAGCAAAGGTTCACCACAATTGTGGTGGTCATAATTCGTTTCTGCTACAATAGAAAGCTGGTTCAGTAAAGTATGAGGAGCAATCTCACTCCATTCCAGACTGTAGTTCAGCATTTCCTCCAATTCTGCAGGAACAAGAAGCTGGGTTGAATTGTATAAATGAAGTGCCAGTCTTGCAAAAGACTCAATTAAAAATACAGGCGGCTGCCATGGCGTAATATTTCTGAACTGGAAATACATATCGCCGAAAGTATTTACCATGGTAGTACACAAAAACTTAACGTTTTGTGCCAACGCTGTATTCTGGTTTTTGTGCGATGCTTTCTGAATGATTTTAAAAGCATACTGCTGAAGGTTTCCGATAGACTTCGCATAGCTGCTGTAATAGTCTACCAAAGCCGGATGACTCTGTACGGAAGTACAAGGCGGAATAAAGTTGGAATCTACCTGAGCAATATTTCCTTTTAAATCTACCTTACCGATGATAAGATAATTTCCTCCTGAATAGCTGCTGTTCAAAGACGTTACAGGAAGCAGTTCAATATGATGGTTCGGCTGTGCACTTGGGTGACGCGGCGGAATTTCCTCAGGATCAATATCTCCGAAAGGTACTTTATCAAAGGGATTTACAGAGATCAGAATATAATATTCTCCATCTGCCTGGTCTTCATTCATTGATTTCGCTAATGATTTCACGCTGATTCTTCTGTCCGTCAGCTCAATACGGTATCCTGCCATTGTCACAGCGCTGCAACGCTTGATTACCAGCTGTACATCATTGGTTGCCGTGTTGTGAACATCAAAAATGGTACGGTCTGTAAATTCATTGGAAATAGGCAGAAGTCCGTAGTTATATGTAGTAATCCCAAGGGAATTGGAATCTCTTATAGTATCAATTAAGAAATTATCCTGATCATTAAGGTGTCTCTGGGAAACTTTCATCCCATCCACCCAATTGATGGCAAAATGTTTAATAGGCTGTATCATGTTTAATACTTTTTAATTTTTGTGTTTATGACTTTCTTGTGACTCCCTCCTCTTCATGCTGAATAACTCTCTTACAAATCACCACTTCATTTTCAGAAATGCTGTTTGTGGTAATGTCATGGTCGAAATCTATATATTTTCTAAAACTGAAAAAAGATTTTTTAGTGTAAAAGATCCAGTAGTAAGGCTCATTTCCTTCGTCTGAAAGATGAATTATTGAACCCGGATTTTTGTGATTGTAATCATCCACTACTCTGTAGAACCAATCTCCGAAAGTAACTCCGGTAGGAAGTGTTTTGGCTTTAATTCTGAAACGGTTGGTATCTTCTAATTTTTTGCTTAACTCAACATTCAGGACCATTAACCTGTCAAAATCTGCACCTTCAAAATCTGGAAGTTTCTGCTCCGGAGAATATCTCCATGTTTTATAAATATCAAAAGGGATACTGATAAACTGAATATAACAGTAATAAAATACCATTGGAACCACAAAAATCACCATACTTGTTGCAGCCATCACAGCATATCCTGTGCCTTTGCTCATCCAGTTGAAGATCAGTGTGAAAAGATATCCCCCCAAGGCTATACAAGTCAATGAAAGGATAGATTCAAACAGAATACTCATTGCAAAAGAATCGATGTGCTTTTTGAAATATTTATGCAAGAGATTCACATGAATAATCCCCAAAATAAGGTAGATCACCTGCGCAATAAGATACCAATACGGATTAAAAAGGTTTCCCGCAAATCCAAAAACACCCGGAATAGCCAGGCATAAGCTGCAAAGGAGTACGTATATAATAATTACTTTAATTTTTATCGCAGGTTTATTTCTCCTGATTACACCGAGTATAACCATCATAATAATTGCGATTAAAGGCATTAAGATATACCTTAAAAAAATACCTTTTACTGAAGAAATTTCCATTTGTTTCTTTTCGAATTTATACTTTGTTGGTAACTGTAAATATAATAAAATAATTTAGAGGAATGTTGAGTATCCAAGGCGGCTGGCATTTCTTTCATCGTCCTCAAGACTGAATGAATATTCCTCTTTTTCTGTGACAAAATTCTCTTCCACATCCACTGTTACGGGAAGAAAATAGTCATAAAGAGCCTGAAGTACATTTCTAAACGGACTTCCGGGAATAAACTTCTTCATATCCTCATAAGGAATAGGACCAATATTCACCACCCAGTTTCGCTGCCCGTCCATATGAGGTCCGCTTGGAATATAGGTAACTCCCAATCTTGAATTCCCCAGTAACATGGAATCATCATTTTTCTCAATTCCATCAATAATATTAGGTGAAAAACTTACCTGTACCGGTATCTGCAGAAAAGCAGTCATGCATCTTTCAAACCATCTCTTGTCTCCCCTGATCTGATGGAAAAACGGCAGAATATGCATGAAAATATAAGCACTCTGCTCATCCAGCATTTTGATCATAGGCCAAAGCTCACTTATGGTTTCCAGCAAAGAATCCGTATTACTGGTGATATCAAATTCTGATTCTTTAAGCAAAGCACTGATTTCTGTAAAAAATACTTCCAGCTCAAAAGGACGGAAAAACCTGCGGGCATCATCTTCTACCCTTTTCTGCTTCCGGATCTCCCTTACCACAGTATCTACATTCTTTCTGGAAGCCCCCAGGGACGGCGGATGAAATAAACCTTCCGGAAGATAGTCGTAAATGCCTTCTCTGTAACTCTGTATAGTAAAGACTTCCTCATCAAATCCCAAATAACTGCTTGAAATACTTTTAATATCTTTCAGGTAAGCACGGTCATTCACCCCCACACGCTCAATGAAGATATTGCTTACCGCACGATGGTATTTCAATAGGTTTACAGCCACAGCTTCAGCCTTAAAATCTGTCTGCAGTTTATTGTAATGCATATCTACAATATTATTCTCATACATAGTGTTTCCTCTGATTATGACTTGTAAAGATAATATATCTCATAAGTTTGAAAAAATATTTATACAACAATTTTATTTTAAAAATAATAATTAGTTGACATTAATAGTAATAATTTTCTACAAATTCCGTGAAAATACGGTAAATGGAAAATTTACTTGCTTTTTAGGATTTAAAATTAAGTATTCAGAACCAATTGTTTAGGATTCAAGGTTTAAAGTAAGTTTGTAATTATGGTTTTATTTTATATTTTATATTTTATATTTTATATTTTATATTTTATATTTTATATTTTATATTTTATATTTTATATTTTATATAGGATATAAAAAGTTTTCTGCCTTTATCTTCAGTACTTTCTAATCTATTCAAAACTAAGATGGTTATGCTTTTATGTAAATTAAATTTTATTAATATCATCTTATGGAATAAATTCAGGATTATGTATGCTCATTCCGAAAGCGGGCCGTATCTTTGCAGACTGAAAATTGTTATTTAAAATGAAAAGTATTTATTCTAAAATTCTGATTTTAGCATTCATGGCCTCTTCACTTTATTCTTATGCGTGGGGATTAACGGGACACAGAGTGATTGCAGACATTGCAGAAAACCACCTTTCCCGCAAAGCGAGAAGAGAGATTAAAAAGATCATGGGGAAAGAGCGTCTGGCTTACTGGGCAAACTGGCCGGATTTTATCAAATCTGACACAACAGGTGCATGGAAGCAGGCTTCATCATGGCATTATGTAAACATTGATCCGATGACTGATTTTAAAGCTTTTGAACAAAACTTAAAAGCACAGGCAGGACCAAGCCTTTATACTCAGGTAAACACATTATCCAGCCAGATCAAAGACAAAAACACTTCTGAAAAAGACAGAAAAATTGCTTTAATCTTCCTCATTCACATTATGGGAGACCTTGCACAGCCACTTCACGTAGGAAGGGCTGAAGATTTGGGCGGAAACAAAATCAATGTTACGTATTTCGGGGAAAAAACCAATTTACACTCTGTTTGGGATGGAAAGTTAGTAGATTCTCAAAAATACAGCTACACTGAATATTCCAAGCTTTTAGATATCAAATCTAAAGAAGAAGTAGCACAGATTCAATCCGGAACACTGGAAGACTGGTTGTATGATTCTCATAAAATTGCCAATAAGATCTATGCACAGACTCCAAACGATTCTAAATTGTCTTACGACTATCAGTACAAGTTTAATGAAACGATGGAAAGACAGCTTCTTTACGGAGGATTAAGACTGGCGAAAGTATTGAATGAGCTTTTCTAAGCAAGGATTTCGAGTTACAAGTTGCGGGTTGTTTAATCCAATACAATGTAAAATATAACTCTTAAATATAAAAACGGGACTTCGGTTTCGTTTTTTTTGTTTAAGGTTTAAGGAAATTATAAAGTTTGTAAATGAATTTACCTCTTTTAGAATTTATATTTATTTTTTAAATTATAAACCAAAACACACAACAATTTAGTTATCAATAATTTAACCTATTATTAAAAAATCATTAATACATTTTATAGTATACTTTGTACAAAAAATATTGAATCCTGTGTAACCTTTTTACCTTTTCATACGTATATATTATAGTAACTCTTTTTTGAGGAAAAAATAAATGAGACAATTAAAAATCACTAAGCAGGTTACCAACAGGGAAACTGCTTCATTAGACAAGTATTTGCAGGAAATTGGTAAAGTGGAACTGATTACTGCGGACGAGGAAGTAGAATTGGCACAAAGGATACGTGCAGGTGACAGAGCCGCACTTGAGAAATTAATCAAAGCCAACCTTCGTTTCGTAGTATCTGTATCTAAGCAATACCAAAATCAAGGTCTTTCTTTACCCGATTTGATTAATGAAGGTAACTTAGGATTAATGAAAGCAGCAAAAAGGTACGATGAAACTAGAGGTTTCAAATTTATCTCTTATGCAGTATGGTGGATCCGTCAATCAATCCTACAGGCATTGGCTGAACAGTCAAGAATTGTAAGATTACCATTGAACAAGATTGGATCTATCAACAAAATCAATAAAGCATACGCTCACCTTGAGCAGGAAAATGAAAGACCGCCTTCTCCGGAAGAATTGGCTGAAGTTCTTGACATGAGCGAGGAAGATATCAAAGAATCTATGAAAAACTCCGGAAGACACCTGTCTATGGATGCTCCTTTAGTGGAAGGTGAAGATTCTAATCTTTATGATGTATTACGTTCAGGAGAATCTCCAAGTCCTGATAAAGATCTGATGCTTGAATCTCTGCAAATCGAGATTGAAAGAGCATTGAATACTTTAACGCCAAGAGAGGCTGATTTGGTAAGATTGTACTTCGGACTGAACGGAAAACACCCAATGACTTTAGAAGAAATTGGTGAAACTTTCGATCTTACAAGAGAGAGAGTTCGTCAGATCAAAGAAAAAGCAATTAAGAGACTAAAACACAATACCAGAAGCAAGATCCTTAAATCTTACCTGGGTAAATAATTTTAGCGTAAAAAACTTTATAGGCGGAGTCTGTTTTCAGGCTCCGTTTTTTATGGATGTAACATTTTTCAACGTTTGTTCAACTAATTAAAATCATATCCTTTATCAGTTGTGTTAGAATTGAAATGATTAATTTTAGCTGCTTTGGATATGATGCTGATTTTCAATCCAAACAAAACATACTATGAAAAAAATATTTTTCGGCTCTGTTCTGATACTTTCTTTACTTTCCTGCAGAGAAAATAACCGCCAGGCTCCTACCGTAGAAAATGCAGTTGACAATGCTGAATCTTCAGTTTCAGAAACTATTAAAAAAAATACCAGATATTCCTCACGTGAAGGAAACCTTGTTCATGAAATCTATCAGGAGCTTGTAAAAAACGACAAAGCTTTACAGGATCTTGACAAAAGAATAACGGTTATTAATCAGGAAACTGAGGATGCAATTACCGAGTATGATGATGTTATTCAAAAATCAGAAACATACTATAATGATGCAACGGCATTATCCAATTCGGTAACCGATTCTGTTACAAAGAAACAAATTGAAAAAGAGATAAAGGCCAGCTCTGAAAAATATGATATAAAAACACAGACTATACGGGACCTCATCGCCAAAATAAAAGCAAACAGAGCAGCAGTTCATGATCAATACCTTGTATTCAAAATCAGAAAGACACTTCCTGAAATTGAAAAGTACCAGAATGCGCATCCTCTGAAAACAGATCATCTCAATCAAGTTATCAATAAGCAGAATAAATTGCTGGCAGAACTGAAAAATTTTAAATAAAAACCATCACCTCATGAAATATACAACCCAATGGCTTACCGATAAAAACCGCGTGAAAGAGCTTGTAGACTTTTTTATTACCCACAAAACAGATGCTTATATTTCTCACGGCGAAATGATGTCCGGAAGAGCGATAGACTCACACCACTGGAATCCTGATCTTGAGCTGATTCTGACAGAACAGCTGATCACCGATTTTAATTCCGATGGCAGTTCTAAACTTAATATTCTGATTGCTGAAAACGAAAACGGGCAAATTGTCGGTATGATGGTTTTTAATGTGATCAACAGTCCTTTTAAAAAATATGCCATTCTGGAGGATATGCTTTTAGACCAGTCTGTGAGAGGCCAGTCTCTTGGAAGTAAACTTCTGGAGGAAGCGATTCACGAATCTAAAAACTGGAATATCAGTTTTATTTTACTGGAAAGCGGAGTCAGCAATCATGGAGCTCATAATTTTTTCAGCAAGTATGGTTTTAAAAAAGTATCGGAAAGTTATATTTTAAGTTTATAAGTTAAGCAATTAGAATCTTTCACAATGTTGTGACATCCTACTAAAAAAGTATACATGAACAATATTTCAATCATAGGAGCCGGAATCGGGGGACTTACCCTCGGAAATGTCCTGAAACAGCATCAGTATGATTTTACGATCTATGAATCCGCTCCTGAAATAAAGCCTGTAGGAGCCGGAATTATGATGGCTGTCAATGCGATGCAGGTTTTCAATCACTTAGGTTTGAAAGAAAAGATTGAAAATGCTGGAAATAAAATCCACCGGATTGTTATTGCCAGTGAATCTTTGCAGACCATCTCAAAAACAGAAATCCTTGAACTGGAAACACACTATAATTCCTGCAATGTTGCTATTCACCGGGCCGAACTTCAAAAGATTTTGGCGGAAAGCCTTCCTTCTGGCTGTCTCCAATTAAATCATTCACTGCAAACAATAAGAAAAGAGGAAAACTATATTTTACACTTTGAAAACGGAAATCAGATTGAAAGTAAAATCGTTTTTGGAGCAGACGGTATCAAATCCCCTATCCGTAATCAGATCTTAAAAACCGGTATCATACGGAGTTCCGGTCAAAAATGCTGGCGTGGCCTGGTAGATTTTGATCTGCCTGAAAAACATCATCAGGAAGCTTTTGAAATGTGGGGCAAAGGAAAGCGTTTCGGATTTGTAAAAATTTCTGAGAAAAAGGTTTACTGGTATGCCTGCATCAATGAAAACAGCTTCAGCCTTGATGCATCACTTGCAGATATTTTTAAAGATTTTGATTCCCTGGTTTTACAACTTATTGAAGCTACTGAAAGCGAAAATATCATTTGTAATATCATTTCTGACCTCTCACCTATTCCTAAATGGTATACTGAAAACTTATGTCTTACCGGAGATGCAGCCCACGCTACCACTCCCAATATGGGACAAGGTGCCTGCCAGGCTATTGAGGATGCTTATATTATCGGAAAACTGCTGGAAAAAAATCAGGATTTCAATGCTGTTTTTGAAGCGTTTCAAAATATCAGAAGAAAAAAGGTGGATTATATCGTCAATACAAGCCGTACCATCGGAAAGATTTCGCAATGGGAAAAAGGAAATTCATTCCGTAATTTTCTGATGGGTTTAATTCCGGAAAGCATGAATCTGAAAATGGCAAAAAGAATTATAGAGCTGGAAATGTAGGAAATGAAATTAAATTAAAATTCAAAAAAATATATTTGACAGATTACTAATCTCAAAAATTAACAGAATGAAAAAAATCTTTTATGTATTTGGAGGGATGATGAATATCTGGATAAAAAATAATAGCCATTAAAAAAACAGAATTTTCAAAATGAAGAGCATAAAAAGACTGTCCTTTTCAGACAGCCTCTTTTTTACAAGATTATAAGATTGTACTAATTGATAAGGATTTTCATAATATTTTTTAATTCTTCAGTTTCTTTTTCATGTAAAGGTTTCAAAGGACTTCTCAAATTCCCGCCATCTTCACCCAAAATATTAAGACCTGATTTCACAGCTCTCGGCAATCCTTTGTTCACAATAAATTTTAAAAGATCAAACTGCTGGTAGAAAATTCTTTTTGCTTTCTCAAGATCACCTTGTTCCACCGCATGATAAAGACTGATATTCAGTTCCGGAATAAGATTGGGAGCTGCAGTACACCATCCTCTTGCTCCCGCAGAAAAAGCCGCCAGAGCCAAAGGATTGGAGCCGTTGTAGAATGCAACATCTTCCCCAAGTTCTCTTCTCAGATAATACATCCTCTGAATATCTCCCGTACTTTCTTTAATCATGGTTACATTAGGAATTTCCAGCAGCCTTTTCAGCAAAGCCGGAGACATGTCTACTCCACTTGTTGCCGGATTATTGTACGCCATGATCGGAATGGAAATCTTACTGGCTATGGCATCATAGTGCGCTACAATTTCATCATCGGTTAGCTTCCAGTAACTCATCGGGATTATCATTACCGCATCTGCTCCAGCTTTTTCTGCGAACTGAGCATGGTCAATTGTTTTCTCTGTCGTAAGGTTGGAAACCCCTACAAGGGTTGGAATTCTGCCTTTTACCTGCTGTAAAGCAGCTTCTGTAACTTCTTCCTTTTCTTCGTCAGATAAATAAGGCATTACCCCTGTACTTCCCAATGGAGCAATACCGTGGCTTCCGGAAGTGATCAGTCTTTCTACCAGGTGTTTAAAAAGAGGAATGTCTACTTTTTCATTTTTGTCAAAAGGTGTAATGGGATAAGCAATAATCCCTTTAAATGGAACATTTTTCATGTTTTGCTGATTTAAAAATTGAAAATAATTGTAAACCATTAAGAAGGCGTAAGTAATTAAGGTAAGTTTCGCCTTGAAAGGAAATCATATCCACTATCTTAATGGTTAAAATCTCTGCGATTAAAGGTCTCTGCCTTCTTCTTCTCTTAAAGCGACACCTAAGTTCTGCAGCTGAGGGGCATTTTCGCAGGCAATATATTTGGCAGGTTCTGTATCGCTCAGATTCTGATGTTTGTGCCAGGCCCATGAAGGAATGTATACGGCATCTCCTGCTTCCCAATATACTCTTTCATCTTCTACTTCTGTCCAGCCTTTTCCTTCAATCACAAATAATACGGTCTCATAAGTATGGCGGTGTCTGTTGGTTTGCTGTCCGGGAATCAGTCCTCCAATCGTCATGCTCACATTCTTACTCGGAAGATCGACAAAGAAAACCGGATGTTTTCTTTCTGTTGAAAACTGATTGTGTTCTCCTGCATTTTCTACATTTTTGTGGATCAAATGGCTTGGCTTTACATACTTTGGTCTTGCAAAAGTTTCGTGAAAGTCTTTAGAACTGAATTGTTTTTTGTTCATGATTTTTTAAATTATTAGAGTTTTGTGCTTTATTGCATGACAAAATTATTCTATATTTGGACTGTTTAAATGATTCAGTTTTTATATAAACAGATAGTCCAGATGCTACGCCCTTGGAAATTAGAATTAGAAATTGATAAGAAGCTTGAAAAAGCAGTTTATCTACAGATTGCAGACACCATCATTACAGATATCCGATCAGGAAGGTTAAAAGCCGGCGATGCACTTCCCGGAAGCCGAAATCTTGCACAGAATTTGAAAATCAACAGAAATACTGTTGTAGAAGCCTATCAGGTGCTGATCAACGAAGAATGGGTAATTTCGAGAGAAAGAAAAGGTATTTTCGTATCAGAAAAGCTCCCTGTCTTACATGAAAAAAATCCAGAAGAATTGTATGATTCCCCTAATCGACGGGTAATTCCTAATGGGATTTTAATCAATTTCGATGATGGCCATCCCGACAGTAAAATTGCACCTGTGACAGAACTGGCAAGAGCTTACAGGCAAATATTCAGCATCAAAGCAAAGTGGCAGATGATGGGATATGGAGATGAACATGGCGACATAGAATTCAGAAAAATGATTTCGCAAATGCTTAATCATCAGCGCGGAATGCATATTCATGAAAATGAAATTTCCATTACCCGGGGCAGTCAGATGGGAATGTTTCTGACTGCTCAGAGTCTTTTAAGTCCCGGTGACATTGTTATCGTAGAAGATCCTGGCTATCAGCCTGCCTGGCAAGCGTTTCAGTATGCGGGAGCACAACTTTTGTCCGTGCCTGTAGATCAGGAAGGAATAAGTATTGAGATTATTGAAAAACTTGTAAAACAGCATCAGAATATAAAAGCAATTTACATTACTCCCCACAGGCAATACCCTACTACAGTTACTCTAAGCCTTTCAAGAAGATTAAAACTGATTGAGCTTTCAAACCAATATAATATGACCATCATTGAAGATGATTATGATAATGAGTTTCACTTCGGATATCGTCCTATTCTTCCGGTTTCAAGTTTTCCTGAGCTGAACAATTATGTATATATCGGGACTTTAAGCAAAGTGGTAGCACCTGCTTTAAGGATCGGTTATCTGGCTACTAAAAATCAGGAATTATTAAAAAAAATTGGTGATCTGAGAAAGATTATTGATGTACATGGAGATGTCATTATGGAACAGGCAGTTCTGCAGCTGATTAAAGAAGGTGCGGTAAAAAAGCATATCAGAAAAGCAACCGTTCATTATAAGAACAAAAGAGATTTTGTTTTTGAATTGTTGAACAAGCACATGAAAGATATTGCCGATTTTACTTTGCCCGAAGGTGGTCTGGCTTTTTGGATTGTTCCTAAAATACAATTGGACTGGGATGTGACAACTGCTTTATTATTGGAAAAAAACATTAAAATTATTCATCCTAAACAATACAGCCTAAATAATATAAATGGGTTCAGATTGAGTTATGGAGCACTTTCTGAAGAACAGCTGGAACAGAGTATTCCCTTGATTGCTGAAGTTTTTTCTACATTTTTCTAATATTTTTCAATCATAATGGTCTCAGATTTACACAGGAATTTAGTTCAAGCCGACAATAGTTTAGGATTTATAGCCTTACCATCTGAGTATATCTGAGACACCTGTATTGTAATTTAAAAAAAACAGCTTACTCTACTTCAAAAACAGCCTGAATTTCTACCGAAGAACCCACAGGAATAGAAGATGCCCCCAAAGTAGCTCTGGCATGTTTTCCTTTTTCCCCGAAGACTTCAACAGCAAGGTCGGAAGCAACGTTCATCAGATCTGCATGTTTTGTATAATCATCTTTGGTATTAAAGATTCCTGTAAGCTGTACGCATTGTTTTACTCTGCTTAAATCTCCTCCCACCGCTTCATTTAATACTGAAATTACGTTCAGCATGGTTACTTTTGTAGCGTCTTTTACCTGCTGCTCATTTACTTCAACACCTAATTTTCCCGGATTGAAAATTTTCCCGTCTTTCAGGGCAACCTGATTGATAAATACCAGATTTCCGGAACGGACAAACGGCTGATAATTCCCTGCAGGTTTTGGAACCTGTGGAAGTGTAATATTTTTCTGCTTCAATATTTCATTGAAATTTGGGTGATGTTCAGCAATAGCAACAGTTTTTTTCGGGTGGGTATCTTTTAATGCAAATGCTACTTTTGCAAAGCTTTTTCCCTGAAGCTCAGCAATATTTCTTTCTCCTTTAGTAGGTCTTTCAACATCTTTTAAAGAAGCCATGCTTGTAACTCCTAAAACGGTATTTCCCTGTGGAATAGCTTTATTAAGTTCTTCAGTTCCACGAATTCCATTAGAAACCAATATCATACCATGTACCGCAAGGCTGTTCCAAAATGCCTGAAGCGCAAGTTCTTTTCCTGCTCCGCTTCCGGCAGACATGAAGACAGTGGCAGGAACTCCTTCCAAAGCATGATTAGTCCACAACTGAACGGTTTTCGATAAAAATTCACTCATCCCCGTACTGATATTCCCGAAATAAACCGGCGAACCAAAAGCAATTCCATCATAAGATGTGAGTTCATCTACTGTTGCTACAGGAAGATTTTTCAGGGTTGGATTCTGTGAGGCTTTGACTAATTTGATATAAGGAACTGCATTATTTTCGCTTTCCATTCCTTTGGCTATTTCTTTAGCCAGTTCGTAAGTTCCGCCATTGTCTGAATGGATAAGAACCAATATTTTAGCTTTATTTTGTGCCATGATGTTGTTGGTATTAGATAATAAAATTAAAATAAAAAAAAGACATAATTTTTTCATTCTGAATAAGATATAGATTGTATTTTGAATTAATCATGTAGTTATTACATTTATAATACAAAATTACTACTGTCGTTTTTATTAAATTTGCCAAAATATACATACAAAACGACAATATGAAATGTGGCCTGATTGAAAAAACGGAAAGCCAGTTTGTAGATTCAATAGAAAAAGAAGCTTATGTGTGGTGCGAAAAAAACTGGAAACATGATGATTATGAGCACAGGCATACCCGTGCTCAGCTTACTTTTGTGGAAGAAGGTTATCAGTATTTTCATATTGACAGGAAAATTTATCTTGTACCACAGCATCATGTCATCTGGATTCCCTCAGGAAAAGCCCATAAAATTACCTCAGAGGCACAAACCGTTAATCTGATGGTATTTCTTTTCACATCTGTTTTTGAAGATGAATTTTATCAGAATGTTCAGATATTTGCTGTTCCGCCTGTTTTGAAAGAAATGCTTTTGTATGCCTCAAAATGGAACCAGTCTCTTGATGAAAATGAAGAACAGGATATCTTTTTTAAAGCTATTTTAAAGAGCCTTCCCAATTTCTGCAAGGAAAGCAGCGGCCTGGAAATTCCTGTACCTGCTGATACAAGACTGATTCCTGTATGCAATGATATCAATTCTAATTTTAAATATAATCTGAATATTGATTCTTTAGCAGAAAAAGCACAAATGTCTGTGAGAAGTCTCCAGAGAATTTTTAAAAATGAAACAGGAATTACCTTACAAAAATACCTTCAGTTGACCAGAGTTTTAAAAAGTATTGAGTTAATAGATACCCAACAATATACTTTGAGTGAAGTAGCGTATAAGGTGGGTTACCAAAGTCTGTCTGCATTTACAACATCATATTTTGCAATTATGCAGACAAAGCCAAAGGTGAATAAAAATTAAAGTTTTTGTATACACTATCATTTAATTCCAATGTCTATTTTAGAATTAGCATCCTGTTGAGTTCACTTTTAAAACATCCAAGAATAAATTCTGTATAGTATAGCTGAGCATTCAAAGCCTGAGTCTTAGGATGCAGCTCTAATTTTTTGGTAAGAATTATTTCTCCTTTATAGGAAAATGAAAAATAGGCGAAAACCTTATATCCAGAATTAATAACTGGGGTGCAATAACCCGTTGTAGAAATGGACCAGTCGGATTCAAAATGTTTTGCCACACTGAGAGCCATAGCCTGAGAAATTGCTTCCCCCGCTCCGTCATGATCATCGGGTCCGGGTCTGTTTACCTTAAGAAGTCTCACTTTTTCAGTCAACGTATAAGTTGTCATTCCACCTTTGTAGAATAAAAGGGCATCCGGCATCTGTGAGAAAGCAAGCTGCAGACAACCGGAAGTAACACTTTCCGCAATTGAAACAGATTCGTCAGCGGCTACCAGAAACTGACTTATATAATTGAGAAGATTCTGTTGAAATTCCATAATATTTTATTTTGTGAGGTTCATTTAAAACGATTATAAAAGAGACCAAAAAGCTGCTGAACAAATGAATACAGCAGCTTTCATGATTAAGTATTGTAAATGGTGTGAAAGGTCTTTTTTAAGATCTGATTACAATTCAAGGGCATTTTCAATAAGACTGCTCAAAACCTAATCTGTTTTGTTGTTCTCAAGAATATCAAGAAATCTACTGATATATTCTTCCTCTTTCAAAACCTTGTAATAAGCTGTTTTTGCATATAAAGTGAAAGAAGGTGATTCAAACCTTACTTCAGTTTCTCTCTCATCAGTAAACGATGTATTCTTGGAATGAAATTCACGGATATGAAGAATATACTCTTCAATGCATGCATTTATTGTTCCTTTAAGGATATCACACGTTGCATTATTTTTGATCTTCTCCAAAGAATTGATCAGAAAGGCCGTCACTCCGTATGAATTGATTATAGGTGGAAACAGAGACTCATTCTCTATCATATTATTTTTATCATTCAACCCGGAATCCCGTAAGGTGTCGTTCTCAAATATCATATTCAGACAATGGTATTAGTTATGGGAAGCTTTCAAATACTGCTCGAAATAATGGAGGTCATTTTTATCTTTAATAGACAGGTAAAACATGATTTGTTCCGGTTCTTTCAGTCCAATGCTGGTGAAGCTGTCAAAATGAGCAATGAGTGCTTGTATATTTTCAATATCGATATCTTTCAGGATGATGAACAAAAGAAAGATATTTTCTTCAATTTCTTTAGCATAAACAGCTGCTCCAGCTTCAAAACAGTCTCCTTTATGTATTATTTTTATAAATTCTTTGTTTTTCAGGCTATGTATTATTTTGTGAGAGTTCATAAATATTGATTTCATGGTTAAAATAAGCCTGTGATAAGCAAACTATAAAATATAATGTACCCTTTTAATCTCTACGCTTATCGTCAAAACCGGTAGTATCTGCCAGCTTGCTATCTTCATTCTCATGATTATAAATACTTTTTAAAGCACTCACAAAAAATGGGTGAAGCAAAGTTTTTTCTGTGTCATGTTCTACTATTAATCCATCGTTTCCTTCCGGCTTTTCTATTGTGGAATTCGTATTGACGGATTTTTTGATTTCACACGCCATAATATGATTTTATAATATTGATTATTACAGATCGTTACTGGACACTAAACAGCAATTTCAAAAAATGAATATTTTATATTCATCTTAATTAATATCTCAGGAATGGTATTGAAAACTGTTGCATCAAATGTACATAAGAATAACTCACTTTTTTATGATTTGAGTCACTAAAATCATATTTAATATAAAATTTTACGATCTTGTAAAGAAAGCATCCCTTCCTTTTCCATTTTTTTTAAGTTTCTGATCACAGTTTCTACACGCAGGCCTGTAAGATTGGCGATCTGCTGCCGAGTAAATGCAATATGGAAACACTGATGGCAGTCTTCATCATGATAGCTTTTAAGATAATCAAGTAAACCCTTTAATCTTTGCATGGGGTTTTGTGATGCCAAACTTTGCATCATTTTTAATTTGTAAAAAATTTCCTGTGAAAGGCATGCATTCATTTCCAGAGAAAGATCAGGATTCTGCGTGATCATTTCAAAGAATTTTTTTTTGGGAAGTCTTATAATCCGGGAATCTTCAAGACATATGGCATTGATTGGATAATCCTGATTGAGGAAAAGCATAGCTTCTCCGAAGCTTTGTTTTTTACCCAGAATATTATGAATGAATTCTTTTCCGTTTTCATTATAATTATTCAGTTTTACTTTCCCCTCACTGATCTGAAAATAATAAATTGCATGATCGTCTTCTCTAAAAACCGATTCCCTTTTTTTATAGTTCTTATCTTCTGCACCAAAAGAGTACAAAAGATTTTCATCAATATTCATGCAGCTTATTGTTTTCATAATTTCGATATATTTTAAATAAAAAAACAAATAATATGCCTGAAACAAGATTAATATAGAATTTTGCGATTTTCAATTCTCACAATTTTATCTCTTTCCATATGTTTAATCGCTCTTATAGCGGTTTCCACACAAAGCCCTGTAAAGCTAGCCATTTGCTGTCTGGTTAAGGGAATTAAAAAAGAATAAGGAGTACGATCTTTTTGAGAACTTTTAAGGTAATCCATTAGTCCTCTAAGCCGTATAGAAGGGTTTTGAGATGAGAGGCTCTGCATCATAATGAATTTATAATAAAGACGTTCTGACAGGAAGCTGTTTACCTCCATATATAATTCCGGAGACTGATTCAGCAGATTGAAAAAAGCAGATTTATGAAGTCTTAAAACGCTGCATTCTGTAATGGCTTCCGCATTTACAGGATAAAGTTTTTCTATAAAAAGGATAGATTCTCCACAACTTTCCCCGTCTGATAAAATATTTTGAATAAACTCTTTACCTTCCTCATTATAATTGTTAAGTTTTACTTCCCCTTTAATAATCTGATAATAATTAGGAATATGCCCTTCAAAGAAAATTGTTTCTGAAGGGATATAATGCTTTGTTTCTGCTCCCGCTGAAATCAAAATATTTTCGTCGATAACCATAATAGCTTTTTTTGGAATTGTTTTCTTATTCCTATCTTCTTATTCTTAGTAAAAATATCATTGGTAATCGGTTACAGTGCGTATACAAAAACCACACCTTAACAATTATTTAAAAAGTTAAATAGTGTTAATTTTTTTAGTGATTATCACTTATTTTATCTTATGGATTTACATTTAATAACGAATCTATTTTATATTTGTCATTTGAGAATTAAAACCGCAGGAAATTTATTGCAACATTTTGATTATGAAAAAGAAAAGCCTCATTTCAAAAAGAAATAAGGCTTTCCATATATCCTACTGCAGCAGCAAAAGGATTTTTAAGGATCGCACTTCTACTTATTTTGCAAATTTCTTAGTTCCTGCAACACATAGTATCACTCCTACTGTTACACCAAGCATTCCCATACTCACTTGCTCATGAAGAAAGCATGCAGCGAGTGCGAGGCCAAAGAAAGGCTGAAGCAATTGTAACTGACCAACAGTAGCAATTCCACCCTGTGCCAATCCTTTATACCAAAATATAAAACCAATGAACATACTGAAAAGAGAGATATAAGCCATCCCAAACCATCCCTGAAAGCTGACATTCTGAATATCAGCCGGGAAATACATAAAAAATAAAGGAATCATTACAGGCAGCGCCAATACCAAAGCCCAGGAAATTACCTGCCATCCTCCCAATGTTTTGGATAATTTAGCTCCTTCAGCATAGCCCATCCCACATAAAATAACAGCAGAAAGCATCAGAATATCGCCAATAGGTGAAGCTGATATTCCCTGCGAAACAGCATAGCCGATCACCAAAAGACTTCCTATAATAGAAAAAAACCAAAATATAGGATGAGGTCTTTCCCCACCTCGCATAACCCCAAATACTGCAGTTGCCAAAGGCAGCATTCCCAGGAATACAATAGAATGCGCTGAAGTGAGATATTGAAGAGCCAATGCAGAAAGAAGGGGAAACCCTACCACACAGCCAAGAGAAACCAGCAATAACGGGATTAAATCTTTTTTGACAGGCCGTTTTTCTTTACCCAGCCATAATACAACCAGTGCCAGAACTCCTGCCACAGCTGCACGAACAATCGTTACAAAAATGGGACTCATTTCCATTACGGCTAACTTAGTGGCCGGCAAACCTCCACTAAACAAGACTACCCCTATAAAACCATTGATCCAGCCACTTATATTTTCATCTTTTGATATTTGTTTTGTCAACATTGTATTCAAACTTTTAATTGATGTTCAAAATTAGAAAGGATAATTCGATAAACACAGTATCAGTTTTGTATATTTGCATGAGCACAGTTTAAAAATATGAGTAAAGAATTTTTGTATACAGAAATTGCAGATGGCATTGCAGGACAGATCAGAAATGGTATTCTAAAGGCTGGAGACAAGCTTCCTTCAGTGAGAATGCTATGCCAGGAGCATCAGGTAAGTATGAATACAGCCAAACGTGTTTTTCTGGAACTGGAATCCCAGTCATTGGTAGAGTCCAGGCCGCAATCCGGTTATTTTGTAAGCCAGCTGCTCTCTGCAAAACTTCCTTTGCCCGAAGTAAGCCGTCCGTCATTGATCGCCAATAACGATGAACCGGATGAGCTGATCAGTAAAGTATATGAAAATATGGGTAAAAAAGACCTTACCTTTTTCTCAATTGGAATTCCTTCCGGAGATCTGTTACCTCAGGCTAAACTGAAGAAAGAAATTGTAAATGCCACCAGAGAATTAAAAGACGGAGGAACCGAATATGAAGAGCTTCAGGGAAATCTGAAATTAAGAAGAATGATTGCAGTACGTTCCTTACAGTGGGGAGGAAATCTTAGCGAAAATGATCTGATTACCACCAATGGCGGGATGAATGCCCTTTCTTTCTGTTTGATGGCTTTGGGAAAACCGGGAGATACCGTTGCGATCGAAAGTCCCTGCTACCCCGGAATTCTACAGCTTGCCAATGGATTGGGTTTAAAGGTTCTGGAACTTCCTACCCATCCTACTACCGGAATAGAAATCGATACTTTAAAAAAATTAATTCCTAAAATAGATCTGTGCCTGTTGATACCCAATTTTAATTCGCCTTTGGGAAGCTGTATGCCTGATGAGAATAAAAAGGAAATTGTAAAAATACTTTCTGAAAATGATATTCCGTTGATAGAAGATGATGTGTATGGAGACCTTTATTTTGGTTCCAGCCGTCCGAAATGCTGCAAATCTTTTGATACAAACGGAAATGTATTGTATTGCAGCTCAATTTCAAAAACTCTGGCTCCCGGATATCGTGTGGGCTGGATTGCTCCGGGAAAATACAAAGAAAAAATCATGAAGCTGAAACTTCTGCATTCTACCTCTTCTATTTCCATTGTGAATGAAGCAGTGGCTAACTTCCTGAAATCCGGAAAATATGAAAAGCATCTCCAGCAGCTTCGCAAAACATTACAGTTCAATTATCAGAACTATGTACAGACTATTGCAGAATCTTTTCCGGAAGGTACGAAAACAAGCCGTCCTCAGGGAGGTTTGTCTTTGTGGGTAGAATTTGATAAAAATATCCGCACAACAGAATTGTACGATCTCGCCATCAAGCAAAACATCAGTATAGCTCCCGGAAGAATGTTCACCTTTCAGGAGCAGTTTGAAAACTGTATGAGGCTCTGTATAGGGCTTCCCTGGTCGGAAAATACACAGACGAAACTCAGACATGTTGGACAGCTTGCCAAAAAGATTTATTTGAAGTAAGGAAGATGGATGATGGAAGTTATTATAGTTTTAAGAATAACTTATTTCAATTCTATCTAAACAATAGCTGTTGAAGTTCTTTTATATTCACCAGAACTTCAAGCTTCCTTCTTCCGGCCTTTCTTATTTATTATCCGGGATGAAATTTTTTCTTGCCAGCTCTTTTCTTACACGGCTCAGACTTTCAGGAGTAATTCCAAGGTAGGAAGCAATCATCCATTGTGGAACTCTCAGCAGTAAATCCGGGTACATTTTTATGAATTTCATATACCTTTCTTCTGCAGTTTCTCCCAATAAGGAGTTGATTCTGTTTTGAAGACTTCTGATGTGTTTCTGAAGAAGGAAATCACTTCTTTCTATGCTGTTTGGAAACTGTTCTACCAGCTTGTTGAAGAAATCAGGATGAAGAAACAAAACTTCAGAATCTTCCACTGCTTCTATATAATAAATGGATTTTTCATTGAAATAAAGGCTGCTTCGGTCAGAAATCAGCCAGCTTTCCGGGGCAAACTGGATAATATGTTCTTTTCCGTTTTTATCAATGGAATACATCTTTATCAGCCCTTTTTCTACAAAGAAAATATGACGGCAGATTTCACCATACTGAAGAAGAAACTGGTTTTTAGGAATTTTCTTTACTTCATAGTGCAGGCTGCAGGTGTTTACATTCTGAAGCGGAACATTTAAAACTTTGGCTAAATAATTATTTATATTCTTCATGATACAATCTGACTTAAAGAAATGTCCTGGTGCGAGGCACTGTTAACAGGTTTTCCGTTTTCTATGACAATTAGCTGCGGACTTTCATGTCTGATTTCAAAATCTGCTGCTATTTTGTTGGAAAGAGATCTGTGAGCCAATAAATCCAGATAGTACACATTCACCGGCTGGTCTGAATTCTCTACCTCTTTTTCAAAATTTTTCAGAACAGTTCTGCTGATAAAACAGCTTGTAGAATGTTTGAATATTGCAATCTTATTCTGAAAAGAGTCTTCTATAGCTTTTGTAAGATCCTCCTCAGATTCTATCTTTTTCCAGAATGTTTTTTGGTCAGGGGTTTCGCTTTTTCCACCGAATATTTTATCAAAAAAACTCATACATTAAATTGTTTTAGATGGTGATCAAGATGTTTGTATTCTAAAAATGTCCAGTCTTTTTCAGTCATTTTACCAAATAATCTGTGACGTTCCGGCAGTCTGTGTTTTTCACAAGCTTCCCGGAATTCCTCCAGTGTTTTCAGCAGATTGGCTTTTGATACATCAAAATCACATTCAAAATTAATGATTAGTTTTTGAAAAGTAGGCATGTTTCTGGGAATTCCATTATTGAAAATATACATTTCTATTTTAGTAAAAATCCCTATTGCCTCAAACATAACATGAATACGGGGAAGTTCCAGCTTTCCCAAAGCCACCTGAAGAACCAGATCACAATGCTTTAACATTTGACACCCATTCATTTTTCCCCATTTTCCATGAGAATTTTCAGATAACAGGGAAATTCTGTCTTTAATTTCCTGATAATATATTGGATTATTGAGACTCTTCCTTACCAACCTTTTTCTATCTTCAGATTTTCAATATGAGCAAAATGATGATTACAGTGCCACACGTATAAAGCTAGGCTTTCTCTTAAATTATAATTCTTTTGATGCTCAGGATGATGAAAAGTTCTTTCAAACTGTTTATTCGTAAGGCTTTTAAGAAGAACTACCCATCTTTGGTGTGTTCCTTTCAACATTCTCATTGCCGGTTTTACAGGCATATGAAAACTGTCCTGAAGTTCCGCCCATTTCGCTTCATCATAAGGTTTTATGGTAGGGTTTTCTTCTGTCAGAGCCAGTTTGAAACGGATAAAACTGTTCATATGGCTGTCAGAAAGGTGATTCACAAGCTGCCTTACCGTCCAGCCTCCTTCTCTGTAAGGAGTATCTAACTGGTCATCTGTAAAATGTTCAATGAGATTTTTTAGTCTGCCGGGAAAGTCTTTAATTACGTTGATATAAGTATCCAATGTGGTATCACAAATGTTTTCAGGAACTTCAAATGGTCCTATTGGAAACTTTTTTTTCTCTAAATCACTCATTACTCAGGTTTTAATTTTTTTAAATTATTGCCGATTTGTCCTCTCATTATTCATTAGAATAATTTACGAATATCAGCTTGTGCGAATTTATCAAAAATTCAAGAATTTAAAGTGAATAAAGCATTAATTGTACCGATAATGATTTTTGTGGTATCGATTTTCCATTAAAAAAGGCTTCAATTGTATAAACTGAAGCCCTTCTATTTATAATCAATGATTAATATCCATGTAAATCAATACCTTCTGTTCTTTGCAGGGTTACTTTTCTACCCATTTTCTTTTGAATCACCCGAAAATGCTGCAATTCATCATCCGTCAGAATACTGATTGCCGTTCCTTTTTCATTGGCACGTCCTGTTCTGCCAATACGGTGGATATAATCCAGCGGCGAACGGGGTAACTCGTAATTGATCACACACGGCAGGGATTCAATATGAATTCCACGGCCTATTAAATCTGTAGCCACCAAGATCTGAGCTCCGTTTACTTTAAATTCTTCAAGATTGTTTCTTCTCGCTCCCTGAGACTTCTGACTGTGAATGGCCACCGCTTTTATTTTATTCTTTTTAAGTTTCTCTACCAGATTATCTGCAGATCTTGTAGACGAAACAAAAATCAAAGCCTTTTCCACTTTCTTTTCTTTGATCAGATATCGTAAAAAAGGTCCTTTATTTTCCGGAGCAACATGATACGCCAGCTGTTCGATATTATCAATTTCAACTTCTTCTTTTGTAATTTCAATAATCGTGGGATTGATAGAAAGGCGTTCTTTCATTTCTGAAACTTTATCATTCAGGGTCGCTGAAAACAAAGTAGTTTGTTTCGCTACAGGCATCATGGCAAAAAGTTTATTCATTTCTTCCCCAAAGCCCAGCTGAAACATTTTATCAGCTTCATCAATCACCAGATGCTTAATTCCCGAAATACTCACTGCATTATGATCAATCAAATCCAGCAAACGTCCCGGAGTGGCAATCAAAACTTCCACACCAAACATTCCCTTCATTTGTGGATTGATAGAAACCCCTCCATACACTGCCATTGTACGAACTTCTCTCTTTAAATTTTCTGTGAACTCTCTGAACACTTCATCAATCTGGATTGCCAGCTCACGGGTAGGAACCAATATCAAAACCTGAACATTACGGTCTTTTTTAACTTCTGCATTCTGTAGTTTTTCCAGAATCGGCATTACAAAGCAAGCCGTTTTACCGGAACCTGTCTGGGCAATTCCCATGAGATCTTTCCCTTGTAAAATGACAGGAACAGCCTGCTCCTGTATTGGGAACGGTTTTAAATACCCTAGTTTTTTGACAGAACGAATAATATTGTGTGATAATCCTAACGATTCAAATGACATAAAATACTTATTTCCGCAAAGATAAGCTATTGATATTTGGTTTGGGTCTCAAAATAGCATACGCTGCAGACAAAACTTAATTATTTTAATTTTTAAGTTCTTTCCTGATATGCATTGAAAAATTTATGTTGCCGATTTGTCCGATAATTTAGGTTTGGACAAATTTTTGAAGATTAGTTTTGTAAATTTATCAAAAATTCGAGAAATCAAAATATGAAAAAAGCGTTAATAATAGTCGATGTACAGAATGATTTTTGTGAAGGCGGAGCACTTGCAGTCCCTGGAGCCAGCGAAATTATTCCATACATCAATCTTTTGATGGAGGAAAATGCATATGATCAGGTAGTTCTTACACAAGACTGGCATCCTGCAGGGCACAAAAGCTTTGCGAGCAGCAATGGAAGAAAGGTAGGAGAAAGTATTATTTTAAATGGTGTTCCTCAGTTTATGTGGCCGGATCACTGTATTCAGGGAACTTTCGGAGCAGAATTTCATAAAGATCTGAACAGAGACAAAGTAACCCATATTGTACAGAAAGGTAAAAATATTGAAATTGACAGCTATAGCGGTTTCCAGGATAACAACCACTTTATGAAAACCGGTTTGGATGACTTCTTAAAATATCACGACATTCAATTGGTAGAAATCGTTGGACTGGCCCTGGATTATTGTGTTAAGTTCACAGCACAGGATGCGGTAGCCAACGGATATGTAACTTGTCTTCATTTCAACGGTACACGTGCTGTCAACGTAAAACCTGATAACGCCAGAGATGCCATCTATGAAATGATTGAAAAAGGAGTTACAGTGCTAGGATAATTATAAATGATGAGTTATGAGTTTTAAAATTTATGACTTAATACAATAAAAAAGCGCAGAAATTTTTAAGGGATAAAAGCTGGAATCCACTCCATTGATCATTTCTAAGCGAATGTATTACTTAAAGTTACATCTCTTTGCTGCCTTAAACTATACCGTAGAATCATCTATTCTCTGCGTTTACAAAGAAATTCTCCACACGAAAATTGACCGTGTCCAAAAAAAGCTGCCTCAATAAGAGACAGCTTTTTACTATAATTTGGTTTTATTCAGTAGGTTAAAGTAACACCTGCACCCCAGCCCATTTCATTATCATAATTTCCTGAAAGGGACAGCCATTTCTGAAAAATATATCTCAGTCCTGTTGAAAACTCACCGTCTGAATTGACACTGAAATTCCCTCTCAGCCTTCTGGAAAGTGGTATATCTTCACGACTTAGCTCTAATAATACTTTTCCGTTCTGATCGACACTTGTATCAGCCGTGATCAACATTGGCAATACATACTGCATTCCCAACATGAATGCAAATCTGTTTTTTGAAGCTTTCTGCTGTCCGAACCAGGTCTTTTTACCATAAAAATCCATTCCCATATCTTCTGCCATCTGTCTTTCTATAATTTCATGATTCTTCTGAACTCTTACTCCTGCATAAGGAAGCGCCCATTGGAATTTTCCTAAAAATCGTCCTACTTTTGCACTTCCTTCAAAATGATCAAAATTCCAGTTGGAATGAAACTCATTAAGGTTAGCCCATCTTGGTCCGAACATCGTCATTGTCTCTGCGTGGATCTTATTGCTTGCAACATCCAGCATTGCCATAGAACTGGTCATTTTATTATCCTGAATAAAGTTTTTCCAGGCCAGTTTTCTGTTGGGCAGCTGAGGATTAGGTTTTGAATTTTCATAGCTGAAGATTCTTCCCATTCCTGCCATCATATGGTATAAAATATGGCAGTGGAAAAACCAGTCTCCATCCTGATTGGCAGCAAATTCTATTGTTACCGTTTCCATCGGCATAATATCTACTACATTTTTCAAGGGAGAGTATTCTCCTTTTGAATTGATTAATCTGAAATCATGACCGTGAAGGTGCATCGGGTGACGCATCATAGAATTGTTATACATCGTGATTCTAAGAACCTCTCCTTTTTTGATCAGAATTTTATCCGTTTCTGTTACCGTTTTATTATCCAGCGTCCAAAGATAGTGGTTCATATTTCCTTCCAGCGTAAATTTCATTTCACGAATGCTGTCTGTTGGAAGGATCGTTTTTTCAGGAGATTTTAAGATATTGTAAGACAGTCTCTTGATCGTTTTCTCTTCTCCCATATCCATTCCAGAGTGTTGAGAATGATCTTCTTTTTTATCTTCTTTCGTCTTTATGCCCATCATCTCATTGATATGCTTTGCCGTAGTTTTTCTTTGATTTTCAGACAATTCCGGATACATCACTTCATTCATATCCATCATCTGGTTTCCCATCGTCATATTCATCGGTTTCATATTTCCGCTCATCTCCATCATTCCGTTCATCATTTTCATTCCTTCAAAAAGCATCAGCCTTGGAAGATTGGGAGCTTCAACCCTTTCACCTGAACCCAGCCAAAGAGAAGCGTGTCCTATTCTGTCTTCAGAAGTTGCTCTGAATTCAAAGCTTTTATTTTCGGGAATTGTCACTTCAATATCATAGGTTTCAGAAACTCCTACAATCAGGCGGTCAACTTCTGTTGGTACAACATCGTTACCATCATTACCCACTACTTTTATCTTTCCGCCTCCATAATTGAGCCAGAAATAGGTAGATGAACCTCCATTGGCAACTCTCAGCCTTACTTTATCACCAGCTTTTAAATCAGAATAATCTGAACTGGGAGTACCATTGATTAAGAATTTATCGTAATAGACATCACTTACATCCATCGCTTCCATTCTTTTCCATTCATTCAGGGCCTTTGTACCTAAATTCCCGGATTTAATGGCTTCCCAGTAACTCTGTACTGCATTTTTCTTTACCGCATACCAGTCTGTGTTGGCCATATGAAGTCTTCTTGCAATCTGCATAGGATCATCATCACTCCAATCTCCCAATAATACCGGAATTTCAGCATTATATTGTGATTGAGGCTCGCCTTCTCTTTTTTTGAAAACCAAGATACCATTCATCCCAATCTGTTCCTGAAGCGCTTCATGAGAATGATACCAATAGGTTCCGTTCTGAGAAATCCTGAATTTGTATAAATGGGTTTCTCCCGGTTTTACAGGTTTTGTAGTAAGGTATGGAACACCGTCATGCTCATTGGGAAGAATTACTCCGTGCCAGTGCAGCCCTGTATTTTCTTTAAGCATATTGTGCAGGTAGATTTCGGCGGTGTCACCTTCTGTAAAATATAAAGTAGGAGCCTGAAGCCTTCCATTGATCGCAATGGCTCTTCTGTTTTTTCCTGTAAAATTAACAATAGTATCTTTTACATAGAGATCATAACGAACCGTTTTCCCTCCAAAAGTAATTTTTCCGTTTTCAGAATTACGTTTTAAAATAGATTTTTCTTCTTTAGGATTTTCCGTATTTATAGAAGAATCAATTTCTTTTTCTACCAATTCCATCCCACATTTAGGGCATTTTCCCTGTTTATCTGAAACAATTTCAGGATGCATGGGGCATGTATAAGATATTTTTGTAGTTTGTGCGAAAGTAAATACAGAGAACAAAAGCACCAGAAACATTATCAGCTTTTTCATAATATTTCGAACTTTTTAGAAGTCGCATAACTTAAAGTTAATTATAACTCAAGTTATGCAACTTATTATTTTAATGAATAATACGATAATTATTTAATCTCTGACTTTACACTTCCGCATGAAAGCATAGACTTTCCATAGTATGGATTAACGATCTGTTTTTCATCGCTTAGCCAGCTTCCGTCTGCCATTGGGCAATATTGAACGTAAACTGGTTTATCGGAAAGTTTGAACTGCTTGGTTAAAGCAATCATATTATCCGAAAGATTGAAAAAGGTTTCTCTTTGTGCGGCAACATTTCTTGCTTCAGAAATAACAGAAGCATCTTTTCGGAGAATATTAAGATTTCCCTCAGAAACTACTTTATAATCAATAACAGAAGCTGTTTTAATAAATTCTGTTGCGGCTTTTGAAGTTTTTTCTGCGTCATCTGAAGCTAACGCTGATTTGATAGCAATATAATTCTGGTATAGTTTAGAAACCTGAGCATCCTTTTTAGATTGTGCAGATAATGAAACGATTGAGAATAAAGATAAGGCGGCTGTGATGATATATTTTTTCATTGTTTTAAATTTTAGAATTAATTTTTTAATAAAGAAATGGGTAACGCATCAGTAAATGCGTCAGAACATGTCGCCTAAACAGTATATGAAAATGATACCGGAAACGACTGACGGATTCTAAATTCTAAAATTACAATGATTAATGTAGATTGGTACCGGCCGGTATTCTGGCGGTGCATTGATCTGAATCTGGGTAAATTTGGTTGCCGAAAAAGACTTGTCTACAATTGCAAACTGCTGTTTCACAGGGATCTCTGAAATCTGGCCTAAAAAATCAATTTTGAGCAGATCTGACTTCTGGGAATCATCTGTTTTTATTATTTTAATCTCTGTTTTGCAGCATCCTTTTTTGTCTTTAACACCGCATTTTCCACAGATATCATCTGCTTTCTGACTTACAGAAACAAATTCTTTCATGCAATAATGAATACTAAAAGCTGCTCCGGAAGAAAATCCGAAGTAGAAAATAGAAAATAATATGGCAAGAATCTTTTTCATTGATAAGACAAAGGTAAAAAGATCTCTGAAACCTTTGTTATAGAATTTGGTAATGTTGTTATAAAATTCGGGTAAACAAAAAAGCTTCCGAAAAAATTCGAAAGCTCTCTGCTATTTTATTTTTGATCGTAATTTTATAGTTTGAATTCCAGCTTCACGTTGAAGAAACGCCCTGTAAGACGTACCGGAACAGGATACATATAATTGCTGTTATAGTCTGTGATCCACTGGTTTGCAACAGTATTGTTGATGTTAAATGCATTGAAAACCTGAACGCCTAATGTCAGTTCTTCAAAATTACCCCAGAAACCGGATCTCTTATTTTTTTCTTTCGGATCAATAAATACTTTTGTCAGCCCTAAATCTACCCTTTTATAGGAAGGAAGAGTCTGCTGATAATTATAAGCTGAGCCAAAATCCGGCTGTCCGTTACTGTTAAACATGACGGGAGCTCCTGTAGGTAATCCCATAGCGTACACAAGAGTAAGGTTCACGCGCATAGACGGAAAACTTGGCATATAATCCTGATAGAACATGGCAAACCTCAACCTCTGATCTGTAGGTCTTGGAATATCTCCTCTTCCGTCAATATTTTCATACACCCTTGCATAACTCGCAGATAACCAAGAATCTACACCTGGAACAAATTCTCCGAATAATCTGGTATCAATACCATAGGCATATCCTTTGGAATTATTCTGCCCCGAATATCGTATTCTTACGTTATCCATATAATAAGGAATCAGATTATCCATTTTCTTGTAATAGAGTTCCGTTGTCAGTTTGAATGGTCTGTCATACATCTGGAACTCATAATCATTGGCAAGAATGACCTGGATAGAGCGTTGTGATTTTATATTGGAATTAAAATTACCATCTAAATCCTTAATTTCTTTATAGAAAGGAGCCTGATAGTAGATTCCCCCTGAAATTTTAAACAACATATCACTGTCCCAGTCCGGTTTGATGGCAAACTGAGCTCTTGGTGAGAATATGGTTTCTTTATTGAAACTCCAGTTGGCAACACGTACTCCGGCATTCACAAATACTTTACTGGCTCCCCAGTAGAACTTTTGTGAATACTGTGCGTATGCTGAAAGTCTTGTAGGCTCAATATTATTTTGTCCGGCAATATAATAAGCAAGCTTAAGATCGCCTGTTGTTCCTGTTCTAGGATCAATAATTTCCGGCCTTGGAAGGCTATATCCGGCAGAATCTATCAGTTTCCACTCATTGGTAAGATCCTTCAGGTTTTCTTTTTCATATTTAAAACCAACCTCAAAGTCGGTATTTACATTAGGTGAAAATTTCGCTCTGAACTGTGTTCCGTATGTTCTTACAAACAAATCGTTTCTTGCATGCTCTATCTGTCCTCCTACATCGAAAGAAGTCACAGGCTGCTGTGTTACCGGATCAAAAGTCTGCAGCTCGTAAGCTGACTGTATCGTGTAATATTCTCTTTCTCTGTTCTGATAAGCAAAAGCATCTAAAGTAAGCTTCCATTTGTCTGCAGGCTTATAGTTCATAGAAAATGTACCCATCATATTTTTATATTGGTCATTTTCCTGACCTCCATAACCAATATTGACGGTAATAGGCTGCTGAAGACTTCCGAAAGTTACACTTTTGGCTCTGGGAATCATCTCATAATCATTCTTGGAATAATATCCGATGAATGACATGCTGAATTTATCACTCACATGATAGTTCAGATAAGACTGGAAATCCCAATAGGTTGGATTAAAATCTGTATCTTCTTTTAAAGTATTAAGAACAAGGTTGGTATTTCTGTATCTCCCGGAAAATAAGGCTGTAAATTTTTTATTTTTGGAAGCCAGACCTGTTGTTAATCTTCCTCCAATTAAACTGGCCTCACCTGAAACTTCAAATTTTTCAGGCTCACGGTAATAGATATTCAGAGCGGAAGACATTTTATCCCCATATTTGGCTTCAAATCCACCTGCAGAGAAATTTACTGCAGACACCATATCCGGGTTGATGATACTCATCCCTTCCTGCTGTGAGTTTCTGATCAGGAAAGGTCTGTAGATTTCAATATCATTAATATAGATAAGGTTTTCATCATAGTTTCCACCACGAACCATATATTGGGAAGACAGCTCGGTATTGGAGTTTACGGAAGGCAGTGTTTTAAGCAATCCCTCAATCCCACCATTAATAGAAGCTACTGATTTTGCTTCTTTCGCTGAAATTCTTACGTTGGTAAGGTCATTGGTTCTTCCTGTTGCTTTTTTCTGGAAGACAACTTCCTCTATATCGGTCACTTTAGTGGTTGCTGTATCTTTTTTCCTTTGTTGGGAGAAAAACAGTACAGGGACCATAAGGCTTAGCGGTAAAACTAGTTTTTTCAAAAGAAATGTTTTAGAATTTCTAAAATTAATGTTTTTTTAACAATTACAAAATCGATTCTCTAATTCTTGTCAATTTTTGTAACAAATCTTCTAATAAATCTAATCTTAACATGTTGGCACCATCAGATAACGCGGTTTCGGGTGTAGGATGAGTTTCGATGAAAATTCCGTCTGCTCCTACTGCAATTCCTGCTTTGGCAACAGTTTCAATAAGATCCGGTCTTCCTCCTGTAACGCCTGAGCTTTGATTAGGCTGCTGTAAAGAATGTGTAACATCCAGAATAACAGGAGCATACTCTCTCATAGTAGGAATTCCTCTGTAATCCACAATCAGATCTGTATAACCGAAAGAGTTTCCTCTTTCAATGATGGCTACTTTCTGATTGTCAGAATCTGTAATTTTCTGAACGGCAAACTTCATGGCTTCCGGAGAAAGAAATTGTCCTTTTTTCAAAGTAACACATTTTCCGGTTTTTGCTGCAGCCACCAATAGGTCTGTCTGGCGTACAAGGAATGCAGGGATCTGTAAAACATCTACGTACTGTGCTGCCAGTGCCGCATGTTCATTCTCATGAATATCTGTAGTGGTAGGAATATTGAAGGTCTCTCCTACTTTTTTAAGGATCTCAAGAGATTTCTCTTCACCAATGGTTGTGAAAGAATCTACACGGCTTCTGTTAGCCTTTTTGAAGCTTCCTTTGAAAATATAGGGAATATTATATTTATCTGTGATATTGATTACTTTTTCAGCGATCCTTAGCGCCATATCTTCTCCTTCAATGATACAAGGTCCGGCAATAAGGAAAAAGTTTTTTGAATCTTTGTGCGAAATATTATCTAAATACTGAATCATTTTATTGTAATTAAAAAGTTCAGTAAAAATACTGAGAAAGTTTCACAAATGGAAATTATTTGATTGCTTTAACAGGCTATGGCTGCATGAGTTTTTGAGTCTTTTGGATTTTTGAATTTGCGGTATAATAGATAGGTGTTTCAACAGACTCAGCATGAGAACTCTAATACTATATGCTAATGTGTACTTGATAATTGATAGATGCTTCGACAGACTCAGCATGAGAACTCTAATACTATATGCTAATGTGTACTTGATAATTGATAGATGCTTCGACAGGCTCAGCATGACAACCCTAATACTATATGCTAATGTGTACTTGATAATTGATAGATGCTTCGACAGACTCAGCATGACAACTCTAATACTATATGTTAATGTGCAATCGATAATTAATAGATGCTTCGACAGGTTCAGCATGACAACTCTAATACTATATGTTAATGTGCAATCGATAATTAATAGATGCTTCGACAGGCTCAGCATGACAGCTCTAATACTATATGTTAAATGCAATCGATAATTAATAGATGCTTCGACAGGCTCAGCATGACAACTCTAATACTAACTGCTTTATTAACATTTACAAGATGATATGTTAATCGATACTGAAATATTACAATCAATAGCTTATGATTGTTTTTATTCAGGAAATCAGTCTTTATGGAATTTGCTGGGTGATAAAGTCTTTGCAAGCAAGGTTAATTTATAACGATGTCATGCTGAGCCTGTCGAAGCATCCGCGATGATTTATTAGAATTTCTTCAGAATCTTTTCAAATGTATTCACATTTCTGCTGGTAAACTGATCTTTAAGACTTTTCTTTCCTAAAACTTTCCCGAAAGTAGAATCTAAGGTACTTCCTTTCGGAACCTGCCAGTAAAATAGATCATTAATAATTTCTGCCTTTTCGTTTTCAGCCTGTGCCGCTTTTTTAAACTCCTCCATCAAAACCTTTTCCACTCCAGGAATTCCTACGAAACCATAAATATGAAAATTTTCATTCTTTTCGAAAGGAATACTGTTCCAGAACACCTCTATCTCTTCCTGAGATTTTACAAATAAAAAGGCTTCGTAAGAAAAATGTTCCGACATCGCTTTTTCCAAAATGGTTTTCAGTTCCTCTACCTTTTTATCCGAAGAAAAAACAATATTTCCTGAAGCCAGAATTGAACTCACATCCTTCATTCCGGCATTTTTAAAAACCTGGCATACATCAGCCATTTTCATATTGGTTCCTTTTACGTTGACGCCGCGGAGAAAAGCACAGTATTTCATCTTTTTCAGGGATCAGGTTTTAGATATCAGGTTGCAGTGATTGTTGGGATCGGAGGGTTTGAGAGTATTAGAGTGAAAGAGTTATTATAAAACTTTTTTTCTGAATTCTTTCAATTTTTAAATATTTCAATCTTTTAATCAACCCTAATGTACAAATTATAGTCTGTTCCGGAAGGTTTGAGATGATAAATTTTTTCCAGAATCTTATTGTCGCTTTTCAGATGATCTTTCACACGGAATTCTTTCAGAAGTTTATAATGGGTTTGATAGTACAATGAATTCGCATTGTTTCCTTCGTATAAATTCTGATAAGAAAGAAGATATTTCGGTTTTCTTGTTTTTACGGTGTTGATCCAGTAATTGACCTTATCTTTTTTAATTTCTTCCTGAATCTGCTTATCTACCAATCCCACCTCATCAATTGTTTTTAATCCTGAAAAATAAGGAACATAGCCCGCCGGTTCCAGTAAAATCCATTGGTTTTTATCTTTTTCATGTTGATGTAAAAACGTACCAATTGTTCTGCGGTAATTCCACTCTCCGTTTCCTGTTGCAATACAGTGAACCGTCTGGAAAATAAGCATCGGGAAAATATAGAATATAACGAGTAATGAAAGCCATAGTTTTTTCTTTTGCTTCTGTTCCAGTACAAAAATAAGAACAGGAACAAAAAGCAAAAGCTGCGGCACCCAGTAATACCAGTCGAACAAGCTTTTCTGAGAAATGAATATAATTTGTTTTGCCCATCCGAAAAGAAAAATCATCCACAAAAAGTAGTTTCTTTTTTCCCTTTGCCTGATGAGATAAATAAAGCAAAGTAATTCAAAAATCATTATTACAATTGTCAGAGGATTGAAATCTCCCGGAACTTTCAGCATTCCCCAGAAGTTTCCAAAACTTTTAAAAAAATATCCGATATGCTGCTGGACCGTAAAATTTTCACTATAAAGCAATTTTTTCGCAGTAATGGTATTATTAACTAATTCACCAAAGTAGAACCAGTTGAAAGCAACCGTAGCTAAGACCCCCAAAGCTCCGCCAAAAATATAATTCCATCTGATTTTTCTGTTCCAGAATAGATCCACAAGAAATACAATTCCCAGGAAGATTACTGTATCAATCCTTGTAAACATGATTAAAACAGGAAGAAATGTCAACACCCATTTTTTCCCTTTATGGAAACCGTAATACAGCAATGCCATCTCCAGAAAAAACAGAATTCCGTATTCCATACCGAGGATTGAAATTTTAATGGAAGGCGGCAAAATACCGATCAGAAATATAAAGATCGCTTTATGCCATGGTTTTTTAAGAACCAAATGAGACAGCCATAAAGTTCCTATGGTAAACAGCAGGGAGTTAAAAATCAAAAGAGGTTCAATAAAGTTTTCTTTTCCAAAAACAAGATTGAAAATATAGGATACAAAAACATACAGATGTGTTGTAGATGCAGAAATCTTGGTATCGCCATTGAAGCCGATTACTCCATAATCCAACAGGTTCTGAGCAACCCTCCAGGTAATAAATGCATCTTCCTGAATGTAGTGCGTTAATAAAAAAAGAAGCTTAAAAAGAACCGTAGCAATGACGGCATAGATTGGGAATTTGCTATTTTGTGTTTCGGACATTATGTATTTTTACTTCCACAAATATAACCTTAAAATTCAGGATTGCCAATAATAAAAAAACGGAACCGAAGTTCCGTTTTACAATATTTTATTTTGTTGCTTTAATAATCGCAGTCGTAATCTGATTTTCTTTTTCTTTTGAATAAGTAGAATCATAAGGTTCCATCACATCAAACAAGTACTGATAGAACGGCGTGATCTGCTGTACATTTTCAGACTCTTTCATGGCCTTTTCTCTACCCATTTCCTGAAGATCTTTGATAAATACATTGAACTTCTTATCAATCGGCTCTATGGATTTTACCAGATAAGAATATGCTTTTTCTTTCTGTCCGATCTTTGTGTAAGCATCCGTTACTGCAGAAACCACAAGAGAATATTCCATAGGTTTTGTTCTCATTTGTCTTCTCAGATAACTTTGATCTGCTTTAGAAAGACTTAAATAATAATCATACTCTTCAAAGATTCCTTTCTTAAGTACCTCAGCAAGCTGAAGACCTTTCTGCTCCTGACCTGCGATGATGTATCCTGAAACAATTGAGCTTAAAGAACGGGGATCATTATATTTCTCTGCCGGAATTTCTTTTGCTGCTAGATCCAGAATTTCCAATGCTTTAGCTTTCTGTCCGCTTAATGCTAGGGCTGCTGCCGCTCTGCTTGCAGACATTCTGTAGCTGATGATATTGGAAGTAGCCGTTTCATCAAAGTGAGCATTTAAGTTCTTAAAGTTCCCCCATCTGAAGTTTTTCACTACGTTATAAAGAGAATTGGCATCTACTCTTCCCATATCGCCGTCAGCTGTCGGAGGCGTTTGGATAGGAATTAATCTGTAGCTGAATCCGTCAAACTGAAGGTAATCGTTCAGATAGAAAATATTCTCACTGTCATAAATGCCTCCTGATGAAAAGTTGATCGGACGCTTCCAGTCGAAGTTCGCTAAAAGATCCATCAAAATAAGGTTGTTCTTATACAATGTGTTTCCTTTGTAAGTAATCATAATCTGATTGACTACGTTTGGAAGATCTTCTTTGTTGATGATTCCTGCTTTCAAAGCATTTTCTTTATTCACCGGAAGGATGAATTTGTTAACCGGAAGAATATTGTATTTCTCAAACTTCTCTTCCCCGAAGTACATTTTCAATAACTCGTCTTTTTCAGGAGATTTGAACTTAATGAATTCAATAGCCTGTTTCAGTGTTAAAGAATCCTGAGTAAGATATTTTCTGAACGACTGGAATTCTGTTTCCGGTGCTCCCTGTTCTTTCAGCATAGAGAAAACACCTTCCCAATCTTCTTTCTTCATCATATAGATCTGATCATTTACACCATCTCTGTAATCGTCATGTGTCAACTGGCTAGGGATTCCCATAGCGTTGTACGTTCTTCTTTTAATCTGATCAAGGTTCCATGGAGTTGAAGCAAGGGTAAAGTTTACTACCTTCACATCATCCCTGAACTGCTCTGTTTCCTGAATTGCCCAAACCGGATAAGTATCGTTATCTCCGTAAACGAAAAGGATATCATTTTTCGGTAATGATTTTAATACTGAATATGCATAATCGTATGCTGTATATCTGTTGCTTCTGTCATGAACATTATAGTTCTGGAAGCCCATCATGAAAGGTACTCCTAATAAAACCACTCCTAAAGCAATGTTAGCTCCGTTTGATTTTATTTTAGACTGTAAGAACCATAAGATTGCTCCTGCTCCCAAACCAATCCAGATAGCAAATGCATAGAATGAACCTACCATTGCATAATCTCTTTCTCTCGGTTCAAAAGGTTTTACCCCTGTGTAGAAAACAATTCCTACACTTGTTAAAATAAATAAAGATAACAGTGCATAGAATCTTCCGAAGTCTCTGTTCAATTGGAAAAAGAATCCGATCAAACCTAAAATTAATGGAAGGAAGAAGAATTTTACCGTACTTTCATTCTTGAATTTAGCAGGCATTTTATCCTGATTTCCTACCACAGCATTGTCAATAAAAGGAATTCCGGAAATCCAGTTTCCTTTTGTGCTTTCCATGTTTCCTTCAAGGTCATTCTGTCTTCCCACGAAGTTCCACATCAGATATCTTACAAAGTAATATCCGTTCTGGAAAGTAATAAAGTAATCCATATTCTGAAGTAATGAAGGCTTCTGAACATTGATCAGGTTATAAGGCTTTACTTTCAGATAATCTGAAGCTGTAATAGATTTGTCTTCGTATTTAGCTCTCAGCTCATCAAAAATCTGCTTAGCCTGAGGATTATCTGCCACATCTTCATTACCATAGTTGAAGGTAAAATCAGGAGCACCATACATAGAAATATAGTTCGCCATTACATCCTTATCCTCATTAAACATTCTTGGCATTAAGCTCACCTGAGATTTGTTGAATACATAATTGAATCGGTCTCCGGTTTTTCTGTACGTTCCGTTTTTTTCATCTTTTTCGTAGATTTCCCCGGTTTTTTGTGTTTTGAAGCTTCCGTCTTCGTTTTTCTCAATTCCGTTAGCATCAAGGAATGCTGTGTAATTTTGCCCGTAGATTGTTGGCCAGTCACCATACTGCTCTCTGTTATAATAATCCAGCATACCAATTGCCGTATCCGGATCGTTAAGGTTCATTGGAGGGTTGGCATTCGCTCTGATAGGAATCACCATCCAGCAGGAGAACCCGATCATCATGAAGACTACAGATAATGCAGCCGTCTGATAGATATTTCTTTTTGCTTTTCTTGCATATTTGATTAAGAAATAGCAAATCGCTACCATTAAAATAAATGCAGCAATTGTTCCTGAGTGGAAAGGAAGTCCAAGACCATTCACAAAGAAAATCTCAAGTCTTCCGAACATCGTCATAATTAAAGGGAAAATAATTTTGAAAACGATAATCAAAATCCCCAATGTGATAAGGTTTGCCCAGATAAAGTTTTTCCAGGTAAACTTGTAATTTCTTGCATAATATACCAGACATACTGCAGGAATTGCCAGCATACACATCATGTGTACACCCACAGAAAGTCCCAAAACAAAGAAAATAAGAATAATCCATCTTTCACTGTCTCCCGCTTTATACTCATTCTCCCATTTGGTGATTAACCAGACCAAAAGCGCGATAAACATAGAAGCCATAGAGTAAACTTCACCTTCTACTGCCGAGAACCAGAATGTATCTGAGAACGTAAAGCAAAGCGCTCCTACCGCTCCGGCAAATAAAATAGAAATTTCCTGATGTTTTGTAATTTCTTCAAAATCTTTGTTTAAAAGTCTTCTCACAAAATGAGTGATCGTCCAAAACAAAAATAAAATAGTCAGCGCACTGAACAATGCAGACATCGCGTTGATCACGATAGAATAGTTTTCGCCTTTCCCTAATGCAAAAATGGCTGCCACGGCACCCACTATCTGGAATAAAGCCGCTCCGGGAGCGTGCGTTACTTCAAGTTTTACTGCAGAAGAAATGTACTCGCCACAATCCCAGAAACTGAAATTGGGTTCTATGGTGGACAAGTACGTGAAGAAAGCAATAACGAAAATCACCCATCCTGAAACGGTGTTCCATTGCCTAAAAGTCCAATTTTTCATAGTATTAAATCAATTATGCGAAAATAAGGCTTTTATCTTATTTTATGCGGGTTTTAACAAAATTTAAAAATTTTGGCGTAATATTTGCGATTATAGACGTGTCAAAACTGTAAATACGAAAATAACTTTTACAAAACTATGCCCTAGAAATCAAACAAAAGTTTAGTAATTATTTATTTTTTTGTATTTTTGCAGTCAGATTTTTATTGAAAATAACAAATAATGAGTAATGTTTACGATAATATTCTTGGCCTGATAGGACACACTCCGATGGTGAAGCTAAATACTGTTACAAAAGATATTCCAGCAACCATTTATGCCAAGTTAGAATCATATAATCCTGGACATTCCACCAAAGACCGAATCGCACTTCATATTATAGAGAACGCAGAAAAAAAAGGCCTTTTAAAGGAAGATTCTGTAGTTGTAGAAACTACTTCCGGTAATACCGGATTTTCTATTGCGATGGTATGTATCATTAAGGGATATAAATGTATTCTTGCAGTAAGTGATAAAACAAAACCTGAAAAGATTGCTTATCTGAAAGCATTGGGAGCCACGGTGTACATATGCCCGGCCAATGTACCGGCAGATGATCCAAGATCATATTATGAAGTAGCTAAAAGAATCGCTCAGGAAACTCCTAATTCTATTTACATCAATCAATATTTTAATGAACTGAATATTGATGCACACTATCAGACAACAGGTCCCGAGATCTGGGAACAGACACAGGGTAAGATTACTCACCTTTTTGCGTGCACCGGAACTGGGGGTACATTGTCTGGTTCTGCCAAATTTTTGAAGGAAAAAAATCCGGATATCAAAATTATTGGTGTAGACGCAGACGGTTCTATTCTTAAAAGCTATCACGAAACAGGAGAAATACACAAAGAAGATGTACACCCTTATCAGATTGAGGGAATGGGTAAAAACCTGATCCCTTCTGCCCTGCTTTTCGACAAGGTAGATGAGTTTGTAAGGGTTAATGATGAAATGTCTGCATACAGAACCCGTGAGATTGCTTTAAAAGAAGCTATCATGGGAGGTTATACTACAGGAGCTGTAACGCAGGGACTAATACAGTATGCCCAGTCTCATGAACTTACAGAAAATGACGTAGTTGTTTTAATATATCCTGACCACGGTTCCAGATACATCACTAAAGTATACAGTGACAAATGGATGGCGGAACAGGGATTTGTCAACAACTGTGTTCACAACTATGACGAAGTTTTCAAAACTGAGTTTATCAAGTAAAAAAGAATAAAATCACGATACAAATAAATAAAGCCTTTTGCGTATTCAGACAAAAAAGGCTTTATTACTTAAAAATTACGATACAATGTTGGATATTTTTGAAAGAATAAAAGAAAATCCAGGACCACTTGGACAATTTGCAGATTATGGTGAAGGCTATTTTATTTTCCCAAGATTAGAGGGTCCTATTGGCCCTAGAATGCAGTTTCAGGGGAGAGAAGTAATTTTCTGGAGTGCCAATGACTATTTAGGATTGTGTAATCATCCTGAAGTAATAGAAGCGGATGCAAAAGCGGCTGCAGAATATGGAATGTTCTATCCAATGGGAGCGAGAGCAATGTCTGGAGAAACAGACCAGCACCTTCAGTTGGAAAGAGAATTGGCAGACTTCGTAAAAAAAGAGTCAGCATACCTGTTGAATTTCGGTTATCAGGGAATGGTTTCTACCATTGATGCTTTGGTAAGCAGAAATGATGTGATTGTTTATGATATGGATTCTCATGCCTGCATCGTGGATGGAGTAAGACTTCATTCCGGTAAGAGATTTACCTACAAGCATAACGATATGGAAAGCCTTGAGAAAAATCTTCAGAGAGCAACTAAGGTGGCTGAAGAAACAGGAGGAGGTATTCTTGTAATTACAGAAGGGGTTTTCGGGATGAGAGGACAACAGGGAAAAATCAGAGAAATCTGTGATCTTAAGTCAAAATACCAGTTCAGACTATTGGTAGATGATGCTCATGGTTTCGGAACTCTTGGTAAAATAGGTGCTGGTGTAGGTGAAGAACAGGATTGTAACGACCAGATTGATGTTTACTTTTCTACTTTTGCTAAATCGATGGCTGGTTTCGGAGCATTCCTTGCGGGTGATAAAGAAATTATCAGATATCTGAAATTCAACCTGAGATCACAAATCTTTGCAAAATCTCTTACGATGCCAATGGTAATCGGAGGATTAAAAAGATTGGAGCTTTTGAGATCAAGACCTGAGATCAAAGCTAAACTTTGGGAGAATGTTGAAAAACTACAGAGCGGACTTAAAGAAAGAGGATTCAATATTGGTGACACGAATACTTGTGTAACTCCGGTAATGATGCAGGGAACCCCGGTAGAAGCTACTCTATTGGTTAAAGATTTAAGGGAAAATTACGGTATTTTCACCTCTGTGGTGGTATATCCGGTCATTCCGAAGGGAATGATTCTCTTAAGACTGATTCCTACCGCTTCTCATACAGATGCAGAGATCAATGAAACTCTGGCAGCGTTTGAAGCAATTCATGATAAATTAGTAGGTGGCTACTACAAAGAGCAGGAACAAAAATTACTGCAGGAACAAGGATTGAGTTTTAAACCGATTTAATCTTAAAAAATAAATAAAGCCACTGATTGATTCAGTGGCTTTTTTGTTTAATATCTATAAAAGCAAATGAAACTTAGAGGTTACACACTGGGAATTTTATCGGCTGTTTCATATGGTCTGATTCCGATTTTTATTCTGCCTGTGAAGCGGGCACACTTTTCAATGGATATCACACTGTTTTACAGATTTTTCTTTTCAGCTTTAATGGTGGGAGGATATCTGCTGTATTCCAGAGAAAGTTTTAAAATCAATAAGAAAGAAGCCTTAATTCTTGCCATCCTTGGAGTATGTTATGCCCTTTCTTCTGAATTTTTGTTTTTAGGATATGATTTCCTAACACCAGGAATTGCCTCCACCGTTTTATTTGTTTACCCGGTCATTGTAGCACTGATCATGTTTTTCTTTTACAAAGAGAAGCTTACCAGATTATCCGGAGTTTCTTTACTTCTGGCATTCGCGGGAGTTATTGTTTTATGTTTAAAAGGAAACGGACTGGAAATCAATTTTGCAGGATTGGGAATCGTCATGCTCAGCTCACTGTTCTATGCCTTATATATGGTTATCGTCAACAAATCGAATATCAAGGTATCCGGATTCAAGCTTACGTTTTACTCAATGCTTTTCACCTCAATGTTCTTTATGTCTAAAGCTGTAACAGCTCATGCGTCGTTTGCTATACCTTCAACAGAGATTTTCTTTAATTTTCTTGTTTTTGCATTTCTTACTACGGTGATCTCCAGTCTTTGTCTGGTATATGCTATTAAATATATCGGTTCTACTCCTGTTGCAATTTTAGGAGCTTTGGAACCTGTAGTTGCTGTACTGATCAGTGTCCTGATGTTTCATGAAAAATTTACTCCCAATTTACTCATCGGGATTACTTTAATTCTTTTGGGAGTTACCCTGAATGTGATTGGAGACCAAAAGAAAACAGGTCACATTTAGTGATAAATTATTAGACTGATATAAAAATATAATACAAAGCCGGACTTCTTGACGAGTCTGGCTTTTCTATTGACTGAGCTTTCTCAAAACTTACTATATTTCAAAGCAAACGCATACAGAACCTCCAAAACTAATTGTGAAATAATCTGATATTTCAGCTCAAAAAGTCATCCATAAGAAAAATATTTAAAAAAATAAATCCTCTACTTTCTGGCATAACAAAATTTATCTGACTATATTGCATCTGTCTATTAATAGGTGTTTCCCCACTGAAAAGCCCCATGTATATACTTTTAAAAGCCGATGAAAGAATTGCAAAAACTTACCAAAGATCAACTATACAAACAGCTCAAAGAAAAATCAGAAAATCTATACAGCATTGCTCATGAAGCTCTGGAAAACAATTTTTTCAAAGAAAGCTATTTAGATGAGGAAAGTCTTGCTGAATTTCTCGAAATGCTGGATGATGAAACAGCGGAAAAGATAAAAGAAGCCTCTCTGCATATTAATCATGAAGATGATGCTCCTGAGATTGTCCTTATACAAAATGAAAATGATAATTCCCTTGAACTGATTACCGAAGAAGGTGAAGGCTATAAAATTATTCTTATAGAAGGTGATGTTTATGTATCCAAGAAACTGTTTGTTGAAGATTATATTGTTCTTATAGTTACAGGTAATATAAAGGCAGAAAATATCATCATCAATGGGTCACTGTATTGCTCTGGAAATGTTACCTCAAAAGTATTGTTTGGTGCTTCAGGAAATGATAATGAAACCTACATCGGAGGAAGTATTATGACTTCCCTTATTGCAGAAAACGGACATTACACTGTTGCAGAAGGAAATATTTATTCCAGATACTTAATCAGTTTTCACAATGAGATCACAGGCAAGACCGGAAAATTTATTGAAAATATCAGCCTGGAAAAGCCCAGTGAAATCGAATTATTAAATCCGGTAATTCTTGATGAAGATGGATATTTTGATGAAAATGCTTTCCTAAGTTTTATTGAGAATAATACAACCGATGCTTTGTTTAACAGACCTGCGAATTTATTCTAAACTACTTTTTTATTTTTATAGAGTGGAAATAAAAGAATTGTGACAAAACCAGATTTTAATAAGACGCAATATTGCTAAGACTTTTTCTCAATGTTTATAATCAGGAGAAAAAATTTTTTTCTGAAAAAACTTTAGAATAACTTTGCAAAAAATTTCTGTTGAAAGACCTGCTTCTTATTACTCCGCCTTTTACCCAACTTAACACTCCTTATCCTGCAACGGCTTATATTAAAGGATTTTTAAATACCAAAGATATTTCCAGTTATCAGGCAGATTTGGGGATCGATGTTATTTTGGAATTATTTTCAAAGGATGGGATCCGCAAGGTTTTCAATACAGAAATTGATCTTCAGAACACCTCTGAAAACTCCCAGAGAATTTATGCTTTAAAAGAAGAGTATTTAAAAACGATAGATCAGGTAATTCCTTTTTTACAGGGAAAAACACCTACTCTGGCCAGACAGATCTGCAGCATGAACTTCCTTCCAGAAGCTTCCCGTTTCAACCAGCTGGATGATATGGAATTTGCTTTTGGAAACATGGGTCTTCAGGATAAAGCCAAACATCTGGCAACGCTTTATTTAGAAGATATTTCCGATTATATTGTAGAAAATATCGATGCTGATTTTGGTTTCAGCAGATATGCGGAACGTCTCGGAAAAAGTGCCAATTCTTTTAACGAATTATACTCAAAACTATCGGGTGAGCCTACATTTATTGATGAATTTACATTAAAAATTCTTCGTGAAAAAATAGAAACTGTTCAGCCAAAAATGGTTTGCTTTTCAATACCGTTTCCCGGCAACCTCTATTCCGGTTTCAAATGTGCCCAATGGATCAAAAAGCATTATCCTCACATTAAAACCGCTATGGGAGGAGGATTTCCCAATACCGAATTAAGAGAAGTCAAAGATCAGAGAGTATTCGAATTTTTTGATTTTATTACTTTAGATGATGGTGAGCTTCCGTTGGAACTTCTTCACCAAAATTTAGAAATTGCCACTGAAGAAGCTGAGTTTAAAAGAACTTTTCTTCTCGAAAATAAAGAAGTCGTCTATAAGAACAATTCTAAAAGGCATGACTTCAAACAGTCTGAAACAGGAACTCCCGATTATACAGATTTAAAACTGAATCAATATATTTCCGTTATCGAAATTGCCAATCCGATGCACAGTTTATGGAGCGACGGCCGATGGAACAAACTGACCATGGCACACGGATGCTACTGGGGGAAATGCACGTTTTGTGATATTTCTTTAGATTATATTAAAATCTACGAACCTATTTCTGCTAAAATTCTGGTAGACCGGATTGAAGAATTAATCCGGACAACCGGTGAGACAGGATTCCATTTTGTAGATGAAGCTGCGCCGCCTGCCCTTATGAGAGAGGTTGCTCTGGAAATTCTCAGAAGAAATCTTGTGGTAACGTGGTGGACCAATATCCGTTTTGAAAAAAGCTTCACCCGTGATTTATGTTACCTCCTGAAGCTTTCGGGATGCGTGGCTGTTTCCGGAGGACTTGAAGTAGCGAGTGACAGACTGCTGAAATTAATTGATAAAGGAGTTTCTGTAGAACAGGTTGCCAATGTAACCAGAAATTTTACAGAAGCAGGAATTATGGTTCATGCTTATCTGATGTATGGCTACCCTACACAAACGGTTCAGGAAACTGTCGATTCCTTAGAAATGGTGAGGCAAATGTTTGAGATGGGAATTCTTCAAAGTGGATTCTGGCATCAGTTTGCGATGACTGCTCACTCACCCGTTGGAATGAGTCCGGAAGATTTTGGAGTAGTTCCGGTAAAGCAGGAAATTCTGTTTGCCAATAATGATATTGACTTTAAGGATAAAACAGGAATTGATCATAACAAGTTCAGCTTCGGGTTAAAAAAATCTTTATTCAATTATATGCATGGAATCAACTTCGAACTGCCGCTTCAGGAATGGTTTGATTTTAAAATTCCAAGAACAACCATTCATCCGGATTATATTCACGATTGTCTTTTGGAAGATGGGCAGTTTCAATTGAAGACCAATTCCAAAGTCATTTTTTTAACCAAAAACGTAATCGCTGAGAATCGCGTAAAAAATAAAAAGAAATATTCTGGTACGTATACGTTGCTTACATTCCACCTAAAAACCAATATTGTAAAGGTTGAGCTGGAACAGGAAAAGGCAGAATGGCTGATGAATGTATTGGAAGAGAATGCTATTGAAAATTCTAAAAAGCCTACGATTCAGCAACTTAAAAATCAATTTGAGGAAAATTTCGATGATTTTGAGCTGTTCTGGTTCTCAAAACCGATGCAGCAATTGAAGGAAAATGGAGTTATTTTAAGCTTATAAAAATTTTCGTTTTTTTATCAGGGATTTTTGAAAGGATCATACGATCTCACAAAAGATATGCATCAAAATTCTTATAAGTTTTGGCTCCTAAAGCCAGATGAATTTTATCTATAAAAAAACGGGCTAAAGGCCCGTCTCTATTGATATAAAAAGTCTATTTTTTCTAATAAATAATTAATTAGAAGTCTCTTTTGTTACAGTACCCACCGACACTTTCTCCTGTATTTTAATAAAATTGGGATCCATAATTGCCATGCGCTCAGCCAGTGCTTTATAGGTTGGAAATTTTAAGATAGAAGCTCTGCCGGACATTTCCTTGTATAGGGTAAAAGATTTTCCTCCTGCTGTTTTCAGCTGTTTTGTTGTGGTGATATATCTTCCTATAAGTTTACTTTTGGCGTCATAGATCTCAATATCTATAGAGGTCTTATCCATGATGGTATCTTCTGAACCGAAACTTACCGGCAAATTGGTAAAATACCCTACAGGAACACCATTACTAAGGATCTCTCCCACTTTATTGACCTCAATATTCATTTTATCAATTTTCTTTCGGATGGCATAAGCATCTTTTGTTTTTGTATCCAGTTTTCTCTTGGGTACATTGGAGAAAAGTTCATCAAGATTTTTGACATTGATCCCTTTATTATCAATTATTTTAAGGTCCTTAACTGATGTAAAGACTGCAGATTTTTCTTCTCCGGAAAATGCAGAAGGTGATGAATAATCAATTTCGATGGTTTTATCCCTGTTATATACTCTGTTGACACTGATATAGCTGTCGCGAACAGAATCAACGATGCTTTTGTCAATGAATTTTATAGTATACATCGGGGTCTCCTTCAGATCCATAAACGTATATTCGCTGGATTTACTGGATATTTTAGCTACCGGAACACCGTCAAGATTAATAATTCCTCTTTTGGTTTTGATATTCTGAGCATGCAGGAAAACACCCAGAACTGTAAATAATATGATTATGCCTCTCTTCATACAATCAGACTTTTACAAATAAAAAAAGTGTAACACAAAGTTACACTTTCTTGAAAATATATTTAGCTTTTCATTTAATTATTCACAAAGGATAATTCCTTTATTATGATTAAATTCTACAACACCGCTTTTGATAGCATAAGCAAAAACAGAGTCTTTTCCGGTTTCTTTAGTGAAGTTTTTAGCATAAGCCTCATCAATAGAATTAGCAAAAAGCTTTACATCACCTCCGATTAAAGAAGAAACAATTCCTGCGTGGTTTTTCATGATGTGGAATTCACCATTTTTTCCAGGCAGTAATACTGAGTCTACTTCTCCTTCAAAAACTACGTATTCTGGTGTTAAAATTTTTATATTCATAGAAACAAATTTGAAATTTGATGTTTGAAATTTGAAATTACTTACCGAATCTCAAATTTCAAATCTCAAATTGTTAATAATTTATGCGTTTTCAGCTAACATTTTTTGTCCAGCTTCGATAGCTTCTTCGATGGTTCCTTTCAGGTTGAAAGCTGCTTCTGGTAAGTGATCTAATTCACCGTCCATAATCATATTAAATCCTTTGATAGTATCTTTGATGTCTACCAATGATCCTGGAATACCTGTAAACTGCTCCGCTACGTGGAAAGGCTGAGATAAGAATCTCTGAACTTTTCTAGCACGGTATACAACAGCTTTATCTTCTTCAGAAAGTTCTTCCATACCAAGGATCGCAATGATATCCTGAAGTGCTTTATATCTTTGAAGGATTTCTTTTACTCTTTGAGCACAGTTGTAGTGATCATTACCTAGAATTTCAGGGTTTAGGATTCTGGAAGTAGAAGAAAGTGGATCTACCGCTGGATAGATACCTAATGACGCAATCTTTCTGTCAAGTACCGTAGTTGCATCCAAGTGAGCAAACGTAGTTGCAGGAGCCGGGTCAGTTAAGTCATCCGCAGGTACGTATACCGCCTGTACTGAAGTAATTGAACCGTTTTTAGTTGAAGTAATTCTTTCCTGCATCGCACCCATTTCAGAAGCAAGGGTTGGTTGGTAACCTACCGCTGATGGCATACGACCAAGAAGTGCAGATACCTCAGAACCAGCCTGTGTAAAACGGAAGATGTTGTCTACGAAGAAAAGTACGTCTCTACCTTGTCCGCTTTCTCCACCGTCTCTGTAGTACTCAGCCAATGTAAGACCAGAAAGTGCTACTCTGGCTCTTGCACCTGGCGGCTCGTTCATCTGTCCGAAAACGAATGCAGCTTTTGAATCTTTCATAGCTTCTAAGTCTACTTTAGAAAGATCCCAACCTCCGTTTTCCATAGAGTGCATGAAATCATCACCATACTTGATAATACCTGATTCCAACATCTCTCTCAAAAGGTCATTTCCTTCTCTCGTTCTTTCACCTACTCCGGCGAATACAGAAAGACCTCCGTGTCCTTTTGCAATATTGTTAATCAACTCCTGAATCAATACTGTTTTACCTACACCGGCACCACCGAACAATCCAATTTTACCTCCTTTTGCGTAAGGCTCAACCAGGTCGATTACTTTAATACCTGTAAATAAAACTTCTGCTGAAGTTGATAATTGATCAAATTTTGGAGCTGGTCTGTGAATTGGAAGACCACCATCCTTAGAAATATCTTGAAGTCCATCGATAGCATCACCAACAACGTTGAATAGTCTTCCGTTTACAGCCTCTCCGATAGGCATCATAATAGGATTTCCGTATCCAATTACGTCCTGCCCTCTTTTAAGACCGTCAGTAGCGTCCATTGCGATACATCTTACTGTATCTTCGCCAATATGTTGTTCTACCTCTAAAACTACTTTTTCACCGTTTTCTTTTGTAATTTCTAACGCGTCATAGATTGCTGGAACAGCTTCCACATCTGTGAAGACAACGTCGATTACCGGACCAATAATTTGAGAAATTTTACCTTTAATTTGGTTTGCCATTGCTAAATTTTTTCTTGGTGCAAATATAGTGATTCTTCATAAACCCGCAATTGGTAAAAAAAAGATTTTTATCATGCTTTTCAAGAGACGAATGAGTTTATTGTTTAATGGATAAAATTCAATATTTATCATTATATTTAACAGCAAATCTGCAATTCATTAATTTGTCGCTATTATCATATAATATAATGTAAATTATTTTCAGAATTTTTCATTTTCAAATTTTCACTTTCCCGCCGTTACATTAAAAATAAAGGTTTTATATTTGCAATCAAAATTTTTCCGTTTTGAAAGTTTTCAAGAATTTTACAGATTATTCCTCACAGAAGCCTTTAGCATTGTCTTTAGGAATGTTTGACGGGGTACATCTCGGGCACAAGAGTATTATCGATGAACTTGCTAAAATAGGGACAGAAAACAATCTGGAAACTGCAATCCTTACTTTCTGGCCGCATCCAAGATTTGTTTTTAATCCTAACGAAGATTTAAAACTTCTGAATACATTAGAGGAAAAGAAACAGCTGGTTGAGAGATATGGCATTGATAATCTTTTCCTGAAAGAATTTGATGAAGAATTCAGAAATCTGACCGGAGAAGAATTTGTACGTCAGATTTTAGTTGATAAACTGAATGTAAAGTACCTTATTATTGGATACGACCATTCTTTCGGAAAAAATAAAAGCGGAAATTTTGAGCTTCTTCAGAAATTATCAAAAGAACTCGATTTTGAAGTAGAGCAAATGGAAGCGATCAATATTCATGAAAATAATATCAGTTCCACGAAAGTACGTAATGCACTTTTAGCAGGAAATATTAAAGAGGCCAACGAAATGTTGGGATACTCCTACTCTGTTTCCGGAACTGTAGTTCATGGGAAAAAGATTGGGAGAACCATTGGATATCCAACAGCCAATATTGATAGTGAATCGATTAAGCTATTGCCTAAAAAAGGAGCTTATATTGTTGAAGTATTTGTAAAGGACAACCAATATAAAGGTATGCTGAGCATTGGAACCAATCCCACGGTAAATGGAGAAAAACTAACTGTGGAGGTTTATATCCTTGATTTTGATGATGATATTTATCATGAAAAGATTACGGTAAGTTTCAGGGATTTTCTTCATGATGAAATCAAATTTGAAGGTCTTGACAAGTTAATTGAAAGACTGGATGAGGATAAAAAAATAACAGAAAATTTCAATTTTTAAAATACAGGCTATTCATTTCTGAATAGCCTTTTTGATTATTTTAATATTTTTAGATAGACTTTTTGTGGTTCGCCGTTTAATTTCACATTGGGGAATTCTTTATCGTGGTCTATGTAGATATCTCTTTTTTCACCTGCTTTACCATTGCCGTCAGAGTCCCATTCTATTGAGACGTAATATTTCATATCTCCGGCTTCTTTGGGATTAATACGGCTGGCAGCATCTTTAGGGACGGGAAGATCAATAGTAAAAGGAACGGATGTTTGCTCATACTCCTTTTCTGTAATTAATGTAGCTGGAGCATCAGCTAAAAGGGGATCATGGGCATATAAACTTACCTTTAACTTTGGATTTTTGATATTAAAATTATCTGTCCCTGTAAATTCTAATGTAAGAGTTTCGGAAGAAGAAACTTCAGATGTTGAAGCAGCCGGAACGGCTTTTTCAGCAGTACTTTTGTTTTGTGGTTTAGTGCAGCCTGACAGCACTATTGTGCCCGCTGCAAAGAATAATAAAAGGTGGTTTCTCATTTGTTATTTATTTTATTAATGTTAAGTATATTATTTCACCGGTAATAGATAACAAATTCCGTACCTCAATTTATTTTATTTGCTATAAAGAATTTACTTCATTCTGAGCTTTTTTAGTCAGGGATTTAAAAACCAGATCATAGGATTGATCAATGAGTTTAAAGATCAGATCTCTTTTCAATCCATCTACAGTTACAGAATTCCAGTGGGTTTTATTCATGTGATAGGCACCTGTAATCTGAGGATATTGCTCTCTAAGCTCTGCGCTCCATTCAGGATCTGTTTTTACATTAATAGCCAACGGTTGTCTCTCAAGTCCCATCAGTAAAAACATTTTGGTGTCTACTTTCATCACAAGAGTTTCATTATCAAACGGAAAACTTTCCGTAACTCCTTTTTTGGCAAGACAGTAATCTAAAATTTCGTTGGCATCCATATCAAATATAAATAATGAGTGATCAGTAATGGGTAATGATTAAATCATATCTGAGATAATTCTTTAATCTTTGATTCAAATTTAGTAAATTTAAGAAAGAAATAATCTCACAAAACCACAATTATTATGAAAGCTCTGGTAATAGGTGCTACAGGTGCCACAGGAAAAGATCTTGTCAATCAGTTATTGAATGATAAAGAATTTGATGAAGTGGATATTTTTGTCAGAAAGCCTGTTGATATTCAAAATGATAAGCTAAAAGTTCATGTGGTAAATTTTGAAAAACCAGAGGAGTGGAAAGAGATGGTGAAGGGAGACGTGGCATTTTCGTGCCTGGGAACCACTTTAAAGGATGCCGGAAGCAAAGAGGCCCAGAAGAAAGTAGATTTTGACTACCAATATCAATTTGCGAAAGCAGCGAAAGATAATGAAGTGGAAGATTATATTCTGGTATCGGCTTATGGTGCGAATCCACAGTCTAAGATTTTTTATTCCAAAATGAAAGGTGAACTGGAAGAAGCTGTAAAACAGTTACATTTTAATAAGATCACTATTTTTAAACCTGGAATGCTTGAACGAAAAGACTCTGAAAGAACCGGGGAAGTTTTGGGAAGCCGTATTATCAAATTTGCTAATAAACTGGGGTTATTAGAAAGTCAAAAACCACTGCCGACGGATATTCTGGCAAAGGCCATGATCAATTCTTCAAAAATAAAAAGCAATGGCTATTCCAGTATCAAACTGGGGAATATTTTCTGTTTTGCAGAGAAAAGTAATGGATAATTCTTTAACTTATTTTCTGTTTTGTTACATCAATAATTGGCTTGATCCATTTATAATCCGGTAGTTTTTTAAGTTTCAAAATTAATTCATGGGGAATATTTTCAGTTCCGATCAATGCTCCCGCAATTTGTCCGGCAATTGAAGCATTGGTATCTGTATCTCCTCCCGAACTGATAATTTGTTTCAACATTTCTTCCAGACCTAAATCAATAATTTTGGTTGAGCAGTAAATAGCAAAAGGAACTGAATTAACAACATAGCCATTATTGCCAAATTTTGATATTTCTGAAATTGAAGAATTATTTCCTGTTGAATTAATTTCAATTAATCTATCTCTTACATTGGTATCAGGAATTTCTGGAATAATAATATCAAAAAGATTATTTTTTCCATTCCAATCAGAATTGAGGATTGCTTTTATAGAAAGGAAAACAGCCAAAGCTCCAGAAAAGGCTTCATCATTTCTGTGTGTTACCTTACAAGCATCGTGAATATTTTGCCTTGTAATATCTGAGAAAAAAGCAAAAGGAGCAATTCTCATCGCTCCTCCGTTTCCTGCGGCAAACTCTCCAATTCTACCAGCCAGACTCCAATGAATACCGGCTTCTGTATCTAAAATTGCCTTAAGTGTAGAAGCGCCAATTCCTGTTAATTTACGGCTTCTGTAATATTCTACAAATTTATTGATAAGATTTTCAGGAGTAAAATTACCTTCAGACAAAACTTCACAAGTTGCCAAAGTCATTTGCGTATCATCCGTAATACTCCAAACTCTTTTCTTTATATTCTTTTTTCCTAAATAATAAATCTGTGAATCATCGGTTTCAACTTCATTTTCATAGCTGCTTCCCCACGCATCTCCAATTGCTCCGCTAACAATGCAAGCTTCAAACCGATCCGGAAAATCCATATAGTAATTTATTATTTCAGATACTTTGTAATAGCCTCGTCAGTAGGCTTTGTAGTGCTTACAAAAGAATCAATCAGTTTTCCGTTTTCGTCCACCAGGAATTTGGTGAAGTTCCAAAGGATGCTTGTATTTTTTACTCCGTTCAACTCCTTTTCAGTAAGATATTTAAAGATGGGTGCGGTATCATCTCCTTTTACAGAAACTTTAGCGGCCATTGGGAATGTTACTCCATAATTTTTCTGACAAAAAGCCCCAATTTCGGTGTTGGTTCCAGGTTCCTGTCCACCGAAATTATTAGCAGGAAATCCTATCACTACCAATTTATCTTTATATTGTTCATATACCTTTTCAAGATCTGCATACTGTGGGGTAAATCCACATTCTGAAGCCGTATTGACAATCAGGATTTTCTTCCCTTTGAAATCTTCAAAATTGATTTCTTTGCCATCAAGACCTTCTACTTTGAAGTCATATATTGTTTTTCCCATAAGTTCTGTGGTTTTAGCTTTAGAAATTTCACTTTTTTGGTTGTTGCAGCTTTGCAGGAATGCCATGAAAGAAAGCAGCATTAAAAAAATCTTTTTCATTTCTTATAATTTTGTGCAGAGAACTGCAGTTGAGTTAAAACTTAAAAATATTAGCGGGGAATACTTTATTGATGTCTACTCTGTTTAATAACATCACATAATCTCCGTCTTTTTTAGCACTTGAAGATTCAATTCTGAAAGGCATGATTATGTTTCCAACTTTTTTAAAATCAGAATAGATCAGCGTTTCATCTTTTTTCACTTCTTTGATCAGCATATAAGTTTTTGTATCAAAATAATACATATTCTTATTCACATTTTTGGTAAGCTCTACCTTATGGCAGTAGATCTCTCCTACTTTTTCTTTTCCGAGATATCTGGCATCAAACCCTTTGTTTTCCCAATCAATGAAGTCATTATCAAAGCTTTCCGGTACATATTCAGGATACTCCTGAAGCTTGTTGGCTGCATAATTCATGGCATACCCTTTCGTACCGTCAAAACCTTCAATTGCGGTTTCTTTTCCGCCTGTAGTAATCAATGTCTTAGTAAGGTTTGGACGTTGCTGGAAAATTCTGATCGGATATTCATCTTTGATTCCCAATATTACTTTTCCCTGAAGCAATACTGAGTTTAACAATTTCCAATTGGTTAATCCTCCGGATAATTCAATGTTCTTATCAATAATTTCCTTTGCGGTCTGTCCGAATATCACATGCGAAAATATCAGTCCAAATACTAATAGTAACTTCTTCATTAATTTTATTTATAAATTCAAATATAGGGGGATTTATGTAAAATTGCAAAAAGGCAAAATGATAAAGGTCAATTTGCTAATTTCAGATCAGTTTCCGTGCTTTTTCAAGATCTTCCGGAGTATCAATACCAACTCCTACGAAATTGGTTTCTATCATTTTGATTTTCATTCCATATTCAAGATAGCGGATGCATTCAATCTTTTCGGAAATTTCCAATGGTTTCATAGCCAGCTTTGAAAACTGTAATAAAGCTTCTTTTCTGAACGCATATACTCCAATATGCTTGAAATAGCTTACATCATAAGAAATCTCTCTGTGGAAAGGAATTACGGAGCGGCTAAAATATAAAGCGAAATCATTATTATCAGTAATCACTTTTACATTATTCGGGTTTTCAATTTCTTCTTTTTCATGCAGTTGTATTTTTAAAGAAGCTAAAGATATTTCCTGTTGGTTGTCATTTCTGAAAACTTCAATCAGCTGCTGTAAAGGTTCGAGCTTAAGGAAAGGTTCATCTCCCTGAACATTGATCACGATGTCACAGTCTATAGTCTGTACTGCTTCAGCAATACGGTCGCTTCCCGTCTCGTGCTGCCCTGTCATCACGGCTTTTCCGTTGTTTTTTACAATTTCATCAAAAATAATTTCTGAGTCTGTGGCGACAAACACTTCATCAAACAGTCCGGTTTCCACTACATTCTGATAGGTAGTGGTAATAACTGTTTTTTCTCCTAAAATCTGCATTAATTTCCCCGGAAAACGGCTTGCTTCGTAACGGGCAGGGATAACAGCGATTATTTTCATTCAATACGATATTAAGTAATTCTTTTAAAATCAGCAGGTTTCATTCCGGTAATTATAAAAATCCGAAAATCCTTTTATCCTGAGATCAAATGTAGTGAAAAGTATCTTATTTACTCAAAAAAACAGAGATTTCAGCAGTTTAAAAAGAGAGTTTTACACCTACCATATTGTATTCCCATTGGCGGGATGCTATAAAGTTGAGATTATACTTTGTTTTTCCGATTGTTCCTTCTGATGATGTGTATCTGCTTTTTGAGATGGTTTTTCCTATAAAATATCCCATTAATAAAGCCAGAGGGTAGTCTGAAGCCCAGTGAACCTTACTCTGCATCATTTGAAAGCATAACGCTCCGGCTAAGGTATATCCTACCGGTTTTATCCATTTTGCATCCGGATAATTATCTGCAATTACTGTAATCCCAGCCATAAAGGTGGTTAAATGCCCTGATGGCATTGCATCATAATTCGAAGTATTTTTGCTGAATGCCGAAAAGCTTGGAAACGGATTCCACGCCCCTCCTTTATGGCCATATTCTTCAGCAATAAAAGGGCTTTCTCTTCCGGTAATTCTTTTAAGGGTTTGGGTAAAAACTCCTGAAAGAATTAAGCTTTCCATTAAACCACTGGCGGTAGCCTGGGCTCTGTAATCATCTTTTATCAGTCCATAGGTTCCGAAACCAATTCCTAACAATACTAATGTAGAACCATTTCCTATCAGGTACAGGGTAGATCCAATGTCTTTAGGAATTTTAAAAACACCTCCCAGTTTGTGATAATTGTTATCCTTATCCATTCCCCATCTTTCTGCCAGTTCTCTTGAATTGTCAATCAGTTTCTGGTCAAATGGTATGAGAATCAAAGTCGATGCAACAGCTCCTCCCAGATAGTAAGCGTGATCTTTTGCTACAAAATCTTTATTGGTATTGATAAAGTTTCTGGGTAATTTGGTTACAAAGTCCAGAAGTTTAGGTTTCGGATACGTTCGGACAGATCCGTCTTTTAAAGTATAAGTTTGTACTTTTGGAAGCTTAACTTCCTTAGCAGGTTCTTGTACCTTCAGAGTATCAACCTCTTGTGAGCATACCAGTATTGAAACTGGCAAGAATAGAAATCTCAGTTTTTTCATCGTATAATTTTCGACTTATTATATTCAGGTGTGTAAAAACCTCAAAGATAATTCCTAACTGGGTGTAGAAAAAGTAATTATTTAACTTTTAATATTTATTTAATTTTTTGAGAAGTAAATGTAACTTCAATTCAAATATTTGATCAGAAAAATAATTCCATACATCCAGGAGATATAGAGAAAAGAATAAAAAAATCCGAATCCGAAACTTTTTAGCAAATCCCCCTTACATTTTCCGGAGTTTTTGAAAACCAATCTCAAAGCTCTGAAAAAAATCCAATACAGAATAGCTCCTAATAATAATACAGCAGACCAAAAGAAAAGACCGAAAAAATAGGAAAGAAAAATAAGTAGAATTGAAATTACAATCCATAAAAGAATTGATAAAATAACACCTCCTATTCCATCACCAATTGCTGGTGGATCAAACTCAAAACCATCAAATTTTGGCATTTTATCTGCATATCTTTGTATTCTTTCCTGGTTTAAAATATTTCCTACATTATCTTTTAATTTTAACCCAGAATAGAGTCCTATACTGATAAACAGGAAAAATGCCCCAGCCAAAACAGAAGTTGACAAGATTGAATTCTGAAATAGTGAACGATGATCTGCTTTTCCTGAAAACCAAACGCTGAGAATCACTACTATGATGATTGCCAACGTTGAAAAAAACACATATTTTGTTTTAAGAAAAGATTTTCGCGGAAGTTTCATGGCTGTATAAGGTATGTAAAAACGCTTCGACTCCGCTCAGCGTGACACAGTCAATACTATTGGTTTATTTTAACGATGTCATGCCGGACAGAGCCGAAACATTTATATTCTAAGTAAAGATTACTTTAATTTGTTCAAAGCACTTTCCAGTTTTGGAAGCATTACTTTGATCTCATCTACAGCCAATCCTCCTACAGAAGCACGGAACCAAGGTTCAGATTTTTCTTCTCCGAAGGCTGAGAATGGTACTAAAGCCACTCCTGCTTCATTAATCAAGTAGAATACCAGATCTGAAGAGTTTTCAATGACTGCTCCATCTGGTTTTGTTTTTCCGATATAGTCTAATTTAATAGTAAGATAAAGCGCCCCCATTGGTTCAATACTGTCTACAGCAAGCCCTTTTCCTTTTAAATGCTGAACTCCGTTGTGAAGAACTTTTAAACTTTCTTCAAGTTTCGCTTTAAAATCATCAACAAAAGTATCTACGTTCTCTGAATTTTCATAGAATTTAGCGGTTGCTTCCTGCTCTGGTTTTGGTGCCCATGCTCCAACATGCGTAAGAAGCGCTTTCATTTTATCAAGAATATGAGAAGGTCCGAATCCCCATCCTACACGCACTCCGGTTGCTGCAAGGCATTTTGAAATACCGTCGATATAGATGGTGTAATCTTTCATTTCAGGGAAAAGAGAAACCGGATCTACATGTTCAGCACCGAAAGTAAGGCAAGAATAAATCTGGTCATACATCAAGTATAACGGTTTTTCGTCTGCACCTCTTTTTTTGTTTTCAGCGATCACCAATTCACAGATTTCTGAAAGTTGTTCTCTTGTAAACATGGTTCCCGTAGGATTCAATGGTGAACAAAGTGCCAATAATACTGCTCCATCCAAATGCGGTCTTAAATCATCTGCCGTTGGAAGAAAGTTAGTTTCAGGTTTTGTTTTCACTTCTACAGCGTTGGCTGAAGTAAGATAAGCATAGTGATTGTTGTTCCATGATGGTGTAGGATAAACTACTTTATCTCCTGCGTCTACGATTGTTTTGTAAACGGCATAGATCAAAGGTCTTGATCCTGCGGTAATCAGAATATCATCTGGAGAGTAATCAAGATCCCATCTTTTTTTAAGGTCTTTGGAAACTTCTTTTCTTAAAGATAAAAGTCCGTTTGCAGGCGGATAATTCGTCAGATTATTCTGATATGCTTTCTGAATCTCTTCCTTCAGCAATGCCGGAATAGGATAGATATTAGAATTCAGATCACCAATAGTAAGATTGGCAATTTCTGCTCCTTTTGCTTTTAGATCATTTACTTCGTTACCAATTTTTACAATTTCAGAACCGATCAGGTTCGCTGCTAATTTTGAAACTTTCACTTTTTCTTATTTTAAATTTATATTATCGTTCTCCATTGATCCTCTCATATATGTCATCTACCGGCATTTGTGCATCAAAAAGGGTTATTGCTTCTTTTGCTTTTTTTGCCGTATTGGAATTCGGATATTTTTTGATTATCCTGTTGAATTCCGCTCTGTTTTCATCGTTTAATTTTCCGGTTCCTTTGTCCATGTCTCTTTCAAAGGTTGGTGTGTTATCCATTCCCAAAAGATAATCAGACAAATATATTTTATAATCCTGTTTGACAACTTTTATAAGATTGCTCTTAGGATATTTGTTCATAAAGTTTTCCCAGAACATCAGCCTGTTTCCCAGCTGTTCCCAGGTAATTATTAATCCAGCATCAGCGGCATAATTGGATTCACTTTCTTTATCAGTCTGTAAAATATAGGCTTCATAATCCGGAGTTACTTTATTCTTAAACAAGGATGAATAATATCCCGGAATGGTCCAGATTTCAGTCATTCCTTCTCCTACTTCCCGGAACTCAAGGCCTGCTTTCTTCAGTTCTGAGGCTATTTTTTTAACATTATCCGGAAGGTTGTACTGATCCTTATCATAGTTATAATAATTCACATATTTATCTAAAATATCAGTATGCAGGTTCATCAGACATTCTGTATACTTTCCTCTTATTTTTAAATAATCTTCGTATACCTTGTCATTCTGCTCCGGACTGTTTCCAGCCATTCCTTTTTCGATTTTTGTACGGTACCATTGAAGTGATGTGATATAATCCTCCGTTTTATGAGCTGGAGAACATGCTGTATCTATCGGTTTGTACTGATCTTCTTTGGTTTCTGTAGTAGCAATCGAATCATTTTCAAGTTTTGTCTCTGAAACTGCAGTTTCCTTTTTACAGGAAACTACAGCTGCAGAAAGTACGCAAACTGCTATTATTTTTTTGATCATTTGCTGTTTTCGGGGAAATTAATCCAGTTTCAAATCTGTTTTAACGGCTCCTATTTTAGCTTCCAATGATTTTAATTTGTCTCTGAAATCAGCTTCTGAAGTAATGGAATCCTTCACTGAAACATAAAACTTAATTTTTGGTTCTGTTCCTGAAGGTCTTACGCATACTTTTGTTCCATCCTGTGTGTAATAGATCAAAACGTTAGACTTCGGAATATCATTCATTACTTTTTTCTCATTCGTAGAAATGGTAAGACTTGTCTGTTCTTTAAAGTCTTTCACTTCTTCTACTAATGAGCCAGCCAGTTCCTTTGGAGGATTTTCACGGAAATTTTTCATCATATTCTGAATTTCTTCAGCTCCTTCTTTTCCTTTTCTTACGATATTGATCAATCCTTCATAATACATTCCAAGATCCTCATAGATCTCAATCATGTACTGATACATCGTTTTTCCGTTGGCTTTGCACCATGCAGCAATTTCGCAGGCTAAAAGAATACTTCCGCAAGAGTCTTTATCACGAACAAAATCTCCGGTCATGAATCCGAAACTTTCCTCACCACCACATACAAATTTCTGTGTTCCTTCTGCTTCACGGATCATTTTTCCAATCCATTTGAATCCGGTAAGACCGACTTTACATTCTACTCCGAATTTCTGGGCTATGTCAAAGAAGATATCCGAAGTTACAATCGTAGAACCGATAAACTCTTTTCCGGTAATTCTTCCCTGTTTTCTCCATTCGTTCAGAATATAATAGGTCAGAATGGTATTGGTTTGATTTCCATTCAACAGCTGCATTTCGCCATCAAGATTTCTTACTGCAATTCCTAATCTGTCCCCATCCGGATCTGTTCCGATCACGATATCTGCATTGGTGATTCTTGCCAGATCCATGGCCATTTCCAATGCTGCAGGCTCTTCCGGGTTTGGAGAATCTACGGTAGGGAAATTCCCGCTCGGGATCATCTGTTCTCTTACAAGATCTACCTTTTTGAACCCTGCTTTTTCAAGAGCTTTAGGAACAGTGGTATACGTTGTTCCGTGGATGGATGTGAAAACAATATTTAAGTTTTCTTTTCCAACATTCTGATAGGTAGAGTTTTCAATACATGCATCAATATACACGTCATCCTGCTCCTCTCCGATCCACTCGATAAGATCATCATTTCCGTTGAATTTAATTTCTTCAAATTTTACGGAATATACTTCATTGATAATGGCTTCATCATTAGGCGGAACAATCTGCGCCCCGTCATTCCAGTATACTTTGTAACCGTTGTATTCCGGCGGGTTGTGAGAAGCTGTTAACACGATTCCTCCGTTACATTTTTTATCACGAACAGTGAAAGACAATTCCGGAGTCGGTCTGTGATCTTTGAAAAGCAGTACTTTAATTCCGTTAGCTGTCAAAACATCTGCTACCAGTTTTCCGAATTCTTTTGAGTTATTACGAACATCATAAGCGATAGCCACTTTAATCTCTTCTCCTTTGAACTGCTGAAGCATATAATTAGCCAATCCCTGAGTAGCTTGTCCCAATGTATATTTATTCAAGCGGTTGGTTCCTACTCCCATTATCCCACGCATACCTCCTGTACCGAATTCCAGTTCTCTGTAGAAAGAATCTTCCAGATCAGGGGAATTGCTGTTGATCAAAGCCTGTACGGCATCTCTCGTTTCTTTATCGAAGGTATCACTTAACCAAAGTTTTGCTTTTTCTAGTGTATTCATATTTATGTCTAAGTTTTTTAAGCTGGAAGTGGGAAGCGGGAGGCTGGAAGTTATATTCTGCCCGGCTTCAAAATTCCGGCTTTGTTTTATTTTTTCTATTTTTTATTTTTCAAATTTGGAAGAAAATTTTCAATCTTGAAAACAAGAAGTATGAAAAACCAACATTACTCCCAGCTTCCAGCTTCTTTCTTCCAGACAAATCTATTCTTTTATCTGATTCCTAAAAGCTATAATCTTATGAACCAGATTATAGCTTTCAGAATATAGTTTATTAAATTCTTCTTCTATGATATATTCTCTATTTTTAGCTTTATATAAACAGGTTACTGTTTCTGCCAAAGATCGGATTGAATATCCCAAAAATTTTTTAAATTCTAATTTTGACTGCAAAATACATCACTCAGAAATATTCAGTGCAATCGAATCGCAAGCTCGTCTTATTTGTGAAGTTAAATTAAACATTTCATCTTTTGGAAACTTTTGAGACAATTTAAAAATAGACTCTCCAAAATCCATAGATTTTTGCCAAATTACTAACTTTTCAAATTTAAAACTCATATTCTTTTTTAAGCGGGAAGTTGGAAGCGGGAGGCTGGAAGTTATATCCTACCCGGCTTCAAAATTCCGGCTTTGTTTTATTTTTTCTATTTTTTATTTTTCAAATTTGGAAGAAAATTTTCAATCTTGAAAACAAGAAGTATGAAAAACCAACATTACTCCCAGCTTCCAGCTTCCCACTTCCAGCCCAAATTACTCTAATTTCTTATTCTCAACCTTCGTCGTCTTATCAATCTTAAAAGCCCTGATCGGGTCGTTGTAATAGATAAATTTTGCAGTATTCTGAATATGTCCTTTTAACGAATCTTTTACATTGACTTCTGCATAATTTCCGTTTTTAGAATCAATATTCAGATTGGTAATTTTCCAGTAAGGAGCAATTAAACTTGCTGTATCTGAAATCTTTATAACAGCATCTTTAGACAATCCCAGAAAGTTGGCGCGACTTCTGTTGTGCATTTCCAATTCTGCTCTTCTGGTGTTTACAGATCCCATGAAACTTGCATTGTTTTTCATAGTAAGCCTGAAATTGTCTGTTTTGATCTCACTTGAAATATTCACTTCAACAGAGTCGGAAACCGCTACTTTTTCCAGATTATATTTGGAATAAATTGTCACGTTATAAAAATCCACTCCTTTTGTAGCTCTTTTTTCTTTAATGAAAAGTGTTTTGTCTTTTACATCTACATCAAGATTCCCTGCCACATTCGGATAGGTTTCTATTTCTACAAAATTCTTTGGACCTTTGGCATAAAATACACGGAATTTTCCTTCCAGATCAAGGTTGACGAACTCCGAAACATCCACATCTTTCTTTTCAATATTTCCTTTTGGAGAAACTTTCCCGCAGGAAACCACTGCCACCAGCATCAATGTGTATAAAACTTTTTTCATATTTACTTTTAAATATTACATTACAATCGTAACGATCTTTACTGAAAATCTCTGAAAAGTTTTTTCATTGCTCTCACAGGACTTTCAATATTACTTTGAACAAAAATAGGATTAAAATTTCTAAAAATCTTTGTCTTTTGACAATAAAATACCTGATAATTTTCAATTTTCTGGCTTTTGAGAAAAAGTCTGTTTCTGATTCTCTTTTTCTTTTACTTTTTAATCTGATAAGTTCAAAAATACAAAAAGCACTCTGTTTTTTGCAGAGTGCTTTTTGTATTGGGATTGAAGTTATTATTATCCAGCTAACCACCCCGTCAAAAATTCTTTGAATTTTTGCTACCCCTCCAAAGGATGGGAATGGTCATACATCGAATGGTTATTTATACTAACAGATTGATTTTCATTTTGTTTTGAATGAATAACTTTCTGTTTTATATCACTTCATCAATATTATAATTCTTATGCTCACGGTTGGTTCTGATAATCATTTCTCCCAAGAATCCTGCGACAAACAGAAGGCTTCCCATAATCATCATGGTTAAGGCAATATAAAACCAGGGATTATTGGTGATTAAATGTCCGTAGATTCCTCTTGCTACATCAATCAGTTTAGAAATTCCTAACCAAAGTGCTGAAAGAAAACCCACAATAAACATTAAAGTGCCTACAGCTCCGAAGAAATGCATTGGTCTACCTCCAAAACGGCTTACAAACCAAAGCGTTATCAAATCCAGAAATCCTCTGATAAATCTTTCGGTTCCGAATTTTGAAGTTCCGTAAGGTCTTGCCTGGTGCTGAACTTCTTTTTCAGTAATTCTTCTGAAACCTGCATTGGCAGCCAGTACCGGAATATAACGATGCATATCTCCGTACACATCAACAGACTTTACCACCTGTTTTTTATAAGCTTTCAGACCACAGTTGAAATCGTGAAGATAAACTCCCGAAACTTTTCTTGCTGCCGCATTGAATAGTTTTGACGGAATATTTTTCGTCATTACATTATCAAAACGCTTCTTTTTCCAACCGGAAACGATATCATAATTATCATGAATTACCATATTATACAGCTCCGGAATTTCTTCAGGAAAATCCTGTAAATCGGCATCCATTGTAATCACTACATCACCGTTTGTTCTTTCAAAAGCAGCATGAAGAGCCTGTGATTTTCCATAATTTCTGGAAAATTTAATAGCGTGGATCTGAGGATACTGAACTTTCATATTCTCAATAATACTCCACGACAAATCCGTACTTCCATCGTCTACAAACCAAATCTCATAAGATAAGTTACTGGTTGTGCACACTTTATCAATTCTTGAAAAAAGCTCTTCCAGAGAGTCTTCTTCGTTCAGTAACGGAATAACTATAGATAAATTCATTTAATTTTAATAAAAATTAGGCTTGATTTGTTTCTTCGGGCTGATGTATCGTTCTTGTTCTGAAAAACGCTCCGAAAAACACCGACAAAACTACGTAAAATATAAGAATTGCTGCAAAATATCCTGAAAAATGACTTGCGGTAAGCATATCTTTTCCTTTAACCGCCTCAGGAGTGAAGCTTTGCAATCTCTCTTTGTATTTCTGATCAAGTTCATCAATATCCTTCTGATGCTTCAGAATTTTTCTTGCAGAAGTGTATTCTGTATCCAGTTCTGATTTTTGTCTCTGAACATATTGATAATTCAACAGGCTTTTAGCTGCAGGATCTACAAAAGTTAAAAAAGCATAAATACTGAAGATGGAAAGAATTCCTCCGATGAACATCGGAACGAAAGCTCTTTTAAAAGCTTCTTTGAATTTTACCACTCTATGGTTGTTCCAAAACGATTTTACAGACCAGAAAGCAACTCCGGCATATAAAAGCGGCAAAACGAAAGCATTGGCTTTCAAAGAGATATCAAAGTAATTGATTCCCGAGAAAAAAGTATATACTACAAAGAAAACGATCATTGTAGCGATAAAAAGTATAATTCCTAGTGTTGATGGACTTTTCGTCATATGTAAATTTTTAGAAAAAAGTTGAAAAATTTTCCCTCTAAATGTCAGGCGTTTAGCTTTACCACTGCATTTTTTCGACTAATTTTCTTTAATAAAGTTTTGAAGTTTATAAAATATTCCTACCTTTGCAACGGCAAGTCCTAAACAACCAGCTCCTGAGAATCCTCCAGGGTGGGAACGCAGCAAAGGTAATCGGTCGTAGCGGTGTGATTTAGGTAGCTTGCCATTTTTTTTGGTTTAAAATAAGAAGAGAGGTAATTTGATAATTATCTTTTTTTGTTTTTAATACCTTACGCATCATTTTCATTTTTCTAATTTTCAGATTACCTCCGGTTCAGTTATTGATTAAAATTCGAAAGTCTCACCTAATTTTGGTAAAACCAATTCTACATTTTTATCTGCAAAATGCTTTAATGCACTTTCATGGTTAATTTCAATAGCAGGGAAAGTATCAAAATGACATCCGATTACTTTCGGTGTTTTTAATAGTTCTGCCGCAGCAAAAGAAGCTTTTCTGGGGCACATTGTATAATGGCTTCCGATGGGAAGAATAGACAGATTAATGTTTCCGTATAGTCTCGGGAACAGTTCCATATCTGCCATTACACCAGTATCACCTGCCAAATAGATGTTTTTACCTTCAGGAAGTCTGAAGATATACCCTACAGGAACGCCTCCGTAGCTTCCATCCGGGAAAGAACTTGTATGATGGGCCGGAACCATGGAAATTTTAAGATCGTCGATTTTTGCCGATCCTCCTAAGTTTACATCATCTGTATTTTTTGCCTGCTGGAAGTAACCGCATACTTCAGGAACTCCAATGATGGTAGCTTCCGGATAATGCTGCAACACCTCTGCTACATCGGCAATATGATCACCATGAGCATGGGTCAGCAGGATGTAGTCGATTTTTTGAGCAGCAATATCAAAACCTGATTCTGCTTTCTTGTAGTTGTAAAAAGGGTCGCACATAATTGTTTTGTCCTTGTAGGTGAACAGGAAACAATTTTGCCCTAAGAATTGTATTTTCATTTTAAATTTAGTTTCAATTATTATTAAACACAAATGACTCAAATAATTTCACAAACGACACAAAGAGAGTAGTGATATTTGTGAAAGCATTCGTGCCATCTGTGTTTTCTTTGATTTATTATTTCGATGGGAATTTATATTCAATTAAGTTGAGATTAATCCCATGTTCTTTGGATTAGTTAAATAAATTAAGTCCGGCTGCCGTTAGAATCGCCATTACAAATGTCATGATTCCTACCTGCTTTAAATATTGATCCAGTTCTTTCGGTTCTTTTACAGATAGAATCTTTCTTCTTAGTTTTGATAGTGGAAATAACAGAATCATGACGATGAAAACGTAATAGTTTTGCTGCTGCATAAATCCATTCATTCCTAAAAATACAAGAATAAGCAATAATGGAAGCTGTAACAGCACCATTTCGTAGATCATTGCATTTTTGAATCCGATTCTCAATGCGAAGCTGTTTTTTCCTGATAATCTGTCGCTTTCAATATCTCTCATATTGTTCAGGTTAAGAACAGCCATACTCATCATTCCCACAGCTGTGCCTGGTAACAAGATATCCCAGCTGAAAGTTTTCGTAAATAAGAAATAGCTTCCGCATACAGAGACCAATCCAAAAAAGATAAACACAAAGATATCCCCCAACCCCAGATAACCATAAGGTTTTTTACCTACTGTATATCCAATGGCTGCAAGGATACTTGCTACTCCTAATCCTATGAAGATATAGAATTCATTCATATAGTTTGGAATGAAAGCTACATACAATAAAGCGATGGTAGCAATGAGAGATAAAGCAGCGAAAATAATCACAGCATTTTTCATCTGTTTTGCCGTAATTTTCCCTGATGCTACAGCTCTTGCTTCTGCTTCATTGATTCTTTTGGCATCTGTTCCTTTTACTCCATCACCGTAATCATTGGCATAGTTTGATAAAATCTGGTATAAAAGCGTCACCAAAAGGGCAAGCGCAAAAATCTTCCAATCCCAGGTTCCGCCTTCTCCGTAAAGTCTCCATTTTGCAATAAAAGACCCCATAATAATCCCGCTTAAGGAAAGCGGTAAAGTTCTTAGCCTTGCGGCCTTTATCCAATCCGTCATATTTTTATCATTGGTAAGCGATAATTGATAAATGATAATATCAATCATCATTCATCAATTATCAATTATATTTTTAAGATATCCATTGATCTTCTCCGAAGTTGGGCTTTCTTTTTTCAAGAAAAGCATTTCTTCCTTCCTGAGCTTCTTCTGTCATATAAGCAAGACGGGTTGCTTCTCCTGCGAAAACCTGCTGCCCCACCATACCATCGTCTGTAAGGTTCATGGCAAATTTCAGCATTCTGATAGATGTTGGGGATTTGGCTAATATTTCCTGCGCCCATTCGTAAGCAGTGTCTTCCAATTCTGCATGAGGAACTACTTTATTGACCATTCCCATTTCGAAAGCTTCCTGAGCGGAATAATTTCTTCCTAAAAAGAAAATCTCACGGGCTTTTTTCTGTCCTACCATCTTGGCAAGATAAGCAGAACCGTAACCGCCGTCAAAACTAGTAACATCGGCATCTGTCTGTTTGAAGATGGCATGTTCTTCACTTGCTAAAGTAAGGTCGCATACTACGTGAAGTGAGTGTCCTCCACCAACTGCCCATCCCGGAACCACTGCGATCACCACTTTCGGCATGAAACGGATCAGGCGCTGAACTTCAAGGATATTCAAACGGTGTCTTCCGTCTTCTCCTACGTATCCCTGGTGTCCTCTGGCTTTCTGATCTCCTCCACTACAGAATGCCCATCCTCCGTCTTTAGGACTCGGCCCTTCTCCTGAAAGCAATACAACCCCTATTGAAGGATCTTCATAGGCGTCATAAAAAGCATCATATAACTCTGAAGTTGTTTTAGGTCTGAAAGCATTACGCACTTCAGGTCTGTTGAAAGCAATTCTTGCTACTCCGTTAGATTTTTTATAGGTAATATCTTCGTATTCCTTGGCGGTTTTCCACTCGATCATCTTATAAAAATTTTTCTCAAAGATACGGAATTACAGAGAAATTCTCAGGTTGAAATTAAAGGTTCATCTCTATAAAAACAGAAATTTTAAATGCCTGAATCCGGCATGAAGAATTTTCGACAGAAACTGCATAGCAGGGCGAAAAGTAAGAGGTTTTTAAAACCTGTTACTTTTATAGAATCTAATTCAAAATCATAACAGATCTAAAAGCTCCTGCATGAAATATACAATCCGGATAAGATCTTCAGTCAACACTTTTTTAAAAACAAAAAAACCGGAACATTCCTGTTCCGGTTTTCATATTTGTTGTTGTCAAAATGATTATTTTGCTCCAGCAGCTGTAAGTTCAGCTTCTTTAGCTTTCATTTCTTTAACTTTGTCCATGTTTTTAGTTACAATGTAAATTTCTTTTAACGCAGTAACCGCATCAAGACTTTTTGGATTTGCTTTATACCAACCTTCAGCATATGGTAATGCTTTTCCGAATCTTTCTCTTCTTCCATCAATCAGCTTAGAAGCTTCATCTGGCTTGTCTTTTCTTAATGCGTTGATCTCTCCTACTACTTTAGCATCATCACCAATAGTAGTATATACTAAATTCTGATATGCATCAGAGAAATCGGGCTTCAGCTCGATAGCTTTTTTGAATGCTTCCAAAGCATCATTAACAGTAGCCGGGTTTTTAGCCTGCATTACCCCAAGGTTATACCAGTTGGTAGCATCGTTAGGGTTTTTAGCCAACTGCTCTTTTAATCCGGAAACGAACTTATCTGTATTTCCAGACTGAAGATATGCTGTAGTCTGAGCTTCTTTAAGCTTAGCATTGTTTGGAAACTTAACCAAACCTTTTTCGATAATAGTAAGAGCTTCGGTTGGTTTTTTTGCATTCAAAAGTAATGAAGACAAAGTTTCATACAAATCAGATTCTATACTTTTAGTCTGTTCTGTTTTAAAATCACTATAATCCGGGTTCTTTTTCATTAGTTCCCAGGTAGCTTTATCAAGATTTACCACCTGACCACTTTTCTTTTCTTTTGCAGTATAAGTAGTTTCTACTCCTGTAAAACCGGAATTGATAAGGTCTGTATATATTTTGATAGACTGATCAGTGTTATTAGCTAACGCATGACTAAGCCCTGCATAATACATGTATATTTTATTGTCCTGACCGCTAGATTTTAATAAGTCATAAACTTCAATAAACTTAGGTGCTGCTGCTGCATAATTTTTTGCATTATATGCGTCCATAGCCACTTTATTAGCTTCCTGAAGCTGAGCATTCAGAGCATTGGCATCTTTTTTCTGCCCAAAAGCAAAAGCAGACGCCACGATAGCCATTCCTAAAATTAGTTTCTTCATAATAACTATTTATATTTAATTGTACAATTTATTCTTCAGAATCAGAATTCTCATTTTCCTCTGCGGAATTTTCATTTTCAGCCTGAGGTGCCTCATCGTTTTCCTGGTTATCAAATAGCGATCCTACAACTCCTTCTTCTGTTTCTTCAAGTTCTTCAGAATCTTCTTCTACATCTTTATCCATTTCTACTTTTGCAATGGCTGCAATTTCGTCATTTTTCTTCAGGTTGATCAGTTTTACTCCCTGAGTATTTCTACCCATTACTCTCATTTCATCCATTCCCATTCTGATGGCAACACCGGATTTGTTGATGATCATCAATCCGTCTTCGTCTGTTACGTTCTGAATAGCAATAAGATTTCCTGTTTTTTCGGTAATATTAAGAGTAATAACTCCTTTTCCTCCTCTGTTGGTAATTCTGTAGTCTTCTACTGCAGTTCTTTTTCCATATCCTTTTTCAGATACTACAAGAACTGTTTCGTTTTCCACATCGTTCACAACAATCATACCAATAGCTTCATCATTGTCTTCCATGGCAATACCTCTTACCCCGATCGATCCTCTACCAACTTCTCTTACTTTCTCTTCAGGGAAACGGATACATTTACCATTTTTAGTAGCAATCATGATCTGAGATGTTCCATTGGTAAGGTAAGCTCCTAATAACTGGTCATTATCTCTGATCTCGATAGCATTTACTCCATTTACTCTTGGTCTTGAATAGGCTTCCAATGATGTTTTTTTGATGGTCCCGTTTTTGGTCACCATCACAACACTCATTTGATTTACATATTCGGAATCCTTAAGGTTGTTGGTTCTGATATATGCCTTGATCTTATCATCCGGTTCAATATTGATAAGGTTTTGTACTGCTCTTCCTTTTGCTGTTTTGGAGCCTTCCGGAATTTCAAATACTCTCAGCCAGTAACATCTTCCTTTTTCGGTAAAGAACAGCATATACTGGTGGTTTGTTGCTGAAACAATATATTCAAGGAAGTCGGAATCCCTTGTTGTTGCGGCTTTGTTACCTACCCCACCTCTACTTTGAATTTTATATTCTGAAAGCGAAGTTCTCTTGATGTATCCTGCGTGAGAGATGGTAAGAACTACAGATTCATTCGGGATGATATCTTCAATAGACATTTCTCCTCCTGAATAATCAATTTCAGTTCTTCTTTCGTCTCCGTATTTTTCTTTGATTTCTATCAGTTCATCTTTGATGATCTGGAATCTTCTTGGCTCATTTGCTAAGATATCTTCCAAATTTGCAATTTCTTTCATGATTGCATCATATTCATCACGGATTTTATCAAGCTCCATTCCTGTAAGACGAGCTAACCTAAGATCCAGAATTGCCTGAGCCTGAATGTCTGAAAGTTCAAAAGCCTCAATCAAGCCTTCTTTCGCTGCCTGAGGGTTGGCACTGTGACGGATAATAGAGATTGCTCTATCCAGGGAATCCTGAGTTCCGATCACTTTCATGAATCCTTCAAGAATGTGTGCTCTTTCCTTGGCTTTTTTAAGCTCAAACTGAGTTCTTCTTACAATTACCTCATGTCTGTGCTCTACAAAGTGATGAATGATATCTTTAAGGTTCAGCTGTTCCGGTCTTCCGTGTACCAATGCAATATTGTTTACACTGAAAGAGGTCTGAAGTGCTGTATATTTATATAATAGGTTAAGAACAACATTCGGAATAGCATCGTTTTTCAATTCGTAAACAATACGAAGTCCTTTTCTATCCGATTCGTCTCTGATTTCATGAATTCCAGGGATTTTTTCGTCCTTAACAAGCTCTGCTGTTCTGGCGATCATTTCAGCTTTGTTTACCTGATAAGGGATTTCAGTAACGATGATAGCGTTTCTGTTCCCAATTTCATCAAAATTCACCTTAGCTCTTAAAACCACTCTGCCTCTACCTGTATGAAAAGCATCTCTTACTCCGTCATATCCATAGATGATACCCCCTGTAGGGAAATCCGGTGCAATAATATGCTGCATCAGCTCATCAATCGTAATTTCTTTATTATCAATGTAAGCACAGATTGCATCTACAGATTCTGAAAGGTTATGAGGCGCCATATTCGTTGCCATACCTACTGCAATACCTGAAGTACCATTGACCAAAAGATTGGGAACTTTAGTCGGCATTACTGTCGGCTCCTGTAAACTGTCATCAAAGTTATTCTGAAAATCAACTGTTTCTTTATCCAGGTCTGAAAGAACCTCATCAGAGATTTTTTTCAATCTTGCCTCGGTGTAACGCATTGCTGCAGGCGGGTCACCATCCATAGAACCGAAGTTACCCTGCCCGTCTACCTGAGGATAACGTAAGCTCCAATCCTGTGCCATTCTTACCATAGCATCATATACAGAGGAATCTCCGTGCGGGTGATATTTACCTAATACATCTCCAACAATTCTCGCAGATTTCAAATATTTTCTGTTAGAAAATACCCCTAGTCCATACATACCATAAAGTACCCTTCTATGAACGGGTTTCAAGCCGTCTCTTACATCCGGCAACGCTCTTGAAACGATAACGGACATCGAATAATCGATATAAGACGACTTCATTTCATCAACAATGTTGATAGGAATCAGTCTTTCTCCTTCTTTTTGCATAAACAAATTTTATTGTAATGATATTCAAACTCTTAGCTGTAGGTTTGAAAATTATTTATTTCCAATTTTTATTAACGGGCTAATTTACGAAAAAAATGCCGATTTTTGTGGTAGAATTTATCCAAAAAATCTTAAAAATTCATAAAAAAATGAGCGTATTAAGTTTAACTTTCCACTGCACAAAAGATAATCTGGAAGAATGGGAAAATTATATTGATGAAACACTGGTTTTGATGACTGAAAACCTGATGGATGTCAACAAATATATTCTTTCCGAAGTTCACAGTGACTTTATCGAGGAAGGCAAAAATTATAATCTCCTGTTAATTTTTGATAATGAAGAATTGCGTGAAGACTTTATTAAAAGTGAACTTTTAAATATTTCTGAAAGAATTGAGAAAAAGTTTGGACAGGAAGTTATGGTCTTTAATACTTTCCTTAATCCCAAAAAATCGCGATTATAACTGATCATAAAAAAGCACTGAAAAAATTTCAGTGCTTTTCTTTTTATCTGTGATGTCCATGATCACGGCCTTTACCTTTGTAATGATGCCCGCAATCGTCATAAATATACACCTTCTTTACCTGGCCGGATGCATTGTATCCTTATTGTAACAACGGATTAGTGTGCTTATCAAACAAATTCATCATTCATCATTCATCATTCATCATTCATAATTTTTTAAATGACTTCGCTTCTTTTTTCCATCAGGATAAGATCTTTCCACTCCCCGTTGAGCTTTCCGATTTTTTTTCGGACACCTACCATTCTGAAACCGTTTTTCTGATGAGATTTAATGGCCATTTCATTTTCGGAGAAGATGTTGGTCTGTAATGTCCAGAATCCGTGATCCTCGCTATCCAAAATTATCTTTTTAAGCAATACGGAACCCAATCCCTTTCCCTGGTATTCATTATCAAAATAAATGCTTACTTCTGCGACTCCTTTAAAAGATTCCCGTTTGCTGACTGGTTTCAGGGCACACCATCCTATTACTTCATTATTGTCATTTTCCAGCACCCAACGGCAGTCGTTAAAATATTCCATGCTCCAGGCTTCAGCTGTAGGGACTTCTGTTTCCAAAGTTGCAATACCGCCGTCTACTCCCTGCTTAAAAATCTCAAGGACTCTGGGCTCATCACTGGGAAGCATTTCTCTTAGTTCGTAATTCATCTTGTTTAATGGTATTTTCTTTTAATTTTTCTTTTAATTCTTGAATAGTGAGTCTGTTTACTCTTTTCATCCTGAGAAACAACACTGATATTTCCGTCCACTTCAAGAACGGAAAGTTTTACATTATCTATTTTTTCAATTCCGTGCTCTCTTATAGCTTCCTGCAATTCGCTTTCGGTGATTTTTACCCGATTCAGGGCTGCCTGATCAGCGACTCCATCTCTGATCAAAATAACCGGCTCATCTTCCATAAGAGTCTGAAAGGAGCGGCTGGAAAACATGATCCTTTTCAAAACAAAATTAGCAACAAACAAAACCAATGCCGCAATAATTCCGCCCTGAAGAGAGGTATCAGGACCTACCATTGCGTTTTGAACAGCATTTGAAATTAACAGCAGTAATACAACATCCCCTGTATTAAGCTGGGAAAGCTGATTTTTACCAAATAAACGGATAGCAATTACCATAAAAAGGTAAACGCAGAGGGAACGGACGGCAACGTTAAGAATAGGATTCACAATTTTTTTATCTACTCAAATGTATCGATTTTTGTGATTGGTAAAAAATATTTTATTGACAGATAAAGGATGAAGAGTAGATAATGTTACTTTTGATCCAATAGGAAATTCTAAAGATCTTAAAGCCAGATTAACAGAATTTGTTCAAAGTTCACAACAGTAGAAAAGCCGCTGATAAAAGCGGCTTTATTTTTAAGGGCACTGAACGATTGGAATTTCGCTGCAAATTACTTTATTCGCCCATTCGCAAAATGTACAGTATTTTACCGGTTCTCCTCCATTCACTGACTTCAACTCTGATTTTGTCAGCTTCTTTAAATTTTTCATATAGTTTTAATTTTATGGTAGCCCAAAATTAAAATCTTATATTCTATTGTTTATTATAACTTCATGGGATAAGTTTTCATTATTCACACATGATTGAATAATATACAGTAAATACTATCTGTTGTGGATCTCTACTGTCACAGGCATTACGTAAGTGTAGGCAACCATATTATCAGTCAGTTTTTTACGGTCTACTCTGTAGTCAAGATCGCTTAACACGGTTTCAATTTCTTTGCTTACGGTTTTGCAATCTCCGCTGGAATGAACATTTACAATTTTCCCGTTTTTTGCAATATCAAATTTTACCACGGAATTTACGGTTCCCTGTTTGTAATCAGGGTTGGTAAGGTCAAAATTGGCTTCCAGTTTATTTCTTATATCGTTAAACGTTTCACTTTTGTTCAGCTGAATTTCCTGAATGGTATTATGATCTGTAGTCTGAGCTTTAGCAGTGTTCAAAACAGCAGCAAATCCGCAAACGAAAAGTGAGGCGATCAATATTTGAATTTTATTTTTCATAACTATTTGGTTTTAAATATTATACTAACCTTATTTTGTATCTCTTACCCAAAGTTATTAAAAATAATTCATATTAATTTTACATTCAGTTAACATTAAGTTAACATTAAAATGTAAAACACTGAATATCAGTGTAATAAATTTTAAAAATAATTGAAAATTTAATATTGGAAGTTCATTTTAAGTATAAAAATGGCTAAACCTGATGAGTTTAGCCAATTATTATCTTGATTTTTAAATTAAAAGTTGATCAATATTCTAACGTAAATTATTTAGATTCTTTCAGAGTGACAAAATGCCGTATAATTTTATGAATACTTATTCCAGTTCCCTCTTCAAAAACTTCCCTGTCAAGCTTTTCTTAGATTTCACAATTTCCTCAGGAGTTCCCTGTGCTACGATCTGTCCGCCGTGTTTTCCACCTTCCGGACCAACATCAATAATGTGGTCTGCTAATTTGATGACATCCATATTATGTTCGATGATGATGAATGAATTCCCAAGTTCTACCAGTTGGTTGATAGCATCCATCAGGATTTTTACATCTTCAAAATGCAATCCTGTTGTTGGTTCATCAAGGATATAAAGGGTATTTCCGGTTTGTCTTTTCGCCAGTTCGGTTGCTAACTTGATACGTTGCGCTTCACCTCCTGAAAGGGTTGTCGATTGCTGTCCAAGGGTAATATATCCTAATCCTACATCCTGTAATGTTTTTACTTTTGCAAAAATCTTAGGAATCGGCTGGAAGAAATCTACGGCTTCATCAATCGTCATATCCAATACATCAGAAATTGACTTTCCTTTGTAACGAACTTCCAGGGTTTCTCTGTTGAAACGTTTTCCATTACAGGTTTCACAGTGCACGTATACATCCGGAAGGAAATTCATTTCAATCACTTTCAATCCTCCACCCTGACATGTTTCGCATCTTCCGCCTTTTACGTTGAAAGAGAATCTTCCCGGTTTGTAACCTCGGATTTTACTTTCCGGCAGCTCGGCAAAAAGGTTTCTGATATCGGTAAACATTCCGGTATAGGTAGCAGGATTCGAACGTGGCGTCCTTCCGATTGGAGTCTGGTCTACGTCTACAATTTTATCAATATTCTCTAACCCTTCAATCTTTTTGTAGGGTAACGGCTCCTGAACTGCTCTGTAGAAGTGTTTGTTAAGGATCGGATATAATGTTCCGTTGATCAGAGAAGATTTTCCGCTTCCTGAAATTCCGGCTACCACTACCAGCTTTCCAAGAGGAATATCCAGGGTTACATTTTTAAGGTTGTTTCCTGTAGCTCCTTTTAAAACAATATTTTTACCGCTTCCTGCTCTTCTTTCTTCAGGAATTGCGATTTTTCTTTTTCCATTGATGTATTGAGCAGTGATGGTATCTGCTTTCAACAGGTCTTTTGGTTTTCCCTGCCAAAGAATTTCTCCACCGAATTTTCCTGCTCTCGGACCAATATCCAGCACTTCATCGGCTTCAAGAATCATGTCTTTATCATGTTCTACTACCAAAACAGAGTTTCCGATGTCTCTCAGGTTTTTCAGGGAATGGATCAGTCTTTCGTTATCTCTCTGGTGAAGCCCGATACTTGGTTCATCAAGGATATACAATACATTCACCAATTGCGAACCGATCTGTGTTGCCAGACGAATTCTCTGTGACTCTCCTCCTGAAAGGGTTTTTGAACTTCTGCTCAAACTCAAATAATCCAACCCTACATCCAGCAGGAACTGAAGTCGGGTTTCAATTTCTTTTAAGATCTCGTGAGCAATGATTTTATTTTTTTCCGAGAATTTATCTTTAACATCAGCCAACCAGTCTTTTAAATCTGCTAAGCTTAATCCGTTAACCTCAGCAATATTCTTTCCGTCAATTTTAAAGCTTAAACTTGAAGGCTGAAGACGGGTTCCGTGACATTCCGGGCAGGTTTCTTCTGTGGTAAAATGTCTTTCCAATAAAATGGCTTCGTAGGATTCTCTTTCATCGATAATTTCTTCCATGAAAGCGATCAAACCATCAAAACCAATCTTTATTTTCTTGGTAATTCCCGCATATTTCAGGTCTTTATTAAATTCTTTGTGACATCCGTTGTAAATGTAATCCAGTGCTTCCTCCGGAATATCCTGCAACGGCGTTGTTAATCCCAATCCGAAGATTTCAAGAATATTTTTAATTTGTGACAGAATCCATTTGTTGGATTTGATATCTTCCAATGGCAACAATCCTCCCTGGTTGATGGATAGTTTCGGATTGTCTATAAAGTAATCGGTATTGATCTTTTTAATAGTTCCCAGACCTTTACAGTTCGGGCAGCTTCCTTTTGGAGAGTTGAATGAGAAAGTATTGGGTTCAGGCAGCGCCAGAGAGTGTCCTGTTTCTGCATCCATCAGGTTTTTAGAAAAATATTCAATGTCTGTACTCCCCAGTTTCTGAATTCCTATAATGCCTTCACCCATATCCATCGCGGTGCGCAATGATTTTTCCATTCTGCCTTCTGAGGCATTCTCCCCGATAATCCAACGGTCGATCACAATATCGATATCGTGGGTTTTATAACGGTCAAGTTTTAAATCATATTCAATATCCTGCAGTTCTCCATCAATTCTTGCCTGTCCGTAGCCTTTTTTAGCCATCTGTACAAAAAGCTCATGATAATGTCCTTTTCTGGAACGCACCACTGGCGCCAAAAGCATGATTTTCTCTTTTTTATAATTTTCTTTGATGGTTTCAAGGATCTGATCTTCAGTATAGCTTACCAGCTTCTGTCCTGTAGATAAAGAGTAAGCATCCGAAACTCTTGCATATAAAAGACGCAGAAAGTCGTACAACTCGGTAACCGTTCCCACAGTAGAACGCGGGTTTTTATTGGTTGTTTTCTGTTCTATAGCAATCACCGGAGAAAGTCCTTCAATTTTATCTACATCCGGACGCTCCAATCCACCTAAAAACTGACGGGCATAGGCAGAGAATGTTTCGATATAACGACGCTGGCCTTCTGCAAAAATAGTGTCGAAAGCCAATGACGATTTTCCACTTCCGGAAAGGCCTGTAATTACGACCAATTCATTGCGTGGAATTTTTACATTGATATTTTTTAGGTTGTGTTCACGGGCTCCGTAAACTTCTATATATTCTGTTGATTTGCTCATAATTTGGAGTGACTTTGCCTGAAAATCACAACGTGCAAAAATACGAAATTTTATAGACTTTTTTTGAATATAAAAGGGATAAAAGTTTCATAAAAAATTCTTAGGTTTTGTTAATGGATTGAATAAGATATTATTGAGTTTTGATTTCAGGTAATTATGTTTTGGCTAAAGCCAGCAGGTTTGTTTTAAAAATTAAAAATGGGCTCCCTTCGACTAGGCTCAGGATAACAACCCATTCTATTGATGTTTAGAAAAAGAATAATTCATAATTCATATTACCAACTTATTTGCGCGTGTAGTAATCCCAGACAGCGCGGGTGACATCTGCAATGATTTTTTCCGTATCTGTCATTTCTTCATTGATATTTTTCAGATAAATGGATAAAACGATGTGCTTTCCATTAGGAAGTTTTATAATTCCCACATCATTCATTGCTGCACGTAGATTATTTTCGTTTCTTCCGGAAATTCCTGTACGGTGAGCCAGTTCTGTACCTGTGGGTAACCCTGCCTTCATCCAGGTAAGTCCTCGTGAGGTTTCTACCATTACCTGATACAGATATTTTGTAGATTCTTTTTTCAGCACTTTTCCTTTATAGAATTTTTCTAAAAGTTCCGTGGTTGCCAAGGGCGTTGTGGTATTTAGGTAGCATTTTTCGAAGGATGCCATTTCCTTCTCGTTTACTTTTATTGTAAAATCTTTAATTCCCTGTTGATTAATGAATTTCTGCACGGTCTTTGTTCCGCCAATGATATTCAGCAAAATATCACAGCCATTGTTATCACTATGGGAAACCGTATACCTTATCAATTGATCTAATGTAAGATACATATTTCCCTGAGGATATTCTTCTCTGATTGGGCTCCAGGTATCAGGCAAAAGGTCTTCTTTTTTAATAAAGAATTTTTGATTAAGTTTTAATTTTCCTTTATCTACCTGATTCAAAACAGCTAAGGCAATATGAAATTTGAAAACACTCAACATCGGGGTTTCTTTATTTCCGTTGATGCTGAGCGTATCTTTATCTTCTATTCCTTTTAAAGATATTCCAGCAGTTGCATTTTTTGTAGAGATAATCTGATTGATCTTATTTCTCAGCTCTTGAATAGTCTGGCTTTTCAAATGGGCTCCGAAAAGGAGAAGCAGCAGCAAAAAAGATATTTTTTTCATTGAATTGTGATTCTGATTATTACATTAAAAATGCCGTAGTGGGTACGGCATTTTATATTTTAAATTGATTTTATTTTTAAAATGATTTATATATCCTGAAAATCAACATCTTCATTGGTAATTCTTACAATATATTCAATTCCGTCGATGGCTTTGGCAATAATCTGGTTTCTGATGATATTGGCCATATTTTCCCAATACGCCCTTCCGTAGAAAGAATAGTTCTGAGGGATAATTTCCACTTCAACGGTTCTTACAAAACCTTCTTTTGGTTTGTTGCTGATCATGGTGCCTCTTCTTACCCTTACTTCTCTTACCTCATCTTTCAGAATCATGCGGCAGTAATTTTTAACGTCTTCCAAAGAAATGATCTTATCTCTGGTTGTCAGTGCATATTTATAAGCCTGAATACTATCTGTTCCTTTCTGTTCCTCAGCTCCACCCAATGTTTCGGTAAGCAACACTACGGTCTGAGATTTCAACTGATTGGAAAGTTCAGTTCCGGGACGCATATGATTGGCAAGCGTACAGTGTGTTACCCAGAAAGCAGCATAGGTATGATCTGTTTTTTCTACCGGTTCCATGATCACATAATTCAGTTCCTGTCTGATATTTCTCTTGGCATTGTTTACTTTTTGTACCATGGATTTCATTTTATCAGACATTTCGCTGAGAACTCCTTTTACATTATCCCTGTTCAAAAGGGAAAATGCAGCAATTTCGTCCCTTGTCAGTTCCAGAACATTGGCAATCATATCAACGGCATTTCTGCTTGTGAAACGTTCCATTCCTCCTTTTCTTACTGTGTATAACCCTTTTTTAAGATCATCAGCCGGAGTGAAAGGGATTTCGGTGTACTTTCTTCCATCACCGTCCTGAACTTCGTCTACGTAAAGGAAGTGTTCCCCTTCATCTGTTACCAAAGGAATATTATTCCCCATGATATCCAGGCTGTACTCTGTTTTTTTCCAGCCTCTGTTGTATACCGGAAAAGCATTCAGAACAAAGGAAAAATTATCCAGGATTTCTGCTGAAAATTGTGGTGGAAACTCAAAAGTAAGCCATAGATATTGTTTACTATCAAGAAATTTTGTGATCTCTTCTTTTCCGGAAAGAAAATCAAGGTTCTGTGGAAGCTGTCCGGGTTCTGAAAACAGACTTTGAGAAATTCCTGTTACTTCAATAAATTTATGGCGATAGATACTTTTAATATCCTCAATCACCTTATTTCTGATGGACTGTTCTTTGAACATCTGCTCGTAACCATCATTTTGGTTTTCTGTAAGATAGCTTAATCCTTCTCTTACAAAAAGAGGGTTGCCATTACTTGTTACCGTAATGTATGGCAATAATTTGTATACGAAATCAAGGTGCTCAAAAGCCGTGTTGGAGCAGAATATACTCAGGTATTTTGGAAAGTTTTCACTTATATATTTGCTTACATCTACTCCAATGGTAATTTTTCTGTAATCTTCAGGTTTTCCCTGGAATCTTGCAATAGGAATTTTATTAAATCTGTCATCAATGCTGTAACACGTATTTCCTACAAACATGATGGAAGTGTGAACTTTATTGATTCTTACATTTCCTACAGGAGTAAAAGGAATGTTCAGCTGCTTGTCTGATTCTGATTTTACAGTGGAGGTCATCTGTTTACGGAAGAAAAATTCCGTGTGTTCCAATAAAATTTCGGAAGACTCATAAGGCTGTGTAAAAGCTACAGAATGAGCCGGAATAGGATGTGTATAGATGGACGGTGTAAGCAGTTTTGCCAGTTTTTCCAATATACGGGCATTCACCGTCTGTATTTCATTATTCGCTTTAAAAACTTCTGTACTGAATGCATCTATCAGCAGTTTTACAAAAGGATCTAAAGACTGTGGACTTTTCAATCCCCATACTTTAGTTGCATTTTGCAGCATTCTTGCTTTTACAGATTCTTTGGAATAAATATTCTGATCTAAATTCATAATTTTCTTTCGCTGTTAAAAATATCAATCAATAGACATCGGGCTTAGAAACAATTCTGTGGAAAAACTAAAACGCTCTCCTGTTTCTTCCATTTTTGCATTGATGGCAATTCTCACTTTCTTTTTAATTTCGGTGTGTTCTTTAGTATCATAGCTGTGCTCTACGAATTGTATGTGAGCATCAATCTGAGGGTTTACGATTCTTGGTTCATATTCCTGAATCTGTCTCCTTAAGCTTTTGATAAAAACGCTTTCCCAGATGGCACTTGTAACCCCATTATCGAATTCGAGATTCCAGACATCGTTTCCATAGTTTTCATCATATCTGTTTTCCCCTTTTTTGGTGGTGATCAGCAGCATAATATTGTGGGCAATACTTTCCCCCATATCGCAGGTATCGATACTTCCGCCTTCAGTCATTAAAGTAGACGGCACAAAAGGCATTCTGTAATTTGGTGTATCCATAACTTTTAGTTTTTACTTCATGGTATCCGTTTATTTAAAAACGGAATACCAAAATACACATTTTCGCCCAATAATAATGGTAATACTTTAAAATTTTATTCAAAATAAAGGGCCTTCAAACTGAATTGAAAGCCCTTAATCTGATCTATTTTTATTTTAAGTATTTGCTTTTTTTCTATTGATAAAATAGTATACCGGAAGTCCCAGCAACACCAAAACAAAGCCGGGCCATGTATACTGCTGTTTATAAATAAGCAATAGAATACAGAAACAAGTTCCGATTACAAGGTAAATAACAGGTGTTACCGGATAAAGCCATGTCTTATAAGGTCTTTCCAGTTCCGGCTGTTTCATTCTTAAATAGATAACTCCAAAAACCGTAATCATATAAAACAGAACGATCACGAAAGAAATCATATCCAATAAGTTTCCGTACTGTCCGCTTAAACATAAAATAGAGGCCCAGACTCCCTGCATCCAAAGTGCATTTTCAGGAACTTCATTTTTATTATTTTTTTCTGCAGATTTAAAGAACATTCCGTCTTTTGCCATGGTCTGAAAAACTCTTGCTCCTGCCAGAATCAATCCGTTATTACACCCAAATGTGGAGATCATAACCAGTAAAGCAATAATAATGGTTCCGGCACTTCCAAAAATATTCTGAGAGGCAGCAACTGCTACCCTGTCGTTGGCAGCAAATGCAATTCCGTCTCTGTCTAATGCATTTAAGTAGACGTAGTTTACTGCTATATAAAGGATCATTACGGCAGAAGTTCCGAAAATCATTGATTTTACTACATTTTTTTTAGGATTTTCAATCTCTCCTGAAACAAATGTTACACTTTCCCAGGCCACAGAACTGAAAACAGAACCTACCATTGCAGCAGCAATTCCGCCTAACAGAGTCATTCCTCCTATGGGTTCCCAGCCTTCTTTAAGGAAATTACCACTCAAATCTTTTTTAAGGTTATTGAAAGAATCTGTTCCCCAGCTGAAGTTTTCTGCTAAATGAGAAATGTCTACCAATATAAAACCGGCAGCTATCAAACCCAATAATGCAATAATTTTGGAACCTGTAAAAATATTCTGAAGAATTTTACCGCTTTCCACTCCTCTGGTGTTGATATAGGTAAGCAAAACAATGACGGCAATCGCCAGAATCTGTATCCATGTAATTTTAAATTCACCACTCTGGAAAATAGGTGCAGCATCATTTAATGAGGGAATCAGGTAGGCCGTAAATTTTCCAAAAGCCATTGCTACGGCAGCAATTGTTCCGGTTTGTATTACGGTAAACAATCCCCATCCGTAAAGGAATCCCATTCTTTTACCGAAGATCTCTTTCAGGTAAGTATATTGTCCTCCGGCTTTCGGAAACAGTGCAGACAGTTCTCCATAGCTTATGGCAGCAGCTACGGTCATCACTCCTGTAATTACCCATACGATAATCACCCAAAATCCTGATCCCAGGTTTCGCATCATATCAGCACTTACAATAAAGATCCCGCTTCCGATCATAGATCCCATCACAAGCATGATGGCATCCCATAGTTTCAGTTTTTTTTGCATAGTCAAGTATAGGGATCAAATATAATCAAATCTGCCTTTCATTTTCAATTTTGTTAAAAATTCATCAAAACACCTGTTTTTTATCATTTTTTATTCCTTTATGATTCAATTTTAATTAGTATTTTTGAGAAAAATATTAAACATGAAATTTAAAGTTTTATTATTTTCAGCCGCTTTAACAGGTTCTTCGCTAGCATTTGCCCAATCCGGACCTCCGGAAGGGAAAGCATTGGTAGGTGATACTTATGGCAGTCAGGTAACTTCATCAGCTGAATCCAAAGCGATCACCGTAGATAAATTGAATAAGCAGCTTAAAAAAGATAACAAAAAAGTTGAAAATGTATCTATTAAAGGAAAAGTGACTGACGTATGTGACAAAAAAGGCTGCTGGCTTACCATCCAGACCGAAGATAATTCTAAGTTTTTTGTAAAAATGAAAGATTATGCTTTCTTTGTACCTACAGCGTTAAAAGGAAAAAATGTAGTATTGGATGGGAATGCAGAAAGAAAAGTAATTTCTGTAAATGAGCAGAAACATTATGCAGAAGATGCTAAACAATCCCAGTCTGAAATTGATGCTATCACTGAACCAAAAGAGGAAATCAGATTTGTAGCGAATGGAATTAAAGTGGTTAACTAATCTTTAGAGGAATTCACATTCTAAAATTAAGTTTTGGCTAAAGCCGGTTGAATATTCATTAAATTAAATGGGCTAAAGCCCATTCCTATTGAATAACATTATAAATGAGTGGACAGCCATTTGAATTTTGGAAATTAGTTATAAAAAAATTTCGGCAGCCCTCAAGGGCTGCCGAAGCTTTTGTATGAGGAGATTATTTAAAATCTTTTAATCTTCAATTGTAAATTCTACCACAGAATCCAGTTTCGGATATTTAGTGGCAGAAATAAATTTCTTTCCGGTACAGTCTATTTCCAGCCAGCCTTTCTTTTGTTTTACATCTCCTGCTTCCATTACAAAAGGAATAAATGAGATCTCACTTTTCCCCTCTTCTTTGATCTCCCTGTACTGAACTGCAATATCCAGAATACATTCATGCTCTGTATTCAGCTTTACATTTCTGTAAATAATATCATAATGCGTTTCCTTGTTTTCAGGAATTTCAAGATAAGTTTCCCATCCTGTACTATCAGAGTTCAGTTCACTGATTGCTTTCAGTGCATAATAAAGAGCAATTGTATAATATTTTCTTGTTCCTGTTCTCGTATAATCATCTACAAAATGTCCGCCTTCAAATAAAATCGTTGGCATTCCTGATTTAATAAAGTTATCTCCGGTAGAAGTAGGATAAAATTCATCAGAATATCTTCCGATCTGGTTGGGAATCATTTCTTTTAAATGGTTGTAAACACTTCCGATTACTGCCATACATTTTTTTCTGTTTTCGGTAACGGTACGTTCTACATTTTCGGAAGGAGCTAAAAAGGAAAGTGTAGCAGGATGAATTCCATCAGTAGTAAATATGGTTCTCTGCTCATGAAGGTTTAAAGCGTAATCATATTTTTTGGAAGCAGCTGCTTTTTTCAGGAATTTAATCTCTTTACTTGCTTCATTATGAAAGTCTCTGTTCAGATCAATATCGGCTGCATTTAGCCTGGTCCATTTTTCAGATCCGTCCGGATTCAGCATGAAGATGAAATCAAGTGTTATCTTACTGAATAAGTCTTCTTTCATTTCGGGAGCCTTATCAAGGCTTACCAAAAGATCAAGCATAGCATGAGTGGCGTTGGATTCATTTCCGTGCATTTGTGACCATGCTAATACGTGAATGTTTCCGGTACCAATGCTTAACTGATAAATAGGTTTATCTAAATAGGATGTTCCGATCTCCCGAATATAATCGCTGAGATTGGTCTGTAGATAGGAAAATAATTTTTCAGGGGAAATATAGCGATTTGAGAAATCGGGGTTTTGAGAATAGATCTGTTCAAAATTCATTTTAGGAATAGTTTACAAAAATCAAATTTAGCCATTTTTAGCCAAAAACATAAATTAACATTTGTAAATACTATTAAAAACCACGAATTTACATTTGACAAATATTTTAATTGTGATTTACAAACTTTTATTATTTCCATTTTTAAACTTAATAAGTGAGTTAACACTTGTAACATTATCAAACAGTACATAATGACATTTTGTCTGTGGATAAAATTGTGGATTGCGAATAATTTAATAACTAACAAATAAGATGTTAAAATTCAGTACTTTATGAGATTTATGTAAATAGTAATTCTAACAATACTTGAAGTGCGGAAAATGCTGTTTAAAGGCATTTGAGTGTTATTTTATTAAACATTAAAATTGTGGAAAACCAGGTTGTTTAGTAATGTATACATATGTAAAATGAGTAAAAAACAAGATGCCCTTCAGAAAATTATTCAAATAACACTTTTTTTAAGAGCCTTAATCTTACAAAAAATTAGTTGCTTAATAGGAAGGCGTTTTCCTTTAAATTGAGCTTATTAGGGGCTTAAAATAGTGCATTTACATCGGTAATTTACAAAGCTGTCATCAAACATAATAAGTTCTATGTGTATTTTCATGAAGATTTTAATATAAACCTACTCTCTGGAGTAGGTTTAGCAGTTTAATAATGTAAATCGTATTTTTATAGAGATCTAACGGTCAAAATATCATGCAAAAAAGCATTAATTTACAATTTTAAACTAATATTTAAGTAAAATAATGATTCGTTACTCCATCAAAGATGGTTACAGAAATATCCTGAATAAGATTATCATATTAAATAAATACAATTGTAATTAAAGTATAATCTATTGATTTAAAAACAATTAAATTTAAGTTACAAATGTATACAGATAATATTTTCATTTATTTACATTTGTATTTTGCATTTGTAAATTATTAGAATTACATTTGTAAAATAATTAAAGACTTATTTTTATGAGTTTAAATGAAAGAATTTCCAAAATTATAGAGTATTCTCGTCTTACTCCTTCCGAGTTTGCGGATGAGATTGATGTGCAGCGTTCATCCATTTCACATATCACATCAGGAAGAAACAAACCTTCTCTTGAATTTATCATAAAAATAAAATCCCGTTTCCCTGAACTTCTATGGGACTGGCTGGTTACCGGTGAAGGTGAAATGTTGAAATCTCAACTGCCCGAATCAGAAATTAGCGAAGAGAATACTGAAGAAGAGAAAATAAAAACGACTCCACTACCCGATCTTTTTACCATGATGAAAGACGACGATGAATTTGGAAGTGATGAAACGGAAACGGAAGCTCCAAAATCAAGTCCCGGAGAATCGTTTATACCCGCCAAGGATAAAGCTCAGGAAAAAATATCGAATTCTCAGCGATTAGAAAATTCCGGCGATCATATATTAGGTCAACTATTTGGTAATCAGCAAAATAAAATAAAACGTATCGTTCTCTTCTACGAAAATGGAAAATTCGAAAGTTTTGAGCCTTAAAAAAAACCTGACCAAAGAAAATGATCAGGTTAAAAAATATTTGAAGAAGAAAACTAAAGCTATTGCTTTATTTTATTTTTAAAATTTACCTATAATAAAGTTGATTCGTGTACTGGAAAGGTTCTGCCATAAGACAGAAGCATAATAGTAAATGAGGATATAGTTATACGTTTTTTTATGACTCTATCAAATATAAATATTTAAAATAAAATCAGCAATAAAAATTAAATTATTTTAAGATATAATTAATTCATAAGATGATTACCCTGATTATTATTAATTGACCATACAATTCAGCCCCTTTAATTGCCATAAAAAAAGACCTGCAAAACTGCAGGTCTAATTAAATGTATTAAGAACAATATTATTATTTCTTTCTTCTTTCCAATTCTTTTTTGATCAGTCCAAGCTCTCTTCCGGTTTGTCCGGCTACAGAGGTATTTTCCTGAGCTCTTCTTGTTAAATAAGGGACAACATCCTTTACAGGTCCGTATGGAAGATATTTAGCCACATTATAGCCTTTATCTGACAGATAGAAAGTAATATTATCACTCATTCCGTAAAGCTGTCCGAAATATACATGAGGATTACCGCTTTCCAGAGATTTTGCTTTCATTTTATCCATAATCAGCTCAGAAGAGATTTCGTTATGAGTTCCAAAGAATGCTGAAACCTTATCCAAATGATCCATCACGAAATCGATTCCTGCATTATAATTTTTATCTGACGCTTCTTTGGTTGGCTGAATCGGATCTGCATATCCTTTTTCTGCTGCTCTGGCTCTTTCTTTTTCCATGTAAGCACCACGTACGATCTTGTAACCAATAAAGTAATTCTTCTCTCTTGCTCTCTGAAGATGAGCTTCCATATATTCCAGTCTTCCGGTTCTGTACATCTGGATGGTATTCCAGACGATAGGTTTCTGCTGGTTATATTTCTCCATCATCTCTTCACAAAGGTGGTCTGCTGCATCCTGCATCCAGGTTTCTTCAGCATCTACCATTACTTTTTTATCATGCTCATGGCAAAGACTGCATACTTCATCAAATCTTTTTACCACTCTTTCCCATTCTTCTTTCTGGCTGGTAGTAAGCTCAGCCCCTTTTCCAACAGCTTCATAAAGATCAATTCTTCCAAAAGCAGTAGGCTTAAACACAATAAAGGGAATCGCCGGATTTCCTACTGAGAATCTTACAATGTCCTTAATTTCTTTGCAAACTGCATCAAAAGTTTCTTCATCTTCTTTTCCTTCAATGGAATAATCAAAAATACTTCCAACTCCTCTTTTGAACAGCTGCTTCACCACTTTCATACTTTCTTCACGGGTTTCACCACCACAGAACTGTGCAAATAAGGTATTTTTTACAATTCCGGTAACGAAAGGGAAATTGTTGTGTACTGTGAAATTCAGAACAGATGTTCCAAGGCTGGTAAGAGCTGGCTGTTCAATCATTTTAAACATCCAGTAAGCCTTTCTCAATTGTGCATCAGACTTGTCTGCAAATGCAATTTTAGTATCATTAAAAATGGGCATTCCTATTTATTAAATTTAGTTATGCAAAGGTAATAATAACCTCAGTTTATTTAAAGATTTTTTTTACAATTTATGCTCTATTCCATTTAACAGCATGGCAATGATTCCGACAAAAACCCAGAACCTTAATACATTCAATGTGAGAAAGTTGCTTCTTCTTGAAGCTTTTAAAAGAAGATAAATACATACAATCATGACAAAAAGCCCTCCGGCAAAATAATAAGCCATGAACCCGGTGATGCCGGTTTTTGTAATAATCTTCATTGAAACTGCCATAGTAACTATCAATAAAGATGTCAGAATGATTTTTGTATTTCTGCTTTTAAAATAATTAGGAATAGTAGTATATCCGAAAGCTTTATCCACACTCCTGGTAAGAGTATCTTTCACAATATCAATACAGAGCAGGATAAGAAAGAGAAAGACAGCCATCAGGAAAACCTTTTTGGAAAAGGTTTCGTAGTACACCATCATTCCAAAGAACGGATACAAAGTAAGACTGACAAATGTAAGATTATTCAGGATCAATATTCTGCTCAGTTTATGACTGTAAAACCACATAAAGAACTGATAAACTACAAAAAAAGCAAATACATTATGAGAAATCATCCAGGCTACGCCTAAAGAAATAGCACTGAGCGCCAGATAGGCATAAAGAAAATATTTCTGTTTGATGAAGCTCTGAACCCGTGTTCTGAAAGGTTTTACTACATGATCTTTCTCCAGATCGTAAAATTGGTTGATAATACCGCCCGCCAGAATAGTAAGAACGGTACAAAAAATAATACCGTGTACTTTAAAATCGAAAACAAATTTTCTGAAAGATTCATCCTGATTGAACAGGAAAAAAGTAGAAACATAGAGAGCAAACGTCAGGAGAGCTGCTACAAAAAAACGTGCTCCGAGGAGAAAGCCCACAAATTGTGAAAATCTGTAAAATAGAGATTTTGATAAATAGTTTTTAGATTGGAAAGGTTCTTTTTCAGAATTCATTCCAATCTGTTTAAAATCTGTAAATCACTTCTTTTTGGAAGCCGTCAAGCATTTTTTCAGCTTTTGCATAATCTTTGGTAAATCCTAAGATATAGCCGCCTCCACCGCTACCACACAGTTTCAGATAATAAGCATTGGAATCCAGCCCTTTTTTCCAGATATTAAAGATGCTTTCAGGGATCATAGGACGGAAATGTTCATAAGCCCAGTGAGAAAGCTTCTTAAGATTTCTGAAGAATGGATTCATGTCCTTTTTAAGGAAAGATTCGATACATGCGTTGTTGTAACGGATGAACTCCTCTTTCAGGGTTTTTCGGAAACCTTCTGTTTTCATTTTTTCAAAGAAAATCTGAATCATAGGTCCTGTTTCGCCGGTCATTCCGGAATCAATCAGGAAAATAGCTCCTTTTCCTTCTTCTCCTTCCGGAATATTTACCCTGTCTAAATTTTCTTTATTTTCGATAAGAATTGGCAGATTCATATAACAGATCAATGGATCCATCCCTGAACTTTTTCCATGGAAATAGCTTTCCATTTCACCAAAAACAGCTTTTAATTTTTTAAGATTATCTTTTGAAATGTTTTCAGGATTCAGCTTACTGATTGAATATTTTTCAAAAATAGCAGCGACTAAGGCTCCTGAACTTCCCACTCCATATCCCTGAGGAATATTGGAATCAAAGAAAAGTCCGTTTGAAATATCTTTTTTAAAGCTATCAATATCCAGCTTAAAGTTATCGGAAAGATCAAGTGCTGTAAGAAATTCAGAATACTTCTGCAGATGTCTGTTGGAGTTAAGTTCAAAATCAGAACTCAAATCTGAAAATTTCAAAGTTCCTTTATAGAAGCTGTAAGGTACAACAAGCCCCTGGGAATCTTCAATCATTCCGTATTCTCCAAACAGGATTATTTTTGCATAAAATAAAGGGTTGGTCATATTGACAATAAATCTTTTTGCAAAGTTAAAAATTATTCCTCTGAATATAAGCAAAACTCAGGCCGAATTTTTTCTATATAAAGATACGAAAAAAGCCTGATAAAATCAGGCTTTTGCAAAGATTCGTCCTATAATTACTGTTTGATCAGCTTTTTATTGATGGTTTGTTTTTCTGTTTCCACGGTGATAACATAGTTTCCTGTCTGAATTGAGGAAAGATTTATTTCCTGTTTATTTCCTTTAAGAGAAGAATCAGAAATGATCAACCTCCCTGCTTCATCATAAATCTTATATCCTCTTAATCTTTCTTTTGAAGACACCGTTATCATATTTTTGGCAGGATTCGGATAAATGTCTATTGAATTATTTGGGTGATTGATATCTTCTACGGCTAAAACGCTGCAAGAGAAATTTACATTCCATCCATTTCCTGTAACGCCTCCATCTGAAACAAATTTTACTGTTATTGCTCCTGAAGGATCTGTAGATGTGAACGGACCTGGTATAGTATTTCCACTCAAATTATTTCCATTGGCAAACAATGGTGAAGCCGTAGAAGCCCCATTATACACATACATATAATCATAGCCTTGTTCAAGATCGAATGCAGTAAACGTCATTGTTAAAGAGGAACCAGACGCTGGATAGAATGTTTTTACTAATTCTTCATTATCTCCATATTGACCTGCTGAGCCTCCTGTGTCCAAGAATTGAACTCCGTCACACCATGCTCCATCAGTTAAAAACAATTTTGATAGCTGGAATGCATTAGGGCCGCTGCAATTTGTGCCTGCATTTAGTCTGTAATAAGTGGCAGGCTGAAGGTTTGTAAAATTAAAAGAAGGTGTATTGGTACTTCCGGAAGATACGAGCGCTCCGTTACTTGTAGTTAATTTATATTTCCATGATGATGAACTTACGTCTGTAAAATTTGCATTTGCAGAGTTCTGTGTGATATTGGTAATTGTAAAATTGGTAATTGATGCAGGGCATGATGCTATGCAATTGGTACCAAGACATCCTTTTGAATCCACGGTATTTCTGATCAATGTTCCAGGCTGCACACCAAAGCCATTTGCGAAATTAATTCCTACGCTGCTTACCAGATGGCAGTAACTCATAATGGTACCACCACCTGCCGGAGGAAGAGCTGCGGTACATCCTTCATTATTTCCTGAAGCTGGTCCACAGCCATCAATAGCTGTATTATTTCCGTTCCAGAAACAGGCGTGAGTATGTGGTGAACCTAAATTATGCCCGAGTTCATGGGTCATAGCTTCTATATTCCATGAGTAAGTGGGGACATTTTGATAATTAAAATTCGTACCGCAATAAGAATATCTGTAATCGGTACATAATGAATTTACATATGCGATACTTGTTGTGGCAGGATTTCTTAATAATTGTGCCAAATCACCATTAAAAGTGGTTCTGGTGGTTCTAAACTGGTTCAGAATTGTGCCGGGTGATCCTGTATAAGGATCGGTGGTAGTCCAGACAAAAACTTCACTTAATGCTACATTAACATTCTCATTGGCATAAAGTGTTGAAACATTATTATGCATAGCGGTAACCCAATTGGTGGTAGTGGTAGTGTTACTCCCATTTTGGGTATAAGGACCATAACCTGCTTCATAGTAGATCCTTACGCAATTATCTGTTTTTTTGTTAGTATTACCCGGTGTAAAGACAGGTCTCTGAACCTGATTTTCTTTCAGCCCGTCTACATCACAGGCAAACGGATTAGATCCTGTTAACTTAGAATCTGAATAGCTTACAAAATCTTCAGAATTTTTAGCTTTTCCTACCACTATATTTCCTGATTCAGGGGTGGAAGCAACTCCAACAATGTCGTTATTGAAAAAGCTAAAGGCTGCGATAGAAGCATTATCTCCTTTTACTATTCCCTGATAATAAACTCCAGGCGTATATTCTACGGTTGTTCCTTTATCTGTAATTACTTTAAAATCGCTGGTTAAGATCTGATGTCTGTACATTTCAACAATGATCTGTCTCCCGTCATCAAAAGGAAAAGAAATTTCAATAAAATCAGGTTTATCTTTGATTAATCTTTTTAATTCTGCAGATTTTAAAGACATTACAGTGATGTCTGTTGCTGCTTTTTTGTATTCGGCTGTTTTATCTGCAGATTTATTCGTTTCAAATAGGTCATACGTTTTAAATTCTGATTTTCGATTATGAAATTCTAAAACTTTTTGAGCGACCGGTTTTAAATTCTGAGAAAAACTCAGCACAAAACACTGCAAAAAACAAATTAATAGAAAATTTTTCATGATTTTGATAATTTTATCATTTTTACAAATAAACAAAAAAAATCAACACATAGTGAAAAAAACCGCTATATTCTAATATTTATACTAATTATATAACGAAATTCAATTAAAAAGCTTAATAAATGTTTTTTATTCTTTAAAATAAAAAAAGACGTTAAAAATAACGTCTTTCAATTTTATAATGTTTCTCTGTCTTTTCTCATTTTAACCTTCAGGAATCTGATTAAAATCAATCCTGCGGCAAAGAATATGGTCATAGACAATGCTGCAATACGCATATTATTGAAATGCTCGATCAATGTTGCAAAGATAAATGTTCCGATAATAATGGCAATTTTCTCCAATACATCATAGAAACTGAAGTAAGTAGTATTCTCCATTGAGTTCTCCGGAAGTAATTTTGAATAAGTAGATCTGGACATTGCCTGAAGACCCCCCATTACCAAACCTACTACTGCAGCCACTCCATAAAACTGGTATTCAACGGTCGGGTTTTCTTTATTCAGGAAATAAGCCCAAAGACAAGCCACAATCCAAAGGATGATCGCAATTGAAATAACATTTTTATTACCAATTCTCTTGGATAATCTTGAGAAAATAACTGCTCCGATGATCGCTTCGATCTGAATCACCAAAAGGGTTCCTATCAGTTTATCCTGGGCAAGATTGATCTCACTCTTTCCGAATAAAGTTGCCATAAGGAAAATTGTCTGCATTCCTACACTGTAAAAGAAGAAACTTGACAGGAAGAATTTCAGGTTTTTATCTTTAAAAAGCTCTCCTCCTACTTTAAAGAGTTCGTGAAAACTTTCTTTTGCAATATCTTTATAGAAGCTCAGATTATCTTTAAATACCTCAAAAAAGCCACCCTGTTCTTCATGTCTTTTGAAGATATTCTTATAGTTCAAAAGCACTAAATCTTTAGGAAGTTTATCTTTCACATCTCCAAACTGAGGAAGGTGCTTGAATGTATATTGAGAAAAACCGAACCACCACGCTCCTGTTAACAGGAAACTGATTCTTGTAAACAGTAACTGCTGAGCTGCCCCTTTGGCAAAAACCTGAATCAATACCAAACAGATTACCACTAAAACTACAGAACCGATATATCCATAAACATACCCTCTTGCAGAAAGAGCATCCTGTCTGTCCGGTGTGGCAATATCCGGAAGGAAAGAGTTGTAAAACACCAAACTTCCCCAGAAACCGACACTGGCTGTAATACTGAATAAAAGCCCCAGAAATACGTTATGCATTCCTGTAAACATGGCTAATCCCATACAAGATGTTGCCCCAAGATAACAGAAAAACTGCAGGAAAGACTTTTTATTTCCAATGGTATCTGCTAATGAAGATAAAAATGGAGACAGTAATACTACAACAAAGAATGATATGGTAAGGGAATATCCATACACTGCATCCGGCTGATATTCTTCTCCGAAAATTCTGATCATATGCCTTACCGGAACATCAATCCATGTTTTGGTTTCTGCCACATATTCTTTTTTCTCGTAAGCAGTGGTAAGGATAGAGTAATAAATAGGAAAAATAGTAGAGGTAATAACCAGGGAATAAACAGAATTTGCCCAGTCATATACAGCCCAGGCTTTCATAATTTTCGGATTATTCTTTATGTTTTTAGGCTGTCGATTCTCAGTTTCAGACATTTCAAATATATATTAGTAGCACAAAAATAGAAAAACTACGGAATATTCTACGGTTTTTAATATTATTTTGAAAATAATAATTGTAAGGCATTGAAATCAATCATCAAAGTTTTAATATAATTTATACTTTCTCAGATTAGAGTATATGTGTTGTAAGGTTTGAAACTTTCTCATTCATATCAGTAAATCAGCTGATCGGATATACAATCGAAAGGTTCAAATAATGCATAGTAATGTAGGACTGTCAGATAATTTTATCCTATTCTGTAACTAAAAATCGGGGTTCAAAGACCCCGATTTTTATATCTTAAACCACAAAATATGGTTATATCCTTATCAATTATAAGTTTTCAATTACGATAGCAGAAGCTCCACCGCCTCCGTTGCAGATTGCTGCTGCACCATATTTACCATTGTTTTGCTTCAATACATTGATCAATGTAACAATGATTCTAGAACCTGAACTTCCCAGTGGGTGTCCTAATGCTACAGCACCTCCGTTTACGTTTACTTTAGCAGCATCTAATCCTAAGATCTTGTTGTTTGCCAGACCTACCACTGAGAAAGCTTCGTTGAATTCAAAGAAATCAATATCCGAAACTTCTAATCCTGCTTTTTTAAGAGCGATAGGTAATGCTTTTGCCGGAGCAGTTGTAAAGTTTTCCGGCTCATGCGCTGCGTCAGCATAAGATACGATTTTTGCAAGAGGCTTCAATCCAAGTTCTTCCATTTTTTCTTTGGAAACAAGAATCAGTGCAGAAGCACCGTCGTTCAGAGTAGATGCATTTGCTGCTGTTACAGTACCTTCTTCTTTTTTGAATACGGTAGGAAGCGTTGAAATTCTGTCGAAGTTTACTGCTTTATATTCTTCATCTTCAGCAAAAATTACAGGCTCTCCTTTTCTCTGAGGAATAGAAACCGGTACAATTTCTTCGTTGAATTTACCTTCGCTCCAAGCTTTTGCTGATCTTTTGTAAGATTCTACTGCGAAGTTATCCTGATCTTCTCTTGTAATATTATAGTCTGCGGCGCATTTTTCTGCGCATACTCCCATATGTACTTTGTTGTATACGTCTGTAAGACCGTCAAGTACCATTCCGTCGAGCATTTTGATATCACCTAATTTTGTAGCTACTCTTGCATTGTAATAATGAGGAACTAAAGACATATTCTCCATACCTCCTGCAACAATTACATCAGCATCACCAGCTTTGATCGCCTGAGCCGCCATTGTTACAGCTTTCATTCCTGAAGCACAAACTTTATTTACGGTAGTAGATGGTGTATTGATTGAAAGACCTGCTCCTAAAGCCACCTGACGAGCCGGCGCCTGGCCTTCTCCTGCCTGAAGAACATTTCCCATATAGATTTCCTGAACAGTATTAGGATCTAAACCGATTTTATCTAATGCACCTTTTACGGCAGTTGCTCCCAGTTTTGTAGCCGGAACTGTTGATAAGCTTCCCATAAAACTCCCCATAGGTGTTCTTACTGCGGAAACAATGAATACTTCTTTCATGTATATAATTTTTATTTAGCTAAAACGGAATAAAGATTCCATTTTTATAGTTAGAATTTATTTCACTTTTATGTATACCAGATCGAATTGAGTCCCCTCAATTTTGGAATTCACTTTCAGAAGATTATCCTGAGTGGCTACTATTTTATTATTGAAGACATCCCCTATCTGTGCTGGGTCATTTTTATCGGATTTCTCTATCACAATTGCTTTATAATTGCAGTCATCCACAAAAACCAATGTCGATTTAATATAATCTTTTCCATTATTGAAATATTCGGTTTGAACATTATCTTTAATGGTCATATACCATATTGCTTCCGGATATTTAGGTCTTAAAAACTTCCCTTCTTTTATGTTAGTACATTTAGGAGGATTATCCGGTTTTTTCTGTTCTGTTGACTGGGCATACGTCTGTGCGGCCGTCATCAACAAAATTCCTGCTGAAAATATTTTTAAGAAGTTCATATTTATATTTGTGTTCTATTATTTACTTTTTTACTTCCACCTGCAAAAACCATCAGAAAAGCCCCTAAAAACTCTACAGCCCAACCCCATTTCAATGTAACAATTCCGGCAAAAGTCTCCTGCCAGGATTTGAAGGGCAAAAAGCTAAAGTATTGCAGCGATTGCATTTTCACAGCAACCAGGGTAAATCCGAATAAAAGAATAAGCAGAATACCAAAAAATCTAACGATTTTAGCACTGTTATTTACAATTCCAAAAACTGCACAAGCGGAAAAGATCCAGCAGGTAATAGCCAGATAATGATCAAGCTTCCAATAGTTCCAGCTCCCTATTACAGGCACGTGTACCAGGGGTAAAAAGCTGCCTGCAATTACTAACAGTAATCCTAATAACTGAATATTTTTCATATTTACTAAAGTGCCAAAATACAAAAAAAAACACACTTTTAAAGAGTGTGTTTTAAAAATACAATTTCACTACACAAACGCTCATTAGTCATAAAAAAAGATCACTATTGTTATTCATTAGATAAAGAAATAATTTATTTATTACAGAATTAAAAATCACCGCTTACAATTTCAATACCGATATGAATCCATATTTTTCTTCAGCAAAGCTTTAATTATATACAAGGATATGAAAATAAAAAAATTGCATTTTTGAAAAAAAATGCAATTTAATATCTTAATAAATTATAAGTTTCAATTAGTGTTTCACTGATGAAACATCTTCCGGGTTATGTTTATGCTTAAACAGTACGGCAAAGAACACCGCCAGTATTAACGCATATATTGCAAAAGAAAGCCATATCTGCTGCCAGTCTTTTACCATCACCACAGAGGAAAGAGTTCCATCTGTATTCACTGCTGCGTTGAAGCTTTTCTTTAAAATGTTCAGGAAAGTAGGATTATCAGGGGTTGTCTGAAGATAAGCAGAAAGATCTGAAGCTGTAGAAAACTTGTGGGTAAAGAACTTATCAATAGCCCATCCAGCGGCATAACTTCCGAAAACCGCTCCAAAACCGTTAGTCATCATCATGAATAATCCCTGAGCTGAAGAACGTATCTTTTTATCGGTAGTCGTTTCCACGAAAAGGGATCCTGAGATATTAAAGAAATCGAAAGCCATTCCGTACACAATACATGAAAGAATGATCAGTGAAAGTCCAAACCCGTCCGGTACCCCATAAGCAAAGAATCCGAATCTTAATACCCAGGCCAGCATCGATATCAACATTACTTTCTTAATTCCGAATTTCTTCAGAAAGAAAGGAATTGCCAAAATAAACAGGGTTTCTGAAACCTGTGAGATGGACATAATAATGGTAGATCTTTTTACTACAAATGAGTCTGCATATTTAGGAAAATGGGCAAATTCACTTAAAAATACGTCTCCATATGCATTGGTAAGTTGAAGTGCAGCTCCCAAAAGCATTGAAAACATAAAGAATAATGCCATTTTGTAGCTTCCAAAAAGCTTAAATGCATTCAAGCCTAACTGCTCGGATAATGGTGAGTTTTTGTCAATCAGTTTTTGTGGTGGACATTTAGGAAGAGTAAGGGCATAAATTCCTAAGAAAATTGCTACAACACCTCCGATATAAAACTGACCTTCTGTTTCTTTATTCCCGCTAAGGTTTGTGATCCACATGGCAACAATAAAACCAATAGTTCCCCATACACGAATCGGTGGAAAGTCTTTCACCACATCCAGATTGTTATTTTTCAGGATTGTATAAGAAATTGAATTAGCAAGTGCAATGGTAGGCATATAGAAGCACATGGCCATAAGCATTACTGAAAAGAAGGAATTCGGGTCTGCAGAATGAGGTAAAATAAAAAGAATAACCCCATAAAGAATGTGTAATACTGAAAATATGCGCTCCGCATTTACCCAGCGGTCAGCAATAATTCCGGTAATGGTTGGCATAAAGATAGAAGCAATTCCCATTGTTCCGAACACAGCTCCAAACTGAGTTCCATCCCAATGTTTTGTGCCAAACCAGAAGTTTGCCATCGTAATCAGCCAAGCTCCCCAAACGAAAAACTGGAGAAAACTGAGGATGGTCAGTCGTAATTTTAAATTCATAGTTTATATAAAAAGTATCTCTTTAATCAATTTTCTTTTTCCTCCTCTTGATTTCTTCCTGGATTTCAAGGGCGGTATCATAGTCTTCTTCTTTAACAGCTTCGTCTAATAATTTCTGAAGCTCTTCCATAGAAATAGATTTTAAGTTATCTTCTGTCTGTACTGTTTCTGAGAATGATTGCTCTTCTTTTGAAACATCTTCCAGTTCCAATAAAATTCCGGCTTCATTTAAAACCTGCTGAGTTGTAAATATTGGCGCGTCAAATCTTACGGCCATGGCAACAGCATCAGAAGTTCTGGCATCAAGGATCAGTTCTTCTTCGGTTACTTTATTTTTAAAGTTGATATTGGAGAAGAAAACTCCGTCTACAATCTGATAGATAATGACAGAAATAAGCTCATAATTGGCAGAAACTATAAATTTTGTAAATAAATCATGAGTAAGAGGACGCGGTGGATGAATATCTTTTTCCAAACCGAGAGAGATAGACTGGGCTTCGAAATTTCCTATAACAACAGGTAATTTTATGTGTGTTTCTTCATGTTCCAATAACAATGCATAAGCCCCCGACTGGGTCTGGCTGTACGATATTCCGCGAATAATTAGCTGCTTATAATCCATAGCTACAAATATAGATTAATTTTTTATTGTGTTTTCACTTTTTTACGCAAAAATAAAAGCCCGGAAAGCCGAGCTTTTATCTGTATAGTTGATGATTGTCAAACGTCAATAGTGAATTTTGCTTCGCAAGTGAATTATTTAATTAAAAATTGACGAGCAAAGCGAATTGACTATTCACAATTCACTTTCTTATCCTTTTATTGCTTTAATTTTCTCTGTTAGTGCAGGAATAATCTGGAAAGCATCTCCTACTACTCCGTAGTCAGCAGACTTGAAGAACGGCGCTTCAGGATCACTGTTGATTACTACGATAGTTTTTGAAGAGTTCACTCCGGCAAGGTGCTGAATCGCTCCTGAAATCCCTACAGCAATGTAAAGATTCGGAGAAATAGCTTTTCCTGTTTGTCCTACGTGTTCTGTGTGAGGCCTCCATCCGATATCAGAAACGGGCTTAGAACATGCTGTAGCTGCTCCTAAAACATTTGCCAGATCTTCGATCATTCCCCAGTTTTCAGGTCCTTTCATTCCTCTACCTGCAGAAACAACAACTTCAGCTTCTTTAAGGTCTAATTTACCTGAGCTCTGCTCGTGAGAAATCACTTTAGTATCTTCATTAGCTACCGATAAATTTCTTACTTCTTCAGAACCTGATACTGCATTTTCTTTAACACCGAAAGCGTTTTGAGAAACAGTAACGATTACTCCGTTCCCTTCCGCTTTTGCATGCATGAAACCTTTTCCGGAGAATGCTCTTCTTTTTACTTGGAAAGGAGAAAGGCTTTCAGGAGCTTCCAATGCGTTAGTAATTAAAGAATAGTTCTTCATTACTGCAAGCATAGGAGCAATGGAAGAAGCATCAGTAGTGTGAGGGAAAACGATGATATTTCCGTCTGCTACTTCACTTACAGCCTGTGCAAATGCTTTTGCTGAGAAATTTTTAAGACCTTCGTCTTTGATATTGATTACGTTTGATGCTCCATATTTGTATAATAAATCTGAAGAATCTGTTGGGTTTACAGAGATTGCCGTAACGGTATCTCCTGCTTTATCAGCGATAGCTTTAGCATAAGAAACTGCTTCGAAAGCTGCTTTTTTGTAAACTCCGTTTATATTTTCTGCGTATACGAATACTGCCATTTCTAATTTGTTTAAGGTTTAACGTTCAGGATTCAAGATTATCTAATTCTGAATAGTAATGAAATTCAGATCATGTCTGATGACATCAAATTTTATCCTGAATCTTTTTACTTTTTACTTGATTCTTATTAAATTACTTTAGCTTCTTCGTGAAGTAATCTTACCAATTCATCAAGATTATCCGGAGAAACCATTTTCACAGCTGCTCTTGGCGGAACGCTGTCATAAGATACTCCCTGAACTTTTACTTCTGAAGAAGAAGGCTCTACCACCTGCAAAGGTTTTGTTCTTGCAGACATAATTCCTCTCATATTCGGGATGATAAGATCTTTCTCATCTACCAATCCTTTCTGGCCTGCAATAACTGCCGGTAATTTTACTGAAATAGTTTCTTTTCCTCCTTCAATTTCTCTTACTGCTGTAGCTTCACTTACGTTTACGTCTAATCCTACTGAAGCATTTACGAAAGGCTGGTTTAATAACTGAGCTACCATTCCCGGAACAGAACCTCCGTTATAATCGATAGATTCTTTTCCGCAAAGGATAAGATCATATCCTCCGTTTTGAGCCACAGCTGCAATTTCTTTTGCTGTAGAATAGCTGTCTTTCGGATCAAGATTTACTCTTACCGCATCGTTAGCACCAATTGCCAAAGCTTTTCTGATTACAGGCTCTGTAGCAGCATCACCTACGTTGATTACTGTTACTGTTGCTCCCTGAGATTCCTGAAGTTTAACCGCCTTTGTCAACGCAAATTCGTCTAGAGGGTTGATTACCCACTGAATTCCGTTTTTGTCGAAAGCAGATTTATCTGCTGTAAAGTTAATTTTGGAAGTAGTATCCGGAACACTACTAATGCAAACTAATATTTTCATATGTTGTTCTTAATTTTTTTTATTGGTCATATGTAACCTTAGGGTTTCACGTGTACTATTTTATTTTCCTTTTAATGCATAAAATAATGACAATTTATGCAGAGATTTTGTTTGAATTAATTTTTGCTAATATAAATAAAAAATATATTATGCATGCATAATACTTATTAAATTATTATTCAATACATTAGATGTAGTTACTTAGCTGGTTTCGTTGCCCTAAACTCTATTTTACTTGGTAAAACTCTTGGATTCATCTTCAAAATATCCAGTACAAGATTCCCCATATCTTCAGGCTGAATCTTCCAACTGTCCTTTTCAGACGGAATATTTCCATTAAAATGGGTGGCCACAGATCCCGGCATGATCACTGTAGATTTAATATTGTATTTTCTTAAATCGATCATGGCAGCCTGTGTGAAACCTACCACTCCGAATTTGGAAGCATTGTATCCTGTTCCGTTTTCAAAGAAATTAGCGCCTGCAAGGCTGGAAATGGTAATATAATAACCTTCTGTCTTTTTTAACTCTTCCACTGAGGCTTTTAAAGTATAGAAAACACCTGTAAGATTGGTTTCTATCATATCATTCCATTCTTCTGCCGTAAGTTCATCTACAGGCTTAAAAATCCCCAATCCTGCATTGGCAATGATATAATCCAGTCTTCCGAATTTTTCAACGGCATATTTTACAGCTTCCTGTTCACTTTCCAGACTTCTTACATCAGAAACAATTCCCAATACATTCCCTGAATATTGCTTAAGTTCTTCTTCCGCCTTTATTACATCATCTCTTTTTCTTCCTGAAAATGCCACAGCAATACCGTTTTCAAGTAAAATTTTTGCAATCCCGAAACCTATTCCTTTGGTTCCTCCAGTTATATAAGCTGTTTTTTGATCTGACATATGATTGAAATTTTAATTCTCTAAAATAACAAAAACGCTCCAATTGGAGCGCTTCGCTGATCCTAAGATTTATCAGTAATTATTTTTTGATAAACTTCTCTGTAAAGTTTCTTCCTTCTGTTTCTACATTCAGCAAATAAGCTCCGGCAGCCAGTCTGCTAACATTTACCTGATCTCCGTTGAATGTTGCATCCACTCTCTTTCCAGACATATCATATACTTCAACATGTTTGATTTTGTTTGGAGTTGTGATTTTTACAATATCAGTAGCCGGATTCGGATAGATAGACAGTTTTATGTCATTTTTCACTGCGTTTTTTACAGACAATGCAGCTTCACTATTAATTTTGATATTATCGACATAAGCTGATCCTAATGAATTATTATGTACGAAACGAAGCTGGTTTATATTCAAGGAATTTGCTGCTGATCCTGTATAGATCAGTATGTTATTAAGGTAATACCGCACATCTGTGGCACTTCCAACTACTTTCAAGCGATACCAGGTATTTGGCAGCCAGGCTGAAGGTGTAGAAATAAGATTCTGTATACCAGATAACATATCGAGGACCTTTATCCATCCGGTCTTTCCAAAATCCAATCTTACAACAAACTCCTCATCAGTATTGTTTACTCCCTGAAAACCAAAATCTGAACCATTGAGCTGTGACATATTGATATCGAATGATACAGAAAAATTATTGTAGGCCAAAGGGGTTGAAAGGTTATAAAATCCACCTATAACAGGATCATTCTGAGTTCCATACGTATTTTCTTTCACGATTCTCAGGGAACGGTTTCCATCACTGGCTTTATCTGAATTGATGGTCTGATGGGTTACATTTTCCGGCACACCTCCCGTAGGAGTACTGATCCAGCCTGCCTGCCCGTTAATATCTCCAACGCTGAATCCCTCAATAGGTTCAAAGGATATGGTCTGTTGGGCAAAAACGCATAACGATGATAGCAAAAATGCAATTTGGTAGTATTTTTTCATATTAAATTAAGTTTTGTATTAAAAATATAAACTTTCAATGAATAGTGAAATAACTTATTGCAAATAAAAATTAACCCTTTTATTTTCAGTGAATTTAATTTTCAAAACCTTGAAAAAGGTTTGCCGGCATTTGATAAAAGAGCAAAAAAACAAGGTATTTCTTTGCAGAAACACCTTGCGATATCGTATTTTCGATTAATTATTTTGAATAATTCTCAAAGAACAATGGAATACTTTCAATCCCTTTATAGAAATTGAACAGCCCATAATGTTCATTTGGAGAGTGGATGGCATCAGAATCCAAGCCAAAGCCCATCAATACAGACTTAGCTCCTAAAACCTGCTCAAACATGGCTGTAATCGGAATACTTCCTCCTCCTCTGTACGGAAGAACTTCTTTTCCAAATGCAGCTTCCATTGCCTGTTTTGCAGCAGCAAATTCTTTTGTATTGGTTGGTAAAACGTAAGGCATTCCTCCGTGGTGAGGTGTTACTTTTACTTTTACCGTATCCGGAGCGATCTTTTCGAAATATTTCGTGAATTTCTCTGTGATTTCCTGTGGAGTCTGGTAAGGAACCAAACGCATTGAAATTTTAGCAAAAGCTTTTGAAGGAATTACTGTTTTAGCGCCTTCTCCTGTATATCCTCCCCAGATTCCGTTGCAGTCTAAAGTAGGACGGATAGATGTTCTTTCTAAAGTAGTATAACCTTTTTCACCTTCGATATTGCTTAATCCGATTGATTTTTTAAATTCTTCCGGATTGTCCTTCAGTTTATTCATTTCAGCTCTCTCAGCATCTGAAACCGTTTCAACATTGTCGTAGAACCCATCAATGGTGATATGACCGTTTTCATCGATCAGATTAGCAATCATTCTGGAAAGAACATGAATAGGATTCGGAACAGCTCCGCCATAAAGGCCTGAGTGTAAGTCTCTGTTTGGCCCTTCCACTTCTACTTCTACATAGCTTAAACCTCTTAAACCTGTTGTTACAGTTGGTTGTTCGTTGCTGTAGATATGTGTATCGGAAATTAAGATACAGTCACACGCTAATTTTTCTTTATTTTCATTTACCCAGTCGCCTAAGCTTACAGAACCTACTTCTTCTTCTCCTTCTAAGATAAATTTAACATTGCAAGGAAGAGCATTGGTCTTCATCATGGCTTCAAAGGCTTTCAAATGCATGAAGAACTGTCCTTTGTCATCAGCAGAACCTCTGGCAAAAATGGCTCCTTCAGGATGTAATTCAGTTTTCTCAATATAAGGCTCGAATGGCGGCTTTGTCCATAATTCCAACGGATCTGCCGGCTGAACGTCATAGTGCCCATATACCAATACTGTAGGTAAGCTTTTATCTAAAATTTTCTCCCCGAAAACAATTGGATACCCTTTTGTCTGGCACACTTCCACATTATCAGCTCCAGCATTTTTAAGGTGTGCTGCCACTACCTCTGCACATTTCAAAACGTCATCTTTATACGCCGGATCTGCAGAAATAGAAGGGATTCTCAATAACTCAAATAATTCATCCACGAAACGCTGTTTGTTTTCGTTGATGTAACTTAATGTCTCTTGCATTGTAAAAATTTATTTTGTTAAAATTAAAAAAAATGCCCGGCAGGGACAAACAAAAAGAAAGGATTTTCCCAATCTTGTACTAATGAACCTTATAGCCTTCTTTTTAATAAAAAATGCCCTGCAGAAACAGGGCAATTATATATTTTGTACTTCTAATTAGTGTTCAGCTTTTGGAGCTTTATCAGCTTCAGCAGGTTTTACTGCAGCAGTACTGTCTGTTTTTGGAGCAGCAGCTTCTGGTTTTGCATGAGCCTCTTCTTTGTGCTCTGCAGCTCCGGCTTCATGTCCGTGAGCTTCTCCCTGAGGAGCGTCAGAATATCTTTCTACTCCTTCTTCAAGTTTCAAAGTAGCTTTGTTTCCTCCTTGCGGAACTTTTTTACAGCTTACCGCTACCGTTGCAATCGCTAAACATATAACTAATTTTTTCATATGTAAAATTATTTTTTTTAAAAGGTAATATGAAACCGTGCTATTTTCAATCTATTCTGACCGTCCAAACAGCAAGCGATTACATGCTTCAATTTTTGATTGCCCAAAAGTAAGAAATCCTGCTTTTTTCGGCAACATTTTTATACTGATTTTAATATTATTTTCCCTTTTTTGGATTGGGTAAAAATAAGATACTGATCTCCTCCGTCTTTTAAACCGTATTTCTTTTTGATTTCTTCAGGTTTCAAAGGGTAGTTTTTTGCAATAATATTAAACTGCCCTTTCTTTTTAATACTTTTAGAATCAACAGATTCCATTTCAAAAGTTCTGCCGGGAAAGTTCTCAATTTTTTCACTGGAAGTATAAAGATGGCTGTTAGGATGAAGCTTTTTCAGGGCAAATTTCTGAGAAATCAAATTAAAGACTCCCGCCTTCAAAATGGAATGATTGGGAATATAAATATAGTTTTCCGGTTCAGAATATTCCGATTCCGCAGTTTCTTCTTCCCCAAATGTAAAGCTAAAAATAGGCTCACTGCTGTCCAGGTTCACACAATTACAAATGATCTTGTCCGCATTTTCGCTGGAAAGCAATACAACTACTTCTTTCACATCATTTTTAAGGGCAATAACATCAATCCTTGAAATACCCGGAAGTACTGAAACAAGATATTTAAGATCAATTAGCGGGGAAAGTTTAATAATTACCTGGCTGGAAACAGAGAGGAGCTTTTCGTGAATTTCCAAAATATCAGGAGACAGATCTTCCAAAAGAAAAACTTTGTTTTTTTGTTCGTCTCTTCTGGCCGGATCAAGATAAATAACATCAAAGTGTTCCTCATTATTGCTCAAAAAATCTTCAAGTGTAAGATTGATAAATTTTGCCTTGCGACCTAAAATTCCCCAGTTATTTTCAACAATATTTAAAAGCTCAGTATTTTGTTCTACTAAAGTGATATCGTCAAAATTTTGAGACAGATAAAAGGCATCAATCCCAAAACCGCTTGTTAGATCAATGAATTTATTTCCTTTCAGCATTTCAGATTTATAAAGAGCTGTCTTTTCTGAAGATGACTGTTCCAGATTAAGCTGTGGCGGGAAAAGAATTCCTTCTTTTAAAAGAAATGGAAATTTTCTTTCTGCAACCTGTTTTCCTTTGATCTGCTGCACAATTTCATGCATAGAAACCTTCGGAAATGGTGATTTTTTTAATAATAATGAGTGCAGATCTGTTGTTAGATTTGCATTGATATAGTTTTGAATTTCTTTGTTTAATAGTTTATTTCCCACAGATTCTGCCACTTCTTATATTCATTTGTTTAAAATGCTTTATTCAAACATTTCAGCCCAACGAACGGCTTTTATTTCTTTTTCGCTGTAAAGATCTGCAATAGACTTTTTAACGTCTAATTTAGGGTACATATTCACTCCTATCAGCTTTATTTTCCCTTCTTCAATCCATTGCTGCTCTTCAATGGCATGATCGTAGATCTTTTTCTGAATAACTCCCTGTTTCAACAGTTCGAGATATCCACCAGCCTCTTCTATTTCAACAAATAAAGCCCATGCTTTTTCTGCAAACTGCTGGGTAATATCTTCCACATAATAACTTCCGTTAGAAGCATCTTCAAATACGTTGATAATACTTTCGTAAGCCAGAACAATCTGTTGTTTGAAAGAGATTTCTTCCGAGTTATCCGTACTTCTGTCTACAAGATAATTGTTAGAAAAAACAGCATCTGCTCCACCGATCATTGCAGAAGCAAGTTCCAGGGTAGAACGGATCAGGTTGTTTTCATTATCAGAAACGGCCTTATTTCGAAGGGAAGTCTCTGCAAATATATAAGGGACTTCATCCAGACCGTATTCTTTTGAGAGTTGGTTAAAAACGATCTTAAAAGCTCTCAGTTTAGCCATCTCAAAGAAATAGCTTCCTCCTACTGCTATTCTGAATATAAGTTTATTTAAAATTTCGGATCCATAAACTTCTACTAACTCCTTAGCTTTTGCAAGGGCAATTCCAAGCTGTTGACAGATGGCTGCTCCGGCATTCTGGTGGAATGATATGTCTACACAGATATTTCTTTTAAAATCTTTTGAAAGTAATTCTCTTACCAGTTGATCATCTATGCTTCCTTCTTTTTCATTAAAAACATCGATCAGTGAAAAATACTGATCTTCTTCTTTAGGACTGATGTGTCCTGCCAGATCTTTATTATTAACAAAAAGAGTTTTTTGATCCAGATTTTCTACATTCTGATCCAGCATAAATGCAAATACTTCTTCTTCCAGACTTTCATGATATCTAGCTACCAAATGAGTGCTTTCTTCAACCCTTGGCAGGTTTACCAAAGGTTTCTGAACCTCTGTGTAAAAAGGCTTCACCTCTATTCCTTCCAGATTCTGTTTCTCTAAAACAGGGTAAATATCCTCTGTTTTAAGCTGTTTTTTGACTAGATTTTCCCAGTTTGAAAGTATATCTGTATTTGACATTAGTTTTTTATTATTTGTGAATTATCAATAGTGAATTTTGCTTCGCAACTGAATTTTTTAAAAACTAAAAATCCATTTCATCATTAATATAATTCTATTCAACTTTTATTATTTTTTAGCCACTTTTGTGCTGTCTACCACCAGAATGAAGATCTCTTCATTCGGTTTTTTCATAAAATAATTTTCTCTTGCGTATTTTTCTTTTTCCGACTTGTTGTTCATCAGTTTTTTATAAAAAGCATCGTTTTTCTCGTATTCTTTTTTATAATAATCCAATTGCTCTTCATATTTATGAATCTCACCATTGAGTTCATTAATAACAAGAAATGAAGTTTTATCAAAAAAAATCATCCATACCAAAAACAGACAGATCGTAATGGTATACTTGTTCAAAACATATTTCTGGATAAGTTTGAATGTTTCAGATTTCGGCTGAATGTCTTTGATAAGGTTGTTTTCTTCCATTTTTTTAATGTTTTTTCAACGAGTTTTTAATAACAGTAGTTAAAAAATCAATGGCTACGGAATTTTGTTTCATATTGGGGATAATAAGATCGGCCTCATTTTTAGACGGCTCTATGAATTCCTGATGCATTGGTTTCAATGTGGTCTGATAACGGTGTAATACCTCGCTCAGATCTCTTCCTCTTTCCTGAGTATCTCTTCTGATCCTCCTGATTAATCTTTCATCAGAATCAGCATGAACAAATACCTTCAGATCAAATTCTTTCAGTAATTCTTTGTTGGTAAGAACAAGAATTCCTTCTACTACCAGTACGTTTTTAGGTTCTACAGTGACATGATCTCCTGTTCTGGAATGGGTAACAAAGCTGTAAATCGGCTGCTCAATCGGCTCATTATTTTTTAAAGCTTTTACGTGTTTTATCAGTAAGTCAAAGTCTATTGATTTTGGATGGTCGTAGTTCAGAGCTTCTCTTTCCGTCAATGTAAGACCTTGGTTGTCGTGATAATAATTATCCTGAGAGAGGATATTCATTCCCTCAATATCAAGCTGCTGAAGTATCTTATCAACAACTGTAGTTTTGCCGGATCCTGTACCACCGGCAATTCCTATTACAAGCATTGTTTTTTTGTTTCTTTATAGTTGGTACAAATATACTATTTTAGATAAAATATGACAATGTAAGAGTATTGAGAAATTAAAAGATTAAAGCATTTAAAAATTGAAAGATTGGCCAGAAGTCTTTCAGTCTTTGTGATTCGTTGCTATTCCTCTGCTTTCTGCTCAGGATTCCATAAAAAAATCCGACAAACTGCCGGATTTGTATTTTATACGATTTCGCTTGTTAATTCGCGCGAAACTAATTTTTCATGCATAGGCTTCAAAACATCCATTGATCCTGTTTTTACGGTGCATTTGCCTTTGTAGTGAACCAGCATGGTACACTGCTCAGCCTGTTCCAACGTATGCTTGCATATTTCGATCAGGCAGTCTATTACGTAATCAAATGTATGAATATCATCGTTATGCAGTACCAGTTTATAAACTTCATCTGTATCATCTAAGACGAGAACTTCTTCCTCGTACTGACGTTTTGGGTTTTCGTAGTCTTTTATGCTGTTATAAAAACTCATTCTTATTCTTTTAAACTTCTCCAATTTTATCTGCTAAATGGTCAATAGCATTGGGTTCCTGATATACCAGCTCCACAAGTTCCACACTTTTATTATTCATTTTCAGGATCTTGAAGTGATAATTTTCAAGATCAAACTCCTGGTTTTCTTCCGGAATTTCTTCCAGTTCATGAAGAATAAATCCGGCCAATGAATTGTATTCGCTTTCTTCGGAAAGAGGAAGCCTTTTGGGTAAAAACTCGTTGATTTCGTCCAAAGGCTGTGTAGCCTGCACCCAATAAGTATTATCCGCTATTTTATCAACTATTTTTTCTTCGTCATCTTCTTCATCCTGAATTTCTCCCACCAGTTCCTCAAGAATATCTTCTAGTGTGATAATTCCTTCAGTTCCTCCAAACTCATCAATAACGATGGCAATATGCTGTTTTTTAAGCTGGAACGTTTTCAATAAGTCTGAAACTTTCTTACTTTCTACCACGAAGAATGCATCACGCATTAAATCTTTAAGGTCTTCATGGTCAAGATCTCCTTTTCTCTTCACAAATTCTCTTATAATTTCCTTTGTGTAGAAAATTCCAATAATATTGTCAATAGAATCGATATATACAGGAATACGGGAATATCCACTATCCATGATCTTATTGATAATGTCATTGACATCTTCTTCAAAGTCTATGGAAGTAATATTCTGTCTTGGAACCATGATCTGCTTGGCGGAATGATCTGTAAAATCAAATGCATTTTTAATAATTTCGTAGTTCTCTTCTTCAATCTCACCGCTGTCTGCACTTTGTTTCACCAAAAGCTGAAGTTCTTCCGTAGAGTGAATTTCCTGTTCGGAAGCGGGATGAATTTTTACAAGTCTTAAGAAACCATTTGACATGGAGTTCATCAACCAGATAAACGGTTTAAAGATCGTATAGAAAACTCTCAACGGAACCGCTGTTGCCATTGTAGTTGCTTCAGATTTTCTGATGGCTATTGATTTTGGAATAAGCTCACCAAACACAATGTGCATGATGGTAATCAATACAAAACTTGTCACTACCGAAATTGTAGTAATGGTTGTCTGAGTCAGATTAATGCTCAAAGACGTGAAAATATTTTCAACAATATGGTGCAGGGCACTTTCTCCTACCCAACCAAGGGCAAGGGATGCCAATGTAATTCCTAATTGTGTAGCGGAAAGATATTCATCAAGATGTTTGATGATATGTTCTGCCTGCTTAGCCATAGAGTTTCCTTCTGCAGCTTTTAACTGAATTTGTGAGTAACGAACTTTAACAATTGAAAATTCTGCGGCTACGAAAAAGCCATTGAGTAAAACAAGAAATAAGGCCAGCAAAAGCCTGACTATGTCCGAGTCCATTTAGAGATTATATAAATTTTATTAACTACAAAGATATGCAAAATAAAAATAACCTGAATCCGGGATAGATTATTTCCATGAAGTAATTTTCGGAAGAAAATATGACACGATATAGTACCTCAGTTTTTAAATAAAAAAAACAATCGGACTAATTTCCTGTTTTATGATAAAAACTCGATTTTTGAATAATAAATGACGGTTTCAGTCAATTATAAACAAAAAAACACCGATAATTTCGGTGCTTTCATTTGTATAGTAAAATAATTCCTTATGAATTTTTCAAAGCTTCTGCTCCGGAAACAATTTCCAAAATTTCGTTGGTAATTGCAGCCTGTCTTGCTTTGTTGTAGAAGATCACAAGATCATTCTTTAAAGCCTGAGCGTTATCTGTTGCTTTGTGCATTGCAGTCATTCTCGCTCCGTGCTCAGACGCTACTGAATCTAAAATCGCTTTGAAAACCTGAGTTTTGATAGACTTTGGAATCAAATTATCCAGAATCTCAGCTCTGTTAGGTTCAAAGATGTAATCTGTTTCAACCTGTGGCTCAGTATTTTCCGGCATTGAGATGGGAAGAAGCTGTTCTGTAGTTACTTCCTGAGTAGCAGCATTAACGAATTTGTTATAGATAACATAAACTTCGTCAAATTTACCTTCTCTGAAGCTTGCCATTACCCCTTCAGTGATATGAGCAACTGCATCAAAGTTCAGGTTATCATAAACAGAACTTCCATTAGTATATACCGTACGGCTTTTTCTTACTGCATCATATACTTTTTTACCTACAGGAAGAACTTCAACCTCGTACTGAGCGTTGTTCTGGAACTGAAGGTTAAGCTCTTTTACGATAGAAGAGTTAAAAGCTCCCGCAAGACCTCTGTTTGAAGTAACAGCGATGAATAGTACTCTTTTAACCTCTCTTTTCTGAGCATATACAGAAATCTGATCAGGATCAGAGCTAGAATTTACATTCTGGATAAGCTCCTGTAATTTTTCAGAATAAGGTCTTAACATTACGATTGCATCCTGTGCTTTTTTAAGTTTCGCTGCGGAAACCATCTTCATAGCACGTGTAATCTGCATCGTAGATGAAATTGACGTAATTCTGCCTCGTATTTCTTTTAAGTTTGCCATTAATTTGGGTTCAAAGTTTAAGGTCTAAAGTTTAAGGTCTAAAACGCTATATTTCAAACCTTAAACATTGAATTTTTTAGTTGTATTTAGAAGCTAAATCGTTAGCTGCCTGCTTAAGAACACCTGTAATATCGTTATCGATTTTTCCAGCCTTGATAGCAGCCATTGTATCTGGGTGCTTAGATCTCAGGAACTCGATGTATTCGTGTTGGAATTCTTTAATCTTGTTCAATGGAACGTTTCTCATTAAGTTTTCTGTTCCGGCATATACGATCGCTACCTGACTTTCTACAGGAAGTGGTGCATTTACCGGCTGCTTAAGGATCTCTACGTTTCTTTCTCCTTTAGAGATTACTGCTAACGTAGAAGCATCAAGGTCCGAACCGAATTTAGCAAACGCTTCAAGTTCTTTATATTGAGCCTGGTCAAGTTTCAATGTACCAGATACTTTTTTCATTGATTTGATCTGTGCATTACCTCCTACCCTTGATACAGAGATACCTACGTTGATTGCAGGACGAACCCCTGAGTTGAATAGATCAGACTCCAGGAAGATCTGTCCGTCTGTAATAGAGATTACGTTTGTAGGGATGTATGCAGAAACGTCACCAGCCTGAGTTTCTATAATCGGAAGGGCTGTTAATGAACCACCACCTTTTACAATTGGTTTAAGAGACTCTGGCAAATCGTTCATCTGCTTGGCAATGTTATCATCAGCGATTACTTTTGCCGCTCTTTCCAATAGTCTTGAGTGAAGGTAGAAAACGTCCCCAGGGTAAGCTTCACGGCCCGGTGGTCTTCTCAATAGTAGAGAAAGCTCACGGTAAGCAACAGCTTGTTTAGATAAATCATCATAAACGATAAGTGCTGGTCTACCTGTGTCTCTGAAGAACTCACCGATAGAAGCTCCTGCCATTGCAGAATATACCTGCATTGGAACCGGATCTGATGCGTTAGCTGCAACGATTACCGTATAAGCTAAAGCTCCTTTATCAGAAAGAGTTTTAACGATTTGTGCTACAGTAGAAGCTTTCTGACCGATAGCAACATATATACAATATACTGGCTTACCAGCATCAAAGAATTCTTTTTGGTTGATGATCGTATCGATAGCAACAGTAGTTTTACCTGTTTGTCTGTCACCAATGATAAGCTCTCTCTGACCTCTTCCTACAGGGATCATCGCATCAATTGCAACGATACCGGTCTGTAAAGGCTCAGTTACCGGCTGTCTGAAGATTACTCCAGGAGCCTTTCTTTCCAATGGCATTTCGTATAAATCCCCAGTAATAGGACCTTTACCATCGATTGGGTTACCAAGAGTATCTACTACTCTTCCTAACATACCTTCTCCTACTTTGATAGAAGAGATTCTGTTTGTTCTTCTTACTGTATCACCTTCTTTTACTAATTTACTTTCACCCAATAGAGCAACCCCCACGTTGTCTTCTTCAAGGTTAAGTACAATACCTTCTACATCACTAGAAAATTTCACCAACTCTCCGTATTGTACGTTTTCTAACCCGTATACACGAGCAATACCATCACCGATGGTTAAAACTGTACCTACTTCCTCAACGTTGGATTGAGTATCGAAGTTGGCCAATTGCTGTTTTAAGATCGCAGATACTTCTGCCGGATTTATTTCTGCCATTGTATGGTTGTTTTTCTTAATTTAATTGGAAATCTTTTTTAACTTGGTTCAGTTTTGTCTTCACAGACGCATCTACCTGCTGGTCACCTACTCTCAGAACATATCCTCCAAGAATTTCAGGCTTCACATTTACTTTCAGATCAAAGTTTGAATCAGCATTTACAAGATGGGTAGATCTTAAAATCTGGTCAAGGTTTTCTTTTGAAAGCGGAGTTGCTGTTGTAAGTGTTACTCTCTGTACACCACTAAGGTCTTCTACTTTGTTGATGAATTCCTGAGCGATATTTTTCAATTGGTTTTCACGTCCGTGTTTAATTACCAATCTGATCAGGTTCTGAGAAGAAACAGATAAACCTTTGAAAATTTCGTTTGCTACTTCTATTTTCTTTTTAGAATCAATATAAGGAGTCATGAAAAATTTATTTAAGTCCACAGACTCTTTCATGATCTTTACTACATCTTTCATTTCAGAAAATACAGTAGCTGTCTGACCTGACTCGTTTGTGAAATCAAGTAAACCTTGTGCGTATCTTTTAGCTACTTTAGATGTAAGCATTCTTAGTTAAGGTTTGATTTGTTTAAATAATTTTGAACTAATTCGTTTTGAGCTTCACTGTTGTCCAGCTTTTGCTTCAGGATAGACTCAGCAATGTTTACAGATAAAGTACCAATTTGAGTTTTGATGTCTGCCATAGCAGCATTTTTCTCAGCATTGATAGTCTGTTTAGCAGCTTCGATCATTTTGTCTCCTTCAGCTTTAGCAGCATCTTTAGCTTCTCCTACGATTCTGTCTTTAATTTCTCTGGCTTCTTTAAGGATAGCATCTCTTTCGATTTTAGCTTCACGAATGATTCTTTCGTTATCCTCTTTTAAAGTTTCCATTTCTTTTCTAGCTAATTTAGCTTGATTAAGAGCGTCAACAATAGATGTTTCTCTGTCATTGATAGAATTTAAAATAGGCTTCCAAGCGAATTTACCTAACAAAAATAATAATGCTAGAAAAATAACAGACTGGATAATAAATAGTCCTGATGAAAACTGATGAATTAATTCCATTATATAAATGTATAAATAATTATTACTTTTTTTTTAAAGAACCATTACCTGTAACCAACCGTCACAGATAATGGTTTGAATTTAATTAGTTTACTGCGAATAGAGCAGCAAACGCAACACCTTCTACAAGTGCAGCTGCGATAAGCATAGCTGTTTGGATTTTTCCAGATTGCTCAGGTTGTCTAGCGATAGCTTCAAGAGCAGCAGCTCCGATTTTACCAAGACCGATACCTACACCTAGTACTACGATACCAGCACCTACAATTTTAGGGATTTCCATAATATATAATTTTAAAAAATTTGTTTTACTTTAATTTATAATTTCAATTAGTGAGCTGCATGATGTTCGTGCTCATGTTCTTCTACTGCCATTCCGATAAACAGCGCAGATAACATTGTAAAGATATAAGCCTGTAGGAACGCTACCAATACTTCCAGTAAATAAATTACCAATGTAAGGAAAGGGAATGCAACACCTGCAATAAAATTCTTAAATACATAGATCAGTCCGATCAAACTCATTACTACGATGTGTCCTGCCGTCATGTTGGCAAAAAGTCGGATCATCAAAGCGAATGGCTTAGTAATAGTTCCTAATAACTCAATAGGAAGCATGATCAGTTTCATTGGAACCGGAACTCCTGGCATCCAGAAAATATGCTTCCAGTAATCTTTGTTCGCTGAGAATGTTGTAATCAAATACGTAAGGATAGCCAGGAAGAATGTCATTGTAATATTACCTGTAACATTAATTCCGAATGGCATTAATCCTAAAACGTTAAGGAAAAGGATAAAGAAAAACACTGTTAATAAATAACCCATAAATCTCTTATACTTATGTCCGATGTTTGGAATAGCAACTTCATCTCTTACGAAAATGATTAATGGCTCTAAAAATCTTGCAGCTCCTGTAGGAACCACTGATTTTTTGTAAGACTTAGCCATTCCAACGAATAATACTAACATAAAGATGGATACTAATAAAATAATCAACACACTCTTTGTAATTGAAAGATCTAATGGCTTTTCGTTAGTTGGGTGACCGTGGTCATCAAGCGTTAAAGTTCCAGCTGCATCAGTCTTATAGATTTTTTCATGATGCAATACATAAAAATTTCCATCAACTTCAGTAGGTTCTCCGTGCATAAACCCTTCTTTGTTACTCATGAAAGAGTGAAAACCGTTATCATAGATAATAACAGGAAGAGGAAAACCGATGTGGTGACCTTCCTTATCAACCATCAATGTGAAATCATGTGCATCCAACAAGTGATGATCGATGAACTCTTTGTTTTCTTTGCTTACTTTGTCTTTCTCTGAAAGCTCTTGAGCAGGAGCTGCCCCAGCAGTAGCCTCACCGTGCTGTGCAGACACTAAGTTTAATACAAAAATACTGTAGAATAAAACTGCGAATTTCTTAAACATTGATAGGTTTTTTTCGTTGTGCAAAAATATGATATTTTTTCTAGTTTCAATAAATTATTTTACTGTTTTTTATCATGATTAATCAGCTTGATGGCATAGTATGTAAGCAGTGCTGTCAGGACAAAATAAGGCATAATAAAATGAAATTTATAGCCAGGAATCACTTCAAAGTTCAGTTTTTTTCTGATTAAGTACATTAAACCGAATTTTAAAAGGATCAAACCAATAACAGATAATCCTAAAAATTCCGGCGCTACTCTATTGATTAAGATAATAAGCGTGATCATCATCATAAACATGACGCTTAGAAAAAGGTAAAATTTAATGATTACAATTTCATCCAGGTGAAAAACAAATTTCCAAAGGGAAAAATGCACCAGGAAGGTCAGAAAGAATAAAATGACAACAAGAATATTGGGATTGATCTTCATTCTATATTTTAATTGATCGCAAAAATAGACTTTTTCTATCGTATTATACTATGATTTGATATTTATCATTTTTCTTCTTTGTAATAATATTACGTATATATATAATATTACGTGATCAAACACTTTGGATATGCTAAAAATTCCTTATTTTTGCAAACCTATAATTTACAATAAATATGTTTAATAGTTTACAGGATAAATTAGACAAGGCATTACACAATATTTCCGGAAGAGGAAAAATTACTGAAATCAATGTGGCGGAAACCGTAAAGGAAATCCGTAGAGCATTGGTAGATGCCGACGTTAACTATAAAGTTGCGAAAGATCTTACAAAAAGAGTTCAGGATAAAGCATTAGGAGAAAACGTTCTTACTTCCCTTACTCCGGGACAGCTGATGACGAAAATTGTCCATGATGAACTGGTAGACCTGATGGGAGGTTCTCAGGAAGGAATTAATCTTTCAGGAAAACCTTCTGTAATTCTTATTGCAGGTCTTCAGGGATCTGGTAAGACTACTTTCTCAGGAAAGCTTGCTAATTATTTAAAGACAAAAAGAAATAAAAAACCTTTATTGGTAGCCTGTGACGTTTACCGTCCTGCAGCGATTGACCAGCTGAAAGTATTGGGAGGGCAAATCAATGTTCCCGTTTTTACCGAAGAAGGTTCTACAAACCCTTCTACGATTGCTGAAAATGCAATTAATTTTGCAAAAGCAAACGGTCATGATGTTGTAATCGTGGATACAGCAGGTCGTTTGGCCATTGATGAGCAGATGATGAACGAGATCAAATCCGTACATTATTTCATCAAACCACAGGAAACGCTTTTCGTAGTAGACTCTATGACAGGTCAGGATGCTGTAAATACGGCAAAAGCATTCAACGATGCCTTGAATTTCGACGGAGTTGTTTTAACGAAATTAGATGGTGATACAAGAGGTGGAGCTGCATTAACAATCCGTTCTGTTGTTGAAAAACCCATCAAGTTTATCTCTACAGGAGAAAAAATGGAAGCTTTAGACCTTTTCTACCCGGAAAGGATGGCAGACAGAATCCTGGGAATGGGAGATGTTGTTTCCTTAGTAGAAAGAGCTCAGGAGCAGTTTGACGAGGAAGAAGCTAAAAAACTTCACAAAAAAATCGCTAAAAACGAATTCGGTTTTGATGATTTCCTTAAGCAGATCAATCAAATCAAGAAGATGGGTAATATGAAGGATTTGATGGGAATGATTCCTGGAGTTGGAAAAGCAATTAAAGATGTAGAAATCAGTGATGATGCATTCAAACACATTGAAGCGATCATCTACTCTATGACTCCTGAAGAAAGGAGAAGACCTTCTATCATCAATACTCAGAGAAAAGGAAGAATTGCCAAAGGGGCCGGAAGAAAAATCGAAGATGTGAATCAATTGATGAAACAGTTTGATCAGATGGGTAAAATGATGAAGATGATGCAGGGACCTCAGGGAAAACAAATGATGCAGATGATGAGCAAAATGCCGAATATGCCTGGAATGGGTGGAATGTTCGGGAAATAAGAAAGACAAAATCATTCATAAAAAAACTCTCAGAAATTCTGAGAGTTTTTGTTTTATATTGATATAGGTTTTATTTAAACTTGTATCCTACTCCTAACTGAAAGAAATTCATTTTTAATGTTTCACCATCCACAGGATTTTTAATCATATTGGTAAGACCAAAACTGTAACGTGCATCTACGAATAATCCTTTATGAATATTGTAATCTGCTCCTAAAAATAAACCGAAATCTGTAGATTTTAAACCATCATTCAGCTCTCTTTCCAAATAGCGCTCTCCTTCTTTAAGTCCGGAAGGATCTACCATACCAGCATTAGAACCACTTAATTCAAATTTTACTTTATTATTCGTTTTAAAGCTTACATAAGGACCTGCATAAATTCCTAGTTCTGGCGTTGCATAATATCTTGCAGATACAGGAATAACAATTCTGTTAAGGTTCATCTTTTCAGTTAAGGTAATACCTGTACCAGATATTCCAACTTCAGCTTTTCCGCCAAGATTGGCATATTCCAGCTCTCCCTGGACAGCAAACTTATTATTGAATTTATGCTCAACCAAACCTCCGATATAAAACCCTGATTTGGATTTTAAACTGGCTTCAAATCCTCCAAATTCAAAATCCCCTTCACTGGAATTTAATTTTGATAAAGCATATCCTGCTTTTACCCCGAATGTAGTTTGTGCATTTAAACCTGCAAATAAAGTGATTGCAGACGCTAATAAAATTTTTTTCATGATTTATTGTATTAAAAAAATGTTCGCAAAAATACAAAAAACCCTGAGTATTCTCAGGGCTTTCTTGCTATATGCTTTGTTTATTATTTTGCAAATACATATTTAACTCCGAAAGTTACAGAAGATAAATTCAATCCGAAGTTGTAGTTGTTGGTAGCATCACCATCTTTTGGCTTGTAGTTGCTATAACCGAACTCACCGATAGTAGCTTCGATAGACCAGTTTTTGTTTAAGAAATAATCTAAACCTGGTTTAACAGTAACACCGATTTTTGTGTATTTAGCTTCAGTAGAATTTGAAGTTGAAATTGTGTTATTTCCTACTGTAGTTACAGAGCTAGTTTCAGTTTCAGTTTTTCCAAACTGCATTGGAACTGCTAATTGTCCGAAGAAATATAACTTGTCAGATAAAGTCCAGTATTTTCTTACGAATGGAGCTACAACAAAAGCTGGCTGCTTAGTGATGCTTTCTCCTACTGTGTTACCAAGAGTAGTAGTTAAAGTGTTTTTTTCAGTTTGATAACCAACTCCTAATCCGATTGCTAAGTTAGTGTTTACGAAATATCCAACTGTAGGTAATACGTTGAAGTTTTCTTTTTTATCGTTACCGTTGTTAGATTCTACTTGAGAATAACCAACAGATCCTGATAAATATGTAGTTCCTTTAGCAATCTGAGCGTTTGATAAACCGAAAAGTGCAACAGCACCCGCTAATAATATTTTTTTCATTGTAAAAAATTTTAATACTTTCTGAGAGCAAATTTACAGTGGTCTCCACTAATATTAAAATTTGTTAATGTGATTAATATCATTACTGGAATTAAGGGTTTTGTAAAAATAAATCCTAATCAAGAGATGTTGTTGATTTTTTCACAATATTATGAATAAAAAAATCCTATTTTTTCAACAAGACTCCAATATATTTAATTTTTTAAATTTTCTTATTTTTTATAAAACCCGATGAATTCTGGAAAAACGCTAAAATTAATTAACCTAAATCTCTAATTTTAAAGTTATTAACTCTTAAAATTTAAACAAATGTTTATTATTCAGGATTATCTTCTTTAATTTTAATCATTACAGATCCTCTCTATTAAAAATTTCTGATCAGAAATCCATACAGCTTATATATGAGTCATCAAAAAAAAGGCTGTCCGAAAAGTTCGGAAAGCCTTTTTTATCATTATTTTGAAGCTAAAATTTCAGAATTAGTTTCCTCCGAATTTGAAGCCTACGCCAATCTGAGCAAAGCTATTCTTTACAGTCCCTCCGCTATTGTCATTAGATAGGTTTGATACTCCCAAGCTGTATCTTGCATCAAAGAAAAGTCCGTTTTCCAACATATATTCAACACCTAAGAACGGAGCAAGGTTTAATGATTTGATATCTTTTTTAATATCTACCTCGCCGCCTTCACCTTCCACTTCCACATCAAGGAAATCTGAACCAATTACAGTCTTTTGTTTAGCTGTAAGAATGATTCCTACATTAAGACCTGCAGCTACAGAGAAGCCTTCTGTGATAAAGTATTTGGCAGAAACAGGAACCAAAAGAGTTCCAAAATTCACTTTAGTTGACTCACCAAAATAAATTCCTCCAGCGTTTACGCCATCAATTTTTTCTTTAGCTCCAAGTGGAGAATACAAAACCTCTCCCTGAACAGCAAAGTTATCATTGAATTTGTACTCAGCCATTCCACCGATATAGAAGGTATATTTCGGAGACATTTTTCTTCCGTCAAGATCGTCTTGCTTATCATCCAGTTTAATAGTAGACATTGCGAAACCAGCTTTTGGACCAAATCGAAATTCTTGTGCGTTGGCACAAATTCCCATAGCAGCGACCGCCGCAACAAGTAAAAGTTTTTTCATGTTTAGTTAGTTTTACATTTAAGGTTTGCAAAACTAATTATTTTTTTCAAATTAACAAATTTTAACCATCAAATTTAAGGTTAATAAAAAGTTAACGAAAACTTTCACCTATTTTCACTAGTCGTTTCTTAGTCTTTTTTCCTCATCGTTGTAAGCCAGGATAATTTTTCTTACCACCGGATGTCTTACCACATCCTCTTCTGTAAGATGAACGAATCCGATCTCTTTTACTCCATTTAAAATTCTCATGGCTTCTTTCAGCCCGGACTGTTGATTTTTCGGCAGGTCAATCTGGCTTGGATCTCCTGTAATAATAAACTTGGCATTCATTCCCATTCTCGTAAGGAACATTTTCATCTGTGCATGAGTAGTATTCTGTGCTTCATCAAGAATCACAAAAGCATCATCCAGTGTACGTCCTCTCATGAAAGCCAATGGCGCTACTTCAATGACTTTCTTTTCCATAAAACCTTCCAGTTTCTCGTGCGGAATCATATCACGAAGTGCATCATACAACGGCTGCAAATACGGATCCAGCTTTTCTTTAAGATCTCCGGGAAGAAATCCCAGGCTCTCTCCCGCTTCTACAGCAGGCCTTGTCAGGATAATTCTTTTCACTTCCTTGTCTCTTAACGCTCTTGCAGCCAATGCCACACTGGTATATGTTTTTCCTGTACCTGCAGGCCCAATGGCAAAAACCATGTCCTTTTTCTCAGTTTCCTTCACCAGCTTTTTAAGATTGGTCGTCTTAGCTTTAATAACTTTCCCGTTAACTCCTTTTACGATAATGTCCTGGTCGAATACCAGCTGTTTCTCATTTTCGTCTTTAATATTCAAAATATTTTCAACGTCTTTCAGTCCTATTGAATTGTTTTTGGAGATAAAACTGACAATATCGTCAAGTTTTTGTTTCAGTATGTCTAAAGCTTCCTGATTTCCCATGGCAAAGATGAAATGATCTCTTCCTGTAATTTTAATGGTTGGAAAGCTTGATTTTATTAAGTTGAAATATTGGTTATTAACTCCATAGAAGATTTTCGCATCGATATCTTCCAAATCATATGTTAATTCAAACATGCAGTATTTTTATTTTTAGATTTTAAAATTAAAGCTTTTTTTCAAATTTATATCAAATTCTTTTCAACAATCTTTCGGGCTTTCTTTTTATTTTAAATAACTTTGCAATACTACACTATTCTATAAATTGCTCATGTCAATTATTACCCTTACTTCGGATTTCGGAAATTTAGATTACAGAGTTGCTGCTGTGAAAGGCAAGATTCTGTCTCTAAACCCTGAGGTTAATATTATTGATATCACCCACGAAATCCAAGCATTCAACCTTATACAGACTTCGTATATTGTAAGAAATGCTTATAAATATTTTCCAAAAGGAAGCATACACATTCTTTCTGTAGACAGCTTTTATCACAAATCCAGAAAGAATATTATTTATAAAGCTGACGGATCTTACTTCCTGGCGGCAGACAATGGTCTTTTAAGCCTTATATTTTTTGATATTAAACCGGAAGCCATCTACGAGCTTACGCTGAACAACCGTTTTGATGACGTTATCAACTTCACTTCTACAGACATTTTTGTTCCTGCAGCGGTACATCTTGCCAATGGCGGACTCCCTGAAGTCATAGGAAGAAAAATAAACACGGCAAAACAACTAATGTTCCCTCGTGCGGTTTATAATGAATCGGAAGGGATGATTATTGGTGAAGTGACTTATATTGATAATTTCGGAAATATAATATCAAATATCAATAAAGATTTTTTTGAGAACATCAGTAAAGGTTACAACAGTTTTACCATAAAATTCAGAAATTTAAGCCTTTCAAGAATATTTTCAAGTCATACAGAAGTTGTTTCAGACTGGAAAAGGGAGACCGAATTCCACGGACAGTCTGCGGCAATATTCAATGATAGTCAGTTATTGGAGCTTACCATCTACAAAGGAAGCAAGAAAAACGGCGCTAAAAGCCTGTTTGGACTGAATGTGGGAGAAAATATTTATATCGAATTCAGCTAAGATTATATATTTCTTAAAAAAACCGATTTTTTTTATATATTTGTCAAAATCTAAAAATCAAAAATGGCAGAATACAAATTATTGCTTCCTTCCATGGGAGAAGGGGTTATGGAAGCGACAATTATCACTTGGTTATTCAATGAAGGTGATAATGTAAAGGAGGATGACTCCGTGGTAGAAATTGCAACAGATAAGGTAGATTCAGACGTACCGACACCAGTTTCGGGGAAAATTGTGAAAATTTTAAAGCAAAAAGATGAAGTTGCAAAAGTAGGTGAAGCCATTGCTATTTTAGAAATTGAAGGAGAAGGTACAGCTTCAGAAGAGGTGAAAGCTGAAACTCCAGCGGCTGCTCCGGATACTGAAACTTTAAAAGCGATTGAAGAGCCTCTACAGACAGCAGCTGCTTCAAACGTAGAATTCTCAGGAGACCTTTATCTGTCTCCACTCGTAAAATCTATCGCTCAACAGGAAAACATTTCTGAAACTGAACTGAAATCCATCAAAGGCAACGGTTTGGAAGGAAGAATTACAAAAGAAGATATATTAGCATATGTTGCTAACAGAGGAAGCAAGCCAGTTCAACAGGCAGCTCCGGTACCGGCAGCTTCTGCTCCACAACCAGCGGCAGTATCTGCTCCGGCAGCTACCATTCCGGTGAGCGCAGGTGATGAGATCATTCCAATGGACAGAATGAGAAAGATCATCGCTGAAAATATGGTGAAAGCAAAACAAATTGCTCCACACGTTACTTCTTTCATCGAAACAGACGTTACCAACGTTGTAAAATGGAGAAATAAAAACAAAGCTGTATTCGAAAAACGTGAAGGTGAAAAACTGACTTTCATGCCTATTTTCGTAAAAGCGGTAGTGAAAGCTATTCAGGATTTCCCGATGATCAATGTTTCTATCAATGGTGAGAACATCATCAAAAAGAAAAACATCAACATCGGTATGGCTACTGCCCTTCCGGACGGAAACCTTATTGTTCCAGTTATCAAAAATGCAGATCAGTTATCTCTTTCAGGTCTTGCAAAAGCAATCAATGATTTAGCTTACAGAGCAAGAAACAAGAAATTGAGACCAGAGGATACTCAAGGGGCAACGTATACAATTTCTAACGTAGGAAGCTTCGGAAACCTTATGGGAACACCAATTATTCCTCAGCCTCAGGTAGCTATTTTAGCCATCGGAGCAATCGTTAAGAAGCCTGCAGTTCTTGAAACAGCTGACGGAGATGTAATTGCTATCAGAAACTTAATGTTCATGTCTCACTCTTATGACCACAGAGTGGTAGACGGATCTCTAGGAGGAATGATGCTGAAGCACGTTCACGACTACCTTGAAAACTGGGATCTGAACACAGAAATATAAGTAATAAATAATCAGTAATAAGTAATTTTGCTTATTACTGATCATATAAATGAAAACCTTCGATTAAATCGGAGGTTTTTTTGTTTTTTTATTACTTAAGCTTGACAATATTATAAAAGATTAAACATTACGCTAAATAAATATGAAATATTTAACAAAAATAATAATTAAAAACAAAATCAATAATTATTAAAAATATTTATATACTGTACTAACTTTTTTGGAAATCAGATTGATTAGCATTATTTTTAAACAAATTATTTGGAAAATGGATTTAGATTATAGTAAATATGACATCAAAAGATTTTTTGATTTCACCAAAGAAGATGAAGAATCAATGACTGAGGTTTAATCCTCTTTCTGAGTCACATTATAGTATCATCTCAATTCAACAAAATACAATTTCCGGAATTTTACCGTAATTTTATCCTTCAAAACCTACAAATGCTGAAAATTTTCACCCTCATAAAAAGATCTCTTAAAAACTCCTTCGACAATATCCGGAACGAACAGTTGAAGTACAACCTGCTTCAGGCCATTCCTTTTTGGATAGGATCTGTAATTACAGGCTTTTTTGCTGTAATGTATGCGCAGGTATTTGCCTGGGGCGAACATCTCATGAATTTTATTTTCGACTGGCATGCATGGATGATTTTCATTATTGCTCCCATAGGATTTGTATTATCGTGGTGGCTGGTGAAAGAATTTGCTCCCAATGCCAAAGGAAGCGGTATTCCTCAAGTGATGGCCGCAGTAGAACTTGCCAACCCGAAAGAGCATCGGAAAATCCGGAATCTGTTAAGTATTAAAATTATTTTTTTCAAAATACTATCTTCTGTTGTTCTTGTAATCGGAGGAGGTGCAGTAGGACGTGAAGGCCCTACGATTCAGATAGCAGGTTCCGTTTTCAGAAAAGTGAATGAGTACCTTCCTGAATGGTGGCCAAAAATTTCCAAGAAAAACATGATTATGACAGGAGCGGCAGCCGGACTTGCTGCAGCGTTCAATACTCCCCTTGGAGGAATTGTTTTTGCTGTGGAAGAGCTGTCAAAAACCCACATTAATTATTTTAAAACTGCCTTATTTACAGCGGTGATTATCGCAGGTTTAACAGCTCAAACACTGGCCGGGTCTTATTTATATCTTGGATATCCGAAAACCAATGATGTTTCTTTAATGGTTATGTTTCCCATCATATTGGTTGCAGCCACTGCCGGCATTATGGCAAGCCAGCTATCTGTCATTATGCTTAAAATCAATACCTGGAAGAAGAAAAAACTGAAAACAGATAAGGCTAATGTAATCTTTCTGATCATTTGTGCATTAATTATCGCTTCCATTGCATACTTCATCAACAGAGAAATTCTGGGTTCAGGAAAAGAAATTATGGAGCGTGTTCTTTTTACCAAAAATAAACATGAAGAGTGGTATGTCCCTATTTTAAGAATGCTTGGCCCTGCCCTTTCTTTCACTTCGGGTGGTGCGGGCGGAATTTTCGCTCCTGCTCTTACTGCAGGAGCAAGTATAGGCTCAGTTATTTCAGGAGCCATACATTTAACGCCTAACGAAACCAATGTAGTCGTTCTCGCCGGAATGGTGGCTTTTCTTACCGGGATTACGAGAGCCCCATTTACTTCAGCCATTATTGTTTTGGAAATGACGGACAGGCATTCCCTGATATTCCATCTGATGCTTGCCGGAATGGTCTCCTCTATTGCTTCAATCCTGGTAAGCAGACATTCTTTGTATGATGTTTTGAAGGTGAATTTTCTGGCTGAAATCAGATCAAAAGATGAAAATTAATTCAATAACTAAAATAAAAGCAAATACATATTGTCAGGAAACACCAACTATTTCACCAACATTCTTGCATATGCGGAAATTATTCTCTACTTTTGCACCTCGAAATAATTAACAAATTCATTTAACATTATGAACAATTACGAAACTGTTTTCATTTTAACTCCCGTTCTATCTGAGTCACAGGTAGAGGAAGCAGTGAACAAGTATGTAGATCTTATCAAAGAAAAGAACTGCGAAATCGTTGCTAAAGAAAACTGGGGATTAAAAAAATTAGCTTATCCTATCCAATTGAAAAAGAACGGGTTTTATACTCTAATTGAATTCAAAGGAGAAGGTACTGTAGTAGCTGATCTGGAATTAGCATTTAAGCGTGACGAGAGAGTAATCCGTTACCTTACTACAAAACTTGACAAGCATGCTGTTGAGTACGCTGTAACTAGAAGAACTAAAGTAAAAGCAGCTAAAGCTTAATTATTAACCCTATTTTTTAAAAAAGACAAGACATGGCAATAGATGAAATGGCTAAACAAGCCTCAGCTGGAGGAGAATCAGAAGTAAAATTCCTTACTCCGCTTGATATCAATACAAAATCTGAAAAGAAATATTGTAGATTCAAAAAATACGGAATTAAGCACGTTGATTACAAAGATGCTGACTTCTTATTACAATTTGTAAACGAACAAGGTAAAATTTTACCAAGAAGATACACTGGAACTTCTTTAAAATATCAAAGAAAAGTTTCTGCTGCTATCAAAAGAGCAAGACACCTTGCATTACTACCATACGTAGCTGACTTATTGAAATAAGACAAAAATAAATAAAAGAAGAGGTCTCCCTCTTCTTTTGTTGCTGAATAAATCATTAATTCTAACTTGATTTTAGCTATAAAACTAAAATCTAAAAAAGGACAACAACAATGGAAATTATCCTAAAAAAAGACGTAGAAAACTTAGGACTTGAGTTTGATACAGTAAACGTAAAGCCAGGTTATGCTAGAAACTTCTTAATTCCTCAAGGAATTGCTCTTTTAGCTACCCCTAAAAACAAAGCTGCTTTAGAAGCTACATTGGAAGCTAGAAAAGAAGAGGAAGCTAAATTAATCGCTGCTGCTAACGCTGTAGTTGAGCAATTGAAGAAAACTTCTATCACTATTCCTGCAAAAGTAGGTGCTGGTGACAAATTATTCGGATCTATCAACAATGCTGATCTATCTGCTGCTTTAGAAAAAGCTGGTGTTTCTGTAGAGAAAAAATACATCAAAATTCCTGGTAATACTATCAAGAGAACTGGTAAATTCACAGCTCTTATCAGACTTCACAGAAATGTTGAGTACAACTACGAGTTTGATATCGTATCTGACGCTCCAGTGGAAGCAGCTCCTAAAAAAGAAGAAGCTAAAACTGAAGAAGCTTAATAAGCAACTGAGAATTTCTCACAATACAAGACCACTTCAATTTATTGAGGTGGTTTTTTTATGTAAAGTATTGTTTACAGAACTATCCTGCCTTTTGCTTTGCAAAAATCCACCCTTCAGCGGAAGAGAATGTGAACATCTCAAGCAATATTATTCGTTTTCCGCAAACCTTACGTCATTCAAATATAAAGGTGCTTTACGATACTGTTATCAGGTAATACGCAACCGGACCTCTTACTCGTTACTTATCCTCTCTCAGTTTATATGCTGAAAATAGCAAATTCTTATAAAATTAACAACCTCTCTTCAAACAATCAAGAGTAATTTTCTGCTTCCTGCTCCAACTACTTTGGCCGATTTATTGTTCATATTTTTAAAGATGCAATATTGCTCAAACCGCAACGTTTATTACACAAAAGCTTAAGAATGGAAATTGAAAGAATTTTACTGAGTCAAAGGGATTTTTTTAAAACACAGCAGACCAAAAGCCTCGCTTTCAGGAAAATGTACCTTGAAAAGCTGAAAAATCTAATTATTTCTAATGAGAATATGTTGTATGAAGCTATTAAAAAAGATTTTGGAAAATCAGAATTTGATACTTTCACTACAGAATTATCCTTCATTCTCAATGATATTAATTATTATATCAGGAACTTAAAATCTCTTTCAAAGCCTAAAAAAGTAAGCACCAATCTTGTCAACCAACTGGGAAACAGTAAAATTTATGCTGATCCATTGGGCTGTGTATTGGTAATCGGTGCCTGGAATTATCCGTATCAGCTATCCCTTTCTCCCGTCATAGCGGCAATGGCCGCCGGAAACTGCTGTATTCTTAAGCCCAGCGAAATAGCAGAAAATACAATGAAAGCTATGGCATCCATTATCAATGAAAACTTTCCGTCTGAATATCTTTATGTATATGAAGGAGGTATTGATGAAACCACTGCTGTTCTCAAGTTAAAATTTGACAAGATATTTTTTACAGGAAGCACAAAAGTCGGTAAGATTGTTTACAAAGCAGCCGCAGAACATCTTACTCCTGTAACCCTTGAACTGGGCGGAAAATCTCCGGCTATCGTCACCCAAAATGCCTCTCTAGAAACTGCTGCCAAAAGAATTGTCTGGGGAAAATTCCTCAACGCCGGACAAACCTGTGTTGCTCCGGATTATCTGCTGGTGGAAGAAACCATTAAGGAACAGTTTCTGGAAATGCTCAGAAAATATATCAAAGAATTCAAATATGAGCCGGATTCTGATCAATACACAAGAATTATTAACCAAAGGAATTTCCAAAGGCTTATCCATCTTATTGATCAGGAAAAAATCTATTGCGGCGGGAATTTCAACGAAGAAAAACGGTATATAGAGCCTACTATTCTGAATCGTATAGACTGGAATGACAAAATTATGCAGGAAGAAATTTTCGGTCCTATTCTGCCTGTCATCAGCTTTCAAAATTACAATGTCGCGCTAAACTCTATTCTGGAGCTTGAAAAACCACTGGCAGCCTACCTTTTTACCAATAACGCTGAGGAAAAAGAAAATTTTACAAGGAAACTGTCTTTTGGAGGAGGTTGTATCAATGATACGGTAATGCATTTAAGTAATGACAATCTTCCTTTTGGAGGAGTGGGAAATTCAGGGATTGGAAATTATCACGGCAAATATGGCTTCGAAACATTTTCACACCAAAAATCAGTTCTTGAAAAAGCAACCTGGGGCGAGCCTAATATCAAATATCCGCCATATTCTAACAAAAAAATAAGCTGGATCAAAAAATTACTTTAATTAATCCCAAAATGGAGAATTTTAAAAATAATATTGTACTTTTATTTCTGTTAATCAACAAAATAAAAACATTATGAAAAATTTCAAAAAATTATCTCGTGAAAAATTGAGATCAATTTCAGGTGGAAAATCATGCGCATCTTCTTGCTCCGATGGATCTATGGTATATGTCAGTTCATGTAGTTCTTGTATTAGTTATTCCGGAGGTGCGGCTTGTTATGATGCTAATGGAAGAGGAGCAATACATGTAGAATTATGTGAAAGCAATTAAAAAACACCCCCTTTCAAAATTTGATAGGGGGTTAATATTTTAACTAGGTTTCCATTTTTCTAAAAATTCTTTTACTTTTTCTTTGCTATACCCTTTTCCATCTTCTAAAATTTCGCTTTGCTGAATATGAACTTTTTTTCCATTTTTATCTAAAATAATAAAGAATGGATAAAATTGCTGCTCTTTTACATTGATATACTTCCCAAAAACCCTCTCATTCTTATTTTCCGGAGAATAGTTCAGGTGATAATATACATAATTCTTCTCTGCCAATTCCTTCAGTTCTGGAGTAGTCTGTACAAAATTATTAAAGCGAAGACACCAGATACACCAGTTTCCACCAGCCTGGATCATTATATTCTTACCATCTTTCTTTGCCTGGGCAACCAATTTATTAATATCAGCCTGAGCATCAGCTTTTGGGTCATAGGGCTTAGGAAGCTTTGCTTTTTCTTCAGCTGCCTTTTTCTGAGATTCTAATTTGGCTTGCTCTGCAGGTACTACAATAGCTGCTTTTTTTACATTTTGCGAAAAAGCAAGGGTACTTAATCCCAGGAAAGCGAATATTATCAATTTTTTCATAATATAAAGGTAAAAAAAATAATATATATCCTTCTGCAAAAATAGAACCATAATTTTATTATCACTAAATTTGCGTGTTTTATGAAATTTCTAATCAAAATATTATACCTGATCTCCAAGCTTCCGCTTAAAATATTATATATTTTTTCGGACGTCATCTTTTTCCTGAATTATTATATTGTAGGTTACAGAAAAGATGTTATTACCCAAAATCTTAAAAACTCTTTTCCAGACAAATCTGAAGAAGAAATTAAAGAGATCCGGAAAAAATTCTATCTTAATTTTTCAGATTATCTGGTAGAAACTATAAAATCTTTCAGCATTTCGGAAACAGAAGCAAGAGTAAGAATGCAGCATATCAATCAGGAACTGTTCCATGAAGCCAAAAGGGAGGGTAAAAATATTATCCTGCTTGCCGGACACGTTTTCAATTGGGAATGGATTAACGCACTGGCAAAGATTGTTCCCCAGGCTCATTGTCATCCTGTATACAGAAAGGTGAATAATAGTTTCTGGGAAAATCAGATGAAGAAGGTAAGGAATAAATTCGGGAATGAAGCCCTGGAAGCCAATGAAGTAATTCTGAATATCTTCAGATCTAAAAATAATGGAGATTCAGCATATATGTTTGTTGCGGATCAGACTCCTCACTTTGCCCACATTACTTACGGACTAGAGTTTTTAAATCAGCGGACACCTGCTTTTGTGGGATACGACAAGCTGGCTACAAGAATGGATCTTGTCTTTATCTATTGTGAGATGAAAAAGGTAAAACGTGGTTATTATCAGGTTAATTATCACAGAATATACCCGGATGGTGAAAAGTTCACGGAAAATGAAGTGGTGAGAAAATTTCATAAATTACTGGAAAATACTTTACACAAAAATCCTGACAATTATCTTTGGTCACACAGAAAATGGAAATATCAGAACTCTATCAAAAATTTTGATTCTGAAAAAAAATAGATTGACATGCAGAAAAAACTGGCAGTTGCCATCTTAAACTGGAACGGTAGAAATTGGCTTGAAAAATTTCTTCCGGGTGTGGTTCAATTTTCTCAGAATGCGGATATTTATGTTATTGACAATCTTTCTACGGATGATTCCGTAGAGTTTCTACAGAAGAATTTCCCCACAGTATATATTATTAAAAATGATAAAAACTATGGTTTTGCAGGCGGCTACAATGAGGGGTTAAAGGCTGTCAAAAATGAATATTACTGCCTTCTCAATTCTGATGTAGAAGTTACAGAGAACTGGACAGTGCCTGTATTGGAATTATTGGAAAATAACTCTTCTATTTCCGCAGTACAGCCTAAGATTTTATCATATCATAATAAGAACTATTTTGAGTTTGCAGGTGCTGCAGGCGGATTGATAGACAATCTTGGATATCCTTACTGCAGAGGAAGGGTTTTTGATGATCTGGAAGAAGATAAAGGACAGTATAATGATGAAACAGAGATCTTCTGGGCATCAGGATGCTGCTTTTTTATCCGTTCAACAGATTTCTGGAAACAGAATGGTTTTGACGCAAGGTTTTTTGCTCATCAGGAGGAGATTGATCTTTGCTGGAGGCTTATTAATTCCGGAAAAAAGATTTATTATACCGGGAAATCCAAAATTTATCATGTAGGCGGCGGAACGCTCAACAAACAGAGTGTACAAAAGACTTATTTAAACATCAGAAATAATCTTTCTATGATGTTTAAAAACCTTCCTTTTCCTCAATTGATCATGTTGATCTTTTTCAGATTATGTTTGGACAGTGTTGCCGGAATTTATTTTGGTTTAAAGCAAGGCTTTCCACATCTGTGGGCTGTTATAAGAGCTCATTTTGGATTTTACACCCAGCTTCCCGGAACATGGAAGCTTCGCCAAAAATACCAGAAACATCAGTTTTACCAATCAAAATGGCTGATTTTTAAACATTTTTTGGGAAGAAGGTGATAGACGGCAGGGATTAGGGAAAATTACAGTTTTCTTTTCTTATTATAAACTAAAACTCATTAAGTAAAAATTCATAACTTCAATTAACCTTAAACTTTAAATTAAACTCTAGGCAAGAGAACAAGCAACAAGCAACTAATAAACAAAACCAACCAACAAATTATAATTTTAAAAAATGGATTTCTGTGCGATAGATTTTGAAACAGCCACTCATGAGAAAAGTTCAGCTTGTGAGATGGGGATTTGTGTAGTACAGAATTCTGAAATTGTAGAGACTAAAACCTGGCTGATTAAACCACCCAGCTTTCCTTATTTCAGCAGATTCAATATTGCGGTGCATGGAATTCATCCTGAAGATGTAAAAGATGCTCCTACTTTTGATGAAGTATGGTATGAAGCTCAGGATCTGATGTATGGCAGTCTTATGATTGCTCATAATGCTGGTTTTGATGCTTCTGTTTTAAGAGGCTGCCTGGAGCATTACGGAATGTATACCCCAAAATTGAACTATTTGTGCAGTATACAGCTTGCCAAGAAATCATGGAATTATCTTCCAAAATATGGATTGAAGCCATTGGCAGAATATCATAAAATTGATTTTACTCATCACAGAGCAGGAGCTGATGCGGAAGTTTGTGCCAAAATATCTTTGCTGGCATTTGAAAAACTCTTCCTCACCAGTAATGATGAAGTAAATGAGTATATGAAAGCAAAAATTAAAAAGCTTTAGTCATCAGAACCCAGGTTTCTTGTAAAAACTTTACATTATACAGGGCATCAATTATTAATTGCTCAACACTTCAGACAACAGATTGAATTTTGGAATATCAATTTCAAAAGTTTCCTGTGTATCCATGTTTTTAACAAGGTATTTTCCACTCATATTCCCTACTCCGGAACGAAGCATTACATTGGAAAAATAAGCAAAACTTTCACTGGTTCCTATCTCAGGAGTCAATCCAATCACTCCGTCGCCTATTATTTCTGTATATCCGAATCCTACATCAAAAATTAACCATTTTCTTTTCAATACTTTGATAGGAAAGCTTCCGTCATTTTCTATCGTGATATTGTATTTAAAAACGTAACGGTTTTCGGAAGGATAACTGTTTTTACTATCATATTCAGGTATTACTGAAACTTTGATATTGGAAGTCATTTTTGAAAACATCATTGTAGCATTTTCTTCATAAATACAAAAATCTCGCCTTTTTTAAGGCGAGATCATATATTATATTATAATTTTATTAAAAACTATAATCCAAGGCCTTTTCTTTCATCACCTCCCATTAGAATTTCAACAGGGTTGTCGATACCTTCTTTTACGGCTACAAGGAATCCTACAGACTCTTTTCCGTCGATAATTCTGTGGTCATATGACATTGCAACGTACATCATTGGTCTGATTACTACCTGTCCGTCAACAGCAACCGGTCTCTGGATGATGTTGTGCATTCCTAAGATTGCAGATTGTGGAGGGTTGATGATTGGTGTAGACATCATAGATCCGAAAGTACCACCATTTGTAATAGTAAATGTACCACCGGTCATTTCATCAACAGTAATTTTACCGTCTCTTACTTTAGTAGCAAGATCTTTAATATTTGCTTCAACAGCACTGAAAGACATGTTTTCTGCATTTCTCAATACAGGAACCATTAATCCTTTAGGACCTGAAACTGCGATTGAAATATCGCAGAAATCATAGTTTACTTTGAAGTCGCCATCAATAGATGCGTTTACATCCGGATACATTTGTAATGCTCTTGTTACTGCTTTTGTAAAGAAAGACATAAAACCAAGTCCAACTCCGTGCTTTTGAGCAAATTCTTCTTTATACAGCTTTCTCAATCTGAAGATTTCAGACATGTCAACTTCGTTGAAAGTAGTTAACATAGCTGTTTCGTTCTTCACAGAAACTAATCTCTGAGCGATTTTTCTTCTTAAAACCGAAAGTTTAGTTGTTGTGGTAGATCTGGAACCTGTTGCAGTAAGAGGACTTCCTCCTAATGCAGGTACTGCTGCTAATTCAGCATCAGTTTTAGTAATTCTTCCGTCTCTTCCTGTTCCTGAAACCTGAGCAGCATCCATTCCTTTTTCATCAAGGATCTTCTTAGCAGCCGGAGATGGAGCTCCTGTTGCATAAGTTTGTGGAGCGGCTACCGGAGCAGCTGGTTTTGGAGCTTCTTGTTTAGCAGGCTCAGCAGCTTTCGGAGCTTCTTCCTGTTTTGGAGCTTCAGCAGCAGGTGCAGCACCTTCTGGTTTTTTAGCATCCATATCAATTAAACAAACTACCTGACCTACTTGTACTACATCACCTTCTTCTGCTTTTAAAGTGATAATTCCACTTTGTTCTGCGGGCAATTCAAGAGTTGCTTTATCTGAATCCACTTCGGCGATAGGTTGATCTTTTTCTACATAATCACCATCTTTTACAAGCCAGGTTGCAATTTCAACTTCTGTAATTGATTCGCCCGGTGAAGGAACTTTCATTTCTAAAACTGACATATCGAGTATTTTTTATTTTTTAATTGATTATTATTTTAAATTAAGCTGTAACGGGTCTTTTTGCAGGAGCATCATCTCTGTCGAAAACTCTGTTGATCACTGCATTTTGGTTTTTCTCAAACATTTTGTGGCTACCTGGAGCTGGTGCACCGCTTGGTACCGGAGCAACTACCTGAATTCCTGTATCTCTGAAGTTTCTAAGGATATAAGACCATGCCCCCATGTTTTCTGGTTCTTCCTGAGCCCACACCAATTGTTTTCTGTTTTCATATTTACTGAAAATGGTTTCAATAGCATCTGTCTGAAGCGGATATAACTGTTCGAATCTTACTAATGCAATATTTTCACAGTTCAGTTCTTCTTTCTTCGCTAATAATTCGAAGTACAGTTTACCTGAACAAAGAACTAATTTTTCTACTTTTTTAGGATCTGCTGTAGGGTCATCTAAAATTGGCTGGAATGAACCTGTAGCGAAATCTTCAAGTGGAGAAACCACTTTAGGGTGTCTCAACAGAGATTTAGGACTCATTACGATCAATGGTTTTCTGAATGCCCATTTCAACTGTCTTCTCAATAAGTGGAAGTAGTTGGCAGGTGAAGTAATATTGGCTACTACCATGTTTTCATTTGCACAAAGAGTAAGGAATCTCTCCAATCTTGCTGAAGAGTGCTCTGCTCCCTGTCCTTCTGAACCGTGAGGCAATAACATCACCAAGCCGTCCTGAATTTTCCATTTTTCTTCAGCAGCCGCCAGATACTGGTCAACGATAATCTGAGCACCATTCACGAAATCTCCGAACTGAGCTTCCCAGATGGTTAATGTATTTGGAGAAGCCATTGCATATCCATAATCGAAACCTAGAACACCATATTCTGAAAGGTGAGAGTTGAATACATCAAATCTGTTTTCAGATACATGTCTTAACGGGATATATTCTTCTTCGGTATCTTCAGTTTTTACGACAGCGTGTCTGTGAGAGAATGTTCCTCTTTCCACATCTTCTCCTGAGATTCTTACATTGTGTCCTTCTACAAGAAGTGTTGCATACGCTAACCATTCTCCTAATGCCCAGTCTAAAGAATTTCCTTCAATCGCTTTGATACGGTTATCGAAAAGTCTTGTAATTTTATTGATAAACTTCTTGTCTGCCGGAAGTGTTGACATTTTAATCGCCAATTCTTTCAGCTTCTCCAAGTCATATTTAGTATCTACCGGTAACTGCACTGCTCCTCTCTTACCAATTGGATAATTTACCCAATCTTCAGCCATGAACACATCCATTACGTTTTTCTCGATCTCTTTAGAAGCGTCAAAATCTTTATCTAAAAGAGCTTTGAATTCCGTTTCCATTTTAGCAATTACGTCGTTGGAAGTAACGCTGTCTTTCAATAATTTCTCTTTATAAATTTCTCTTGGATTCGGGTGTTTTGAAATGGTTTTATAAAGGTTAGGCTGCGTAAATCTTGGCTCATCCCCTTCGTTGTGACCATATTTTCTGTATCCTAAAAGGTCGATATAAACATCTTTTCCGAATTTTGCTCTGAAGTCAGCAGCAAAATGGATGGCATGAACAACCGCTTCAGCATCGTCAGCATTTACGTGCATTACAGGAGATTCTGTAACTTTTGCAATATCTGTACAGTATGTTGAAGATCTTGCATCCATATAATTGGTTGTAAACGAAACCTGGTTATTGACAACGATATGAACTGTACCTCCTGTTCTGTATCCTTCCAGAGTCATCATCTGAGCAACTTCGTAAGCAATCCCCTGTCCGGCAATAGCTCCGTCACCATGAATGATGATTGGCAATACTTTAGAATAGTCTTTGTATTTGTCATCTACTTTTGCACGGCAGATACCTTCTACCAAAGCAGCAACTGTTTCAAGGTGGGATGGGTTTGGAGTCAGGTTGATACAAACTTCTTCTCCTGAAGCTGTTTTGATTTTTTTAGATGATCCTAAGTGATATTTAACATCCCCTGAGAATACATCTTCTTCGAATTCTTTTCCTTCAAATTCTGAGAAGATCTGCTTATACGATTTCCCGAAGATATTGGTAAGAACATTAAGTCTACCTCTGTGAGCCATTCCTAATACCACTTCATCTACTCCTAGCTGAGAAGATCTTGAGATCAGCTGATCTAAAGCCGGGATTAATGTTTCACCTCCTTCTAATGAGAATCTTTTCTGTCCTACAAATTTTGTGTGAAGATAGTTTTCAAACGCAACCGCCTGGTTTAATTTTAATAAGATTTCTGTTTTTTCATTGGCAGAAAGACTTGGATGATTTTCGTTTACCTGAAGCCATCTTTTGATAAAATCTTTTTCTTCAACGTTGTTGATGTGCATGTATTCTACTCCGATGGAATCACAGTAGATGTTTTCAAGATGTTTGATAAGATCTGCAAGAGTAGCAGGTTCTTTCATTCCTGTTTCAACGGCACAGTTGAATTTTGTATTTAAATCTTCTTTGGAAAGACCAAAATTTTCGATATCTAAAGTAGGTGTGTAATGTCTTCTTTCTCTAACCGGGTTGGTCTTTGTAAAAAGGTGTCCTCTTGTTCTGTAAGCCTCAATAAGGTTTACTACTTTAAATTCTTTCTTGATATGCTCAGGAACCTCTCCGTTGGATACTGCCTGAGAAATCTGTTGCTGTACTGCCGGGGCAGCGTTGGCCGAAGCCTGAATAAACTGGGTGGTATCGTCATCTCCGTAGTTCTCCAATGCAAAATCGAAGCCTTGAAAGAAGGCTTTCCATGATGGTTCTAAAGAGTCCGGGAATTTTAAGTACTGTTGGTATAAATCCTCAATTAACTGAGAATGAGCTGCGTTTAGGAATGAAAATCTGTCCATTATTACAGTTTATCTATTTATTAAAATTTATTTGTAGAATTAATCTTCAAATTTAATAAAAAAAACCGAGTTAGAACAGTCTGAAACCGTTAAAAAAACTTAAGAAGAAATAAATTAAAAAAAAATCACTTATATACTGATAATGAGAGCTTAACGTTTACCTCCTGACCATCCATCAGACGTTCAATAAAGGTCTGGCGGATATCTCCGAAGCGCATCTCGTCTTTTTTGGCTTTCTGAATGAGCTGCTGAATTGCCCGAATTCTTCCCTCATAATTCCCTTTGTAGTAAATTACATAATTTTGAGACGGATTTATGGATCTAAAATTGAAATTATTATCAGACACTCCAATTTTCTTAGAAAGTGGAATTCCGAGAAAATAAGAAACCTCTTTGTCTTTGTAATTATCGGCATCAGTAATCAGGATCGGGTATCCGAATTCATCATCTCTTTTCCCAAGATCCATCGTTACGAAGTTATAGACTTTGTTATAATTCATTACGATATTTTTGTAAAGAGCGTCTTTTTTGTTCGATGTACTTACATTAATTCCCAACAACAGTTTGTCTTCCTCATTCTCCACCATCAGGCTGTCATATTTGATGGCTGCCATCCTGTTGTCTTTTTCTACTTTATTTCCTAAGGAGTTTTTAAGATTCACCATACTTTTGTTGATGTTTTCGGCAAAACGGTCTTCAGTCCAGAAATTTTCTACTCTTTTCCAGACTGCTAATTTGGGAGTATGAACATACCAGATAATCTTTGTTTTTTCTGCGGAAACAGGTTTGAATTTAACGTCAACCAATGTCGGATTTTCGTTTTTATCCTCAAAAAGCTGATATTTTAATGTTTTATTGGGGTTTTCATACCTGATGAACATTTCTCCATCGGTATCATTTTTAGGATCTACGTAACTGATGGCACTTCCCTGCCCTTCATAAGGCGTGTAATAATCTATATCTATAGACGGTGAGCTGGTAAAAAAGTTGTTCCATCTTGTAAAATTCTGAAGATTATTAAACTGGGCAAAAACTTTATCCACGGGATAGTCGATCTCTTTTTCAATCGTAAAGTTCTTACTTTCATCTACAAAATAATACATGGAAGCAGCATAAGCTCCCCCCAAAAGAATAATGATTACCGCTAAGATTTTAAAAATACGCATCGCACAAAAATAATACAAATATAAAGAGTGACCAATATGCTGATCACTCCAATGACATGTTTAACAATAATTAACCTTGTTAAAGGCTGGAAGCGGAATCCAGGAAGCTGGAAGTTACTGTTTGACGGATAAAGCTACCAAAATTTTTGATTGAAAAATTCTTCAAGCCAATAGAATAAGGCAGGATTTCGTGTGAAAAGATAACTTTTTCTATTCAGCCATTCATAATTTCCATCTTCCAGCTTTTTATTTACCTTCTCTTAGCCGATATGTGTTCCCGGAGCAATTACAGCGCCTTTCTTCACAACCACAATCCCATCCTGAACGGAATAAGTTCCATAATCACCATCCGGAATATGTTTTCCGCCAGTGATCTTCACATTGTCACCAATGTAACAGTTTTTATCCAGGATTGCTTTTTCTATATAGCAGTATTTTCCAATTCCCATATTAGGACGTCCGCCTCTGTCGTTCAGGACAATTTCTGTTGTATTTTGGTAGAAATCAGCTCCCATGACATAAGAATTCACGATGGTACTTCCTTTATCAATCCTTGTTCTGTTTCCGATCACAGAGTTTTCAATTTTATCTGCCATAATGATACACCCATCTCCAAAAACGGCTTTACTTACATATGAACCGTTTATTTTTGACGGAGGAAGCATTCTTGCTCTGGTGTAGATAGGCGAAGAAGAGAAAAGATTAAACTGCGGCAGATCCAGACAAAGATCCAGATTGGCTTCGTAGAAGGATTCTATAGTTCCGATATCTGTCCAGTAGCCTTCATATTGATAGCTTAATGTCTTGTATTTTCCAATGGAGCTTGGAATGATATCTTTTCCGAAATCATCACCTGCACCTTCATCAAACATCTTTTTAAGGATGTTCTTGGTGAAAATGTAGATTCCCATGGAAGCCAGAAACTCTTTTCCGGCATGTTTATTTTCTTCTGAAACTTCAGATTTCAGGCCTGTTAACATATCAAAATCCGGCTTTTCATAGAAAGAAGTAATATTTCCCTCATCATCCGATTTTAAGATCCCAAAACCTGTGGCGTCTTTTGCATTGACCGGAATGGTAGCAATGGTAAGATCGCCTCCGTTTTCAATATGGAAGTCCAGCATTTCTCTGAAATCCATCTGATACAACTGATCTCCTGAAAGAATAAGGATATAGTCATAATCATATTTTTCAAGATGCTTCATAGACTGACGCACAGCATCAGCTGTTCCTTGATACCAGCTGTCATTTTCTACATTCTGCTCGGCTGCCAGAATGTCTACAAAACCTTTGCTGAAGATATCAAAGTGATAAGAATTCTTAATATGTGAATTGAGGGAAGCAGAATTAAACTGCGTTAGCACCAGAATTTTATTCAGTCCTGAGTTCAAACAGTTTGAAATAGGAATATCCACCAGTCTGTATTTTCCTGCAATAGGAACAGCCGGCTTTGATCTGGTATACGTTAACGGAAATAATCTTGTTCCTCTGCCTCCTCCTAACACAATGGAGATTACATTTCGATTCATAAATATATTGCGTTTTATTTTATTAAGTTTACTGTTCTGTTTTTAGTGTTTACTGCTACTTTAAAGCATTCTTTGTTTTCATATTGGAGCTCGTTTTTATAAACAGTCACCCGAAAATCATCTTTATCATTTAATACTAAAACCTCTTTATCCAGGTTATAGATTTCAATATTATATTTTTTAAGCTCATTTCTGAAGAACGGATTTGTAATAAGTACGTCCATTACATCAGCACTCTTCATTACAAAGTTATCGACATCTTTACGATACTTTTCTCTCCAGCCTTTCCCATATTTTCTTTCTATTGCAGCATAAGTCCTTTTATTAAGAGCATCTATTCTCTTCATCTCGTCAGGTTCTACCAGACAATCACCGACAGAGTAATGCTTTATTTTCCATTTTTCGGCAATACCAGCCATTGCTTCATACCTTTCCGTTGCCGGAAGACCGTAGCCATAAATCCAATAATAACCTCCATGATAGCTTCCTCTGTCTTCTTTACATGAAAACAGTGTAAACATTATCACAGAAAGAAATCCGAAAATCTTCACTCTATCAGCTATTATATAAAGCTATGTATTTTTCTGCAGATTTCTCCCATGCAAAGTCAAAATTCATGTTGGCATGGATAAGATCTTCCATAACCCCTTTTTGATTATAAATCGCCATTGCCCTGTTCATAGCATGTACAACATCATCTACCCCCGGATAAGTAAAGTTCAGTCCTGCTCCACCCGTCGAAATATCTTCTACGGTATCTTTGAGACCTCCCGTAAATCTTACCACGGGAACAGTTCCGTATCTCATGGAGTACATTTGATTCAACCCGCAAGGCTCTACTCTGGAAGGCATCAGAAGGAAATCTGCTGATGCATAGATCTTATGGGAAAGATGTTCTTTATATCCAAGATCCAGTGCAAAATTGGTGTAGGTATAATCGTATTCTTTCAGTTTATTTTCAATATAGGTATTTCCTGATCCGAGAATCATAATATTTAAAGCTCCATAACTTTGTTTAATACTTCGCCAAACTACATCCGGAAGCAGATCTGCACCTTTTTCCGTGGCGAATCTTCCGATAAAGGCGAATAAAGGAAGCTCGGGCTTTAACCCATATTCTTTACAGAGTCTTTCTTTATTTTTCTTTTTCTGAGCTACAGCATTTTTACTGTTAAAATTAAAATCGAGCATCGGATCTGTTTCAGGATTCCAGACTTCGGTGTCAATACCGTTAATGATACCATAAGCTTTTCCGAATTCCTGACGAACCAGACTTTCCAGTCCGCGGAAGCTGATAAAGAGTTCTTCAAGATATCCTTCGGAAACGGTGGTAAAAGCGTTGGCACATTTAATCATACTTGCCAGAGGATTCATGAATCCGTTCCAGTCTATCAGTCCCCATTTATAATCATCAAAAGAAGGCATATAATTGGCCATATTCCAGCTCATCATTCCCTGATATTCTCCGTTATGAATAGTTCCTATTGTTTTTACTCCTTTTAAGAATCCGAATTCCGGACAATTTTCCACCATAAAAGGAATCAAACCAGTATGATAATCATGACAATGCAGCACATCAGGACGGATTTCCATGGCACAAAGCCAATGCAGTATTCCATGTTGAAAAGCCAGAAACTGGAAACTTTCATCCTGATACCCATAAGGATTATCCCTGTCTAATAATCCCGGAATTCTTACCATATACAGCTCAAATCCCAGGACATTTGTCTTTTCTTTCAATACCTGAACCTGCAGCATACTGATCCCCTGATGGATAAAGCCATCAAAAACAACATCGAATTCATGATCCCGAATAAAAGGTTTATTATACCAGGGCATCACTACTTTTGCCTCTATACCTTTTACTTTATTCTGATACTTTGGTAACGCTCCAACCACATCTGCCAGACCGCCTACTTTTGCTACAGGATAACATTCTGTACTTAAATGATAAACAACCATTCTTTATCTCTTGTGTTTAATTCTGTGTAATTTATACTTTTTATCTTTCTTCTGTCTTAAAATAATTCCTGCCAATGGCGGTAATTTCACCGTCATTGTTTTAGAATAATTTCTCCATTCTTCATACCTCTCATCAAGGATTTCAGGACTTACTCCGCTTCCTCTGTATTTTTCATCATCCGAGTTTAAAATAACTTTCCAGTGGGAGCCTGCAGGAATCCCGATTTTATAATCCAATACTTTTGGTGCCAGATTTAAAATGACCATCAGGACATCTTCTTTCTTTTTTCCTTTTCTTAGATAAACATATACCGAATTTTCCAGATCATCTGCTTCTACCCATTCAAAGCCATGTTTATCAAACTGATTTTCATAAAAAGCGGTTTCTGATCTGTAAAGGTGATTCAGGTCTTTCACCATTTCCTGCATTCCTTGGTGAACAGGATATTTAAGCAAATGCCAGTCCAGGCTTCTGGTAAAATTCCATTCACCGGTCTGTCCGAATTCATCGCCCATGAAAAGCAGCTTTGCTCCGGGATGGGTATACATATATACATATAAGGTACGGAGATTGGCAAACTTCTGCCATTCGTCACCCTTCATTTTATAAATAAGACTTGCTTTTCCGTGTACCACTTCATCATGTGACAAAGGCATCATATAATTTTCATTATACATATACATGGAAGCAAAGGTCAGTTTATGATGATGGAATTTACGGTTAACAAAATCTTCTTTAAAATAATCCAGCGTATCATGCATCCAGCCCATCATCCATTTCATTCCAAATCCTACACCACCGTCATGAACAGGTTTTGTAAGCATGGGAAAATCTGAGCTTTCTTCTGCTATGGTGATGATATTATTTCCAAATTCTTTATAAACAGCCGTATTAAATTCCTGTAGAAAAGTTTTAGCTTCCAGGTTCACATTGGTTCCATATATATTAGGTTCCCATTCTCCTTCATTTCTTGAATAATCAAGATGAAGCATTGAAGTTACGGCATCCACACGCAATCCGTCTGCATGATAGCGATCCAGCCAGAACATGGCATTTGAAATCAGAAAAGACTTTACTTCATTTCTTCCGTAATTGAAAATATGCGATTTCCAATCCGGGTGAAATCCTTTTCTCGGATCTTCATGTTCATACAGATAAGAGCCGTCAAAGCGGTGAAGACCATTGGCATCTCCCGGAAAATGGGACGGAACCCAATCCAGAATAACGCCTATTTCATTATTATGAAGTTCATCAATAAGAAACATCAGATCCTGTGGTGAACCAAAGCGCGAAGTGGCCGCATAAAAACCGGTAATCTGATATCCCCAGCTGGGTTCGTATGGATATTCCATCACCGGCATAAATTCTACATGGGTAAATCCCATTTCTTTTATATAAGGAACCAGTTTTTTGGCAATATCTCTATAGTTTAAAAAACGCTGGGGCTGATCTTCTTCTCTTACCCAGGAGCCTAAATGCAGCTCATATACAGATATCGGAGCTTCCAGCCTGTTTCTTTTCCAGCGGCTGTCCATCCATTCCTGGTCATCCCACTCATACCAGGTAGTAGAAACCAGAGAAGCGGCCTGAATATTCTGTTCCCAGCTCAATGCATAGGGATCGCTTTTCTCCAGAATTTCACCTCTGGGTGTTTCAATAGCATATTTATATAATGTTCCCCAGGTTAATCCTTCAATAAATCCTTCCCAGATCCCGGATTCATCCCATCGTGGAAACAAGATATGATCTTTATGATTCCAGTTGTTAAAATTTCCGATCACAGAAACTTTCTTTGCATTAGGTGCCCAAACGGAAAAATATACGCCCTTTACGCCCTCTTTTTCTGCAGAATGTGCTCCAAATTTACCATACAGCTTATAGTGCCTACCTTCTTTAAAAAGATATACATCATGATCGGTGAAAAGCGTGTAGGTCTTAACAGAATTCATCAAGATCAGTTTATATTTATATTTTTCCTGAAACTACGAAAAATACTGACAATAGCGATAAATTATTCATCAAATAATTATCAACATCATTTCGTGTTTTGTCTATCTATCAAATATATCATTTTTTACTACATATTTTTATAATTTCAAAACAATCTTTTTTTTATAAATTTAACATCAATATTTTATTAAACACAACGATGAGGTTTGAACTTTATACAGTAGAAATAGACGACAGACCGGTATTTATTACCGGAAATTTCAATAGCTGGAATCCTAAAGATTATAATTTTCAGCTTAGACAGACTGACACATCCCGTTATTTTATAGAAATTGAAGATCAGGCTCTTCCTGATGATATTGAATATAAATTCACAAAGGGAGGTTGGGAAAATGTAGAACTGGACCAATATGGAAATATCACACCCAACCGGAAAGTAAAAAAATCTGCAGGTAAAACAACTGACTCTGTAAAAAAATGGAGATTGAACTGGGGACCTTTCAAAGAAGAATATTATCCTATAGCTGAAGTTATTTCCGAAAATTTTTACATTCCGCAGCTTGACCGTTACCGTAAGGTTTGGGCGCTCCTTCCCTACGACTATCACAACACGGATAAACGGTATCCTGTTTTATACCTTCAGGATGCACAAAATCTGTTCAATGAAGGAAGCGGCTTCGGAAATTGGGAAATCGACAAAAAGCTATCCATCCTTGCAGAGTATGGACGCGGTGATCTTATCATCATTGCGATAGAACATGGCAGTGAGGAAAGAATTAAAGAATATATTTTTGATAATGATCATGTCGCCAGCGGTTCGGAAGGAAAAAAGTATATCCGCTTTATTGCAGATACTTTAAAGCCTTTTGTGGACGAAAATTACAGAACAAAAAAAGACCGCGACAATACCGGAATCGGGGGCAGCTCATTGGGAGCGCTCATCAGTATATACAGTGGTTTTCTTTATCCTGAAGTGTACTCCAAACTATTAATCTTCTCGCCTTCTCTCTGGGTAGAACCGAATAACAACTTTCCGATGATGAATTTCCGGGTTCCGTTCAAAACTAAAATTTATCTTTACGGCGGCGGTCAGGAAGGCTCTAAAATGGTCAAAAGGATTCATATTTTTGAAGAATATCTGAAAAAATGGGAAGAGAAAAAGCTTTTTGATTTTGAATTTAAAACCAATATCAATCCTGAAGGCACTCACAATGAATTTTACTGGTCACAGGAGTTTCCAAGAGCTATTGAATGGCTATTCTATGACAATACAGAAAATCCGGTAGAAGTAAAACCACACCAGCAAAGCATCAAGAACTCAATATAAAATTGCTGTAGAAAATTTCATTTGAAAACAGCAAGGTTTATAAATTTAGAAAATATAACATCTGTTTATGAAACTAATCAATAAAAAAAACAAAAATTACACGCAGGTTTTTCACCTTTTTACTGAGGAAGAATGGACAAAAACCAGTAAAAATTTCAATAAAAACATTTCCACTTTTTTCACCGGGAAAAAACATGAAGTCTTTGTCAATGCCCATGAAGAAGGAATTACTTATTTCATTGGATTAGGAAAATCTGCTTTACAAAATTATGAAATCCAGCAGGTGGCAGCCAGGTTTTCACAGTCTCAAAAAGAAAAACTGCAGGCTGTGCCTACATTAGCACTTGCTGATTTTATGAATGAAAAGCAGTTTCAGGAATTCGTTAAAGGACTTTTAACAGGAACTTACAACTATCCTTTTGATAAAAAACATGCTTTCTGGAATACAAAATTTGAATTACATTTTGAAAATTTAAGCCAGAAAAAATTAGATCACATCAGCCAGAAAGCAGAAGCTCTGATTAACGGGCAGACCGCCTGTCAGGACTGGCTCAACAAACCAGCCAATCTTAAAAAACCGGATATATTAAGTGCATACCTCAAAAATCTGGCTAAAAAATATGATTTAAAATACACGGCTTTTAACAGAAAGAAATGTGAAGAGCTTGGATTAGGCGCTTATCTTTCTGTGAACCAAGGAAGTGCTTATGATGCTGCTTTCACTATTTTAGAATATAAAACGACAGCAAAAAACGCCAAGACTTTCGGGCTGGTAGGAAAATGTATTTTGTTTGATACGGGAGGAATATCAATAAAAAGCTCTGCCAATCTGCATTATATGAAGTCTGACATGGGTGGAGCTACCGCTGTTTTGGGAACGTTAATCTATGCCGCTGAAATGCAGCTTCCTGTGAATATTATTGCTGTTCTTCCTATTACAGACAATGCTGTTTCTGAAAAGGCTCTCCTTCCAAGTGACGTGATCACAGCCTACAACGGAAAGACCATTGAAGTGCTTGATACCGATGCGGAAGGCAGGCTGATTCTCGCGGACGGATTGTCTTATCTTGCTAAAAACTACAAAACAGATTTCCTGATTGACCTGGCAACTTTAACGGGAAGCTCTGTAAGAATGTTTGGAGATACCTGCGCTGCAATGTTCTCCAATAATGAAGAATTAAAAAATAATCTTATAAAAACAGGAGACCAAACCAATCAGAGAGTATGGAATCTTCCTTTATGGGATGTCTGGAAAGACGATATCCAGTCTGATGTAGCAGATATAAAAAACATTTCTTTAAAACCTGTAGGAGACTGTATTATTGCCGCGAAATTCTTAGAGCAATTCATTGAAAACCATCCTAAATGGGCACATTTGGATATTGCCGGAGTAGCCTTTGGAAGTGTAGGCTATGCTAAAGAAAAAGCAGCAACAGGTTTTGGTGTTCAGCTTCTGGTGAATTTAATTGAAAATTATCACTAAAAATTAGTTTTTTACAAAAAAACTCTGTATAATTGATTAGTGAATTTTCAAAAACGCACGATATTTCATTTTTTAACATTAATAAAATAATAAATAAACGCTTTTATTTTTGAAAATTCACTAAATATTAAAAAACATTATATGGAGAAGAAAACAATTGTGTGTATTTCGTGCTACTACAAAGGCTACGATTTTATGGACGAAATGAAGAATCTCGGTAATAAAATCATCCTCGTAACCTCCGAAAACCTCAAAGAAAAAAACTGGCCCTGGCATGCTATTGATGAAACATTTTATATGCCTGAGCTAAAGCCATCCGTATGGAATCTGGAACATCTGATCCAAGGATTTTCTCATCTGATGAAGACCAGAAAAGTAGATGCTGTAGTGGCTTTGGATGATTATGATGTTGAAAAAGCAGCGTTAATCAGAGAGACATTCCGTATTCCCGGAATGGGACAGACTACCCACCGGTATTTCAGAGATAAACTTGCCATGAGGCAGAAAGCAAAGGATTCCGGGATCAGCGTCCCCGAATTCACTGCGGTATTCAATGATCATGAAGTGGATGAATTTACAGACCGCGTTCCTGCCCCATGGGTACTGAAACCGCGTTCCGAAGCATCAGCATCAGGCATCAAGAAAATAACTTCTAAAGAACAACTTCTTGAAGCACTGGAAACGCTGGGAGAAGAACGCCATCTTTTTTTACTGGAGAGTTTTAAACCCGGAGATGTTTACCATGTGGACAGCCTTACTTTTAACAAAAAAATAGTATTCACTTCTGCCTCAAAATATCTTGCACCTCCCATGCAGGTATCACATGAGGGTGGTGTTTTCAGATCCAAAACCTTAGGAAGATATTCCGAGGACTTTAAAGCATTGGAAGAAATAAACGCAAAAGTACTTTCCAATTTCGGACTGATTAATGGTGCAACCCATACAGAATTTATCCGTGGAAAAGAAGACGGAAAATGGTACTTCCTTGAAACCTCATCCAGAGTGGGTGGTGCTCATATCCCGGATCTGGTTGAAGCTTCAAGCGGTATCAATATCTGGAGAGAATGGGCTAAAATTGAAGATGCTCTTCTGAGAGGTCATGATTACAGCGTTTCTCCGCCTACAGGCTATTATTCAGGCTTGATTGTGGCTCTGATTAAAGATAAAGAACCGAATTACAGTAATTTCGAATGTGAAGAAGTTGTCAAATTTCTTCCCATAGATTATCATGTCGGGATTGTTTATAAATCTGGTGATGCCTCCATTGTACAGGACAGGCTGGATGCTGCAGCAGAAATAATCCATACAGACATGCTGAATATCCTTCCTCCCAAAAGCAACAAATTGAGTTCCTGAAAGTGAAGCGTGACATTGATATTCAAAATGTTATTGAATTCATAATATACAGTCTGCCAGAAGATTCCTTGGTAAAACGTAATTTAGAAAACATAAATCCCGGAAAATGGCAAAGCAAAGCATATTATCAGTTCGTTGACTCCATTCATGCCAACAAACCTGGATCAAAATGGATCTTTAAAGAAAATATAATCCTTGAACATCCGAAATTAGGAACGATTGTACTGGATATTTTAGAAAAAGATCAGTTGGGAGGAATTGAATTTATTGAATTAATATAAATACAGTATTAAAATTAAACACAAAAAAATGCCTCATATAGAACATACAGATTATTATTCAAATATATTGGGAACAAGTCTAAAGGTAGAAGTGACCGGACATTATGGTCACCCTGTCATTATGTTTCCAACTTCGCAGGGCCAATACACCCAAAACCATGATTTTCATCTCAATGGAAGTATCAACTGGTTTATAGAACAGGGAAAAGTAAAACTTTACAATGTACAGACCATTGACAGCTGGAGCTTTTATGACGACAAAATATCTCCCCAGCAAAGAATAAGAAACTATGAGCGGTATGTACAATTTCTGATTCAGGAATTCGTGCCTTATATCCAGAAGCTTCACAAAACACATCGCGTGGCCGTTGCAGGAGCAAGTTTCGGAGGATACCATGCAGCTAATTTCGCTTTCAGATTTCCGGATGTGGTTTCTCATCTGTTTTGTCTTTCAGGAGCATTCAGCATAAGGAATTTTATGGATGGCTATTCTGATGAACTGGTATACTTCAACTGTCCAAGGGAATTTGTAAGAAATGATGAAGCCTGGAAATATAAACACATGCATATCGTGCTGAGCACGTCTGACCTGGATATCTGCAAGGATAAAAATGTTGAAATGGCTGAAATCCTAAGAATAAAAGGCATAGACTTCTGGTATGATGAAAGAAAATGGATTGGCCACGACTGGCCTTTATGGAGAATGGTCTTCCCTACTTTTATAGGAGCATTTTTCTCTTAAAAACAATAAAAGACAAATAGAAAAAATATACACCCACCTTAAAAACAAAAATTATGACAAAAAAAGTAGGAATTCTTTTCGGTATGGAAGACACTTTTCCCTGGGCATTTATAGACAAAGTAAATGAGCTGGGAGGTGGAAATATCATTGCTGAACCCGTTACTATAGATAAATTAGAACAAGGAGCAGACTATGGTTATGCAGTGATCATCGACAGAATTTCACAGGACGTTCCCTTTTACAGAGCTTATTTAAAAAATGCAGCCCTTAACGGCACTTATGTAATCAACAATCCGTTTTGGTGGAGTGCTGATGAGAAGTTTTTCAACAATGCCCTGATGTCCAAACTGGGAATTCCGCTTCCTAAGACCGTTCTGCTTCCATCTCATGAAAGACCGGACAACACCTCCGAAACTTCATTCAGAAACCTGAAATTCCCCCATGACTGGGAATACATCTTCAATTATGTAGGGTTTCCGGCATATATGAAGCCTCATGATGGCGGAGGCTGGAAAAGTGTTTACAGAGTTGAAAATCCGGATGATCTTTGGAATAAATTAGGAGAAACAGAACAGCTGGTCATGATGGTACAGGAAGAAATTATCTTTGATGATTATTACAGAGTGTACTGCCTGGGCAGAAAATATGTTCACATCATGCCTTATGAACCTAGAAATGCGCCCCATTTAAGATATGCCACCACACATCAGACACAAGGTGCAGAACTTGAAAAATTATTGAAAACCATTCATGATTATACAATTACAATGAATGAAGCTTTAGGATACGATTTCAACACCGTGGAATTTGCTGTAAGAGACGGTATACCTTATGCCATTGATTTCTGTAACCCCGCTCCCGATGCAGACCGAAATTCTGTAGGTGAAGAAAATTTTGCATGGATTATAGAACATGCTGCAAAACTGGCTATAGAAAAAGCTAAAGAATATGTTCCGGGGAAACCCAATATTGCCTGGGGAACCTTTGTGAAAGATTCCATTAAATAACATCGAAAAAGAATTAAAAAACACAAAATAAATGCATCATCAGTTTACTATTGGAATTGAAGAAGAATATCAGATCATTGATGTAGAAAGCAGAGATCTGGTTTCTCACGTTTCAAAAATCATTGAAGGCGGCAAAGCGGTTTTAAGTGAGAACTTAAAGCACGAAATGCACGAATCCATGATTGAAATGGAAACGGGAATTTGTCAGAATATCCAGGAAGCCAGAGCAGAGTTGACGAATTTAAGGCGTCACCTTATCAATACCGCCCATGAACAGGGATTACGTGTTTCCGGAGGAGGCACTCACCCATTCTCTCATTGGTCTGAAAACAATATCACCCAGGGAGAAAGATACATCAAAATTGTAGATGATATGGGAGATGTGGCCAGGGAAAATCTTATTTTCGGACTGCATGTTCATATTGGAATTCCCAATCGTGAAGAAGGCGTGAGAATTCAGAATGTCATGCGTTACTTTCTTCCTCATGTGTATGCCCTTTCTACCAATTCTCCCTTCTGGATCGGAAGATATACAGGTTTTAAATCGTACAGACAGGAAATCTTTGTAAAATTCCCAAGGACCGGTATTCCAAGTTATTTCAACTCTCTGGCAGAGTTTGACAGCTATGTAGATCTTCTGGTAAAAACAGGAACTATCGACAATGCCAAGAAAATATGGTGGGATTTACGGGTACATCCGTTCTATCCTACAATTGAATTCAGAATCTGTGATATGCCGTTAAGAATTGATGAAACGGTTTGTCTTGCAGCCATTATGCAATGCCTGGTTGCCAAAATTTATAAACTTCACCAACAAAATCTAAGCTTCAGAAGCTACAGAAGACTGTTGCTGAACGAAAATAAATGGCGTGCCTCCAAAAGCGGTATTGAAGCCCATCTCATCGATTTTGGAAAAGAAGAATCTGTTCCTTATCCGCATTTATTGAAGGAGCTTTTAGAATTTATTGATGATGTGGTAGATGATCTGGGATGCCGCCATGAAGTGGAATATGCCTGGAAAATTCTTGAAAACGGAACCGGTGCAGACCGACAGCTTCAAATCTTTAAGGAAACAGGCGATCTGAGGAAAGTCGTTGATTATATGATCTCTGAAACGGAGTATGGTATCACACATGGTGATTCTGCTTCATAATATTTTTGGTAACTTTACAAAAAATATGATGTAATGAAAGATATTCGAATTGCTCTGCTGGATATGAACAACAATCAAGTTAATCAAGGATTTAGAAACATTAAAGAAATTTCTGAATCATTTCAGCAGAACTCTGAAGAAAATGTTGTAATCGAGACATTTGATGTAAGATTCAAAGATGAAATGCCGGAGATCGGAGATTTTGATATTTTCATTTCTTCCGGCGGACCGGGAAATCCACATCGTGAAGGCCTTGCCTGGGAAGACAGATTTGCTGATTTTTTAAATTCTGTTTTTGAGCATAATAAATACCATCAAGATAAAAAGTACCTTTTTCTGATCTGCCACTCATTCCAGCTGGCAAGCATTCACTGGAATCTGGGAAATATCTGCAAAAGAAAATCTTATTCTTTCGGGGTAATGCCTGTTCATAAAACAGAGGAAGGCGAAAATGAGTTTTTATTTAGAAATCTTAAGGATCCTTTTTATGCGGTAGATTCCAGAGCTTATCAGTTTATTGAACCGGATCATGAGCGTTTTGAAGAATTGGGAATGACCATCATGGCAATTGAAAAATTCCGACCTCATATCAACCTGGAAAGAGCCGTAATGGCCGTTCGTTTTTCGGAGGAGATATTCGGAACACAGTTTCATCCAGAAGCCAATCCAGAGTCTTTGATCGAAAATCTGAAAGATGAAAAAAACAGAGAAGCAATGATTGAAAATTTCGGGATGGAAAAATATCTTGAAACGATAGACAGAATAGACGATGAAGACAAAATCATTCTCACCAGACATCAGATTCTTCCGAGATTTCTTCAGTTTGCAAAAAAAAACATTTTGAAAGAAGCTGAGACTTTGGTTTAAAAAGGATGGAAGCCGGAAGAAGGATGCTGGAAGTTACTATCGGTTAAGATTATTGATTATTCTTTTATTTATAAACTAATAATTTAAATTTCAGAATTGAAAACTTCCCTCTCCCAGCTTCCAGCTTCTTACTATATAACAATCGGGCATAAATGTCCGATTTTTTTAACATCACAAAGAAAAAAAATATGATTCCAAAATACAGAAAACAGTACAATCACGAGTTTTCAGATGAAAAATACAGTCAACTCAAAAATATATTGGCAAAAATAGGTGGAACAGCACCTGGTTTCAGAGTTTCAGAAAGTCCGCTTTTTCTGACAAAAGAATTTGAGAATAAGCTTATAGACGCCAGTGAAAGCATTATCAGCCAGATTAAAGCAATGCCGGCAGAGCTTCTTCAAAAGGCAATTCCTGATAACTGCAGAGTTCCCAATGATACGGATCAGCCTCATTTTTTCACCATAGATTTTGGAGTCTGCAAAAGTGAAAACGGAACAATAGAACCTCAGCTGATTGAGCTTCAGGCATTTCCTTCTTTGTATGCTTTCCAGAAAGTATATGAAGAAACGTATTGTGAAGTTTACCCTTTTCTTTCAGAGATCAAAAATCCTATGCCCCATGAAACTTTTAAAAACTATTTAAAAGAACTGATTGTAGGAGATGAAAATCCTGAAAATGTAGTCCTCCTTGAAATTTTTCCGGAAAAACAAAAAACAGCGATTGATTTTGCTCTCACAGAAAAATTAATAGGAATTAAAACAGTATGTCTGACGAAAGTAAAGAAGGAAGGACGAAAGCTGTATTATGAAAATAATGGTAAGTTAACCGAAATCAAAAGAATCTACAACCGTGTTATATTTGACGAGCTGGATAATATTCCTGATCTTACTACAGAATTTGATTTCCGTGAGGAAGTGGATGTCAAATGGATTACCCACCCGAACTGGTTCTTTAAAATCTCAAAGTTCCTTTTGCCCTTATTAAAGCATCCGTTTGTTCCAAAGAGTTATTTCCTGCATGAATTCCCGGAAAATGAAAATCTGGATGATTTTGTATTGAAACCTTTATTTTCATTTGCGGGAAGTGGTGTTAATTTAAACCCTACAAAGGAAGTTACAGAGGCTATTAAGGATAAGGAAAACTATATTCTGCAGAGAAAAGTATATTATGAACCCATTTTTGAAGATATCAACGGAGATTTTTCAAAAGCAGAGATCCGTTTGTTGTATATTTGGCGGGAAAATGATGAACGTCCTATCTTATTGGAAAATTTGGGAAGAATGACAAAGGCCGCCATGGTGAATGTAGATTTCAATAAAAAAGATGCCATCTGGATCGGGAGTTCCAATGCTTTTTTCGGATAAAATCAGCTTTACACTCAGATTAGAATTGATTCCTTTATTTTTATCTTAAAAAAATGCAGCGTATAAAAAAAAACCTGAGAAAACTTATAGAAACAAACCTCCAAAATTTCGGAGGTTTTATTTTTTACTCCTGAAGGAAGGTCTCTCCAATCATAAAAAATCCTCCAACAAAGGAGGATAAAAAATTGACATGTACGCTGTGTTTTCACAAACATTGTAAATATACGGATAGACTGAAGGCATATTCTACGGAAAACCGTAATTGTATTATTTTATCTTTTTTATATTAGTTGGATAATATATTATGGAAAACCATAATGCTATTTAAAAACGATCTTGCAATACTTCACCTTATGATAACCCAGCATACTCTTTCTTAGCATCAAAGCTAGGGCAAGCTTTATGAACATTGGGAAAATCTCTATGCCCTTGAATTTTAGCTTTAGGAAATTTTGATTTTAATTCTCTTAACAGCTTTACAATAGATTTTTTTTGATCTTTAGTTCTTGTATCTTTGGGATGGTTGCTTTTATCAATGCCTCCAATGTATGATATATTGATAATTTGAGAATTCCACCCTGCAACTCCATTGGAAACGCGATCAATGGGCAAAGTGTTTACTATTTCTCCATCAGATTTTATCATATAGTGATACCCTGGATTTTTCCATTTCAGGTTTTCCTTCCAATACGTTTTAATGCTCTCTATTGTAACATCTGGCTGTGTTGCCGTACAATGTATAACGATGTAATTGATTGTTCTCATGGATTTCATTTTATTTATTGTTGAGCAAAATTAAACCTGTAACTCCCAAAACAGTGAAGGGAAAACACCCTATTTCAAATTGAAAGGCAGGACGTATGAAAACCAGGGAAAGCTGATAAAAACCATTTAAAAAACAGTATATCTCTGGAAAAAGTTTATAAAGTCGATGCTAAAATGGTTAAATTTTGAAATATAAGAACAAAAAATCCCTCTCAGCGAGGGATTAATTTTTATAAATCAGGACATGCCATTTCATTATCATGCGGAATGCACACTTTTTCATTCCATGGCACCGGGCAGTCATGCCAGCCAGGAGGACATCCTCTCTTTCCTGTAATACTTTTTAATTTCTCCTTAGAGATTTTCTTTAAATTTTTCATGGTTTTGATTTTAATTCAGATTCAAATATAAAAATTATTCTCCAACAAGAGACATAAAATAAAAAAAATAATCGTTATGGGTTTCCATAAACAAAAAACATTCAATAAAAGTATCTTAGAAAGATGAAAGAATTTATTAAAGACTGCCTGCTATTTCAAAGCCCGGACTGGCAAGTGAAACTGATTGGATGTATTACCCGGGCATGCGGAATCGGATGGATCGTTTTAGTGTATGAAATGTTTATTAAGTAGTATATTTGAACCATGGAAAACATGGAAGAAATAGAAGCTAAAATAATAGAGAAAATAAGAGAAGACCATAAAAGAAATGGAGGATGGAACGGTTCAGACATTAATGAACTGGATCAAATAATTAATTTACCAATCCTTGAAAGAAACAAATTACTTGATAAAATGGTAGCGGAGAAAAAGATCGCTTATCTTAAACCTCTGAACACGACCCGAATTACCCTGCCAAAATAAAGCCGTTACAGTAAACAAGTATATTGTATACCTTGCCTTCAAATCATAAAAACAAAAAGCTCCCCCCATAAGGGAAGGCATTAAAAAAACTTCTTGTACTTTTAGTTTATATAAACTTTGTAAATATAAGTAGAGAATGTAGTCGTAACCCTACGGGAAACCGTAATGATTAAATTTAAACTGTCTGTATACTGTGAAAAAACAGTCACAAACCAATAGATACAAAAATTGCAATACGTTTTTTCATTCCGTATTGCAATTTTAATAAGTTCTGTAAAGATGTATTTGGTAGTGTTTCACTAACTGTGTAAGTTAAAAAGTTATTCTGGAAAATTTTGAGCCCTCATAGCTCAAAAAATTTTACGGAAATAACTTTTTATTA